>CACZBP010000095.1 GCA_902779495.1 uncultured Bacteroidia bacterium
TTGGTACCTATATCTTTAATGCTCCAGACATTGAAGTCTATCTTGGAAAGGTCGGCAACGGCAATATAGGCGATTTCAGGCTTGCCGAGAAGCTTGTCCGGAGAACGGAAAACGGTTATGCCATCAGGGAGATCTCCATACTCTCCATCAACATCGGTCCAATCCTTTGATGAGATCAGATTGCAGAATGAAAAGAAAGGATCAGGGCCGGGGCCGGGTTCCGGTCCATCAGACGGATCTGAAGGAGCTGGTCCATCGGAGGGATCCGAAGGAGAAGGCCCATCGGAAGGGTCTTGCGGAACAGCCTCTGCCGACGGCTCGACGGAAGGAGCCTCGGACGGATCGTCTTTCTTTTGATTATCAGGGGTTTGCACTCCCCCACTGCAACCGATGAGAGAGATACTCACTAAAAGGATCAGTAACTTCTTTATCATAGTATAGATATCGTTTGAAGCGAATTATAGAGCCTGTCAAAAACAAGACGGAATGTATCATTTTCAAAAGTCAAAACAACAGGGACTCCTGTCGTCTGGACCGTCAGGCTGCGGACTCCGGAAAGGATGCTGCGGATGTCTTCAGCCTCCGGATAGCAGATGGCACGGCCTGCAGAAAGGTCCTTTTCCTGATGGAGAACTATGTTACGCCCGTCGGCTGACAGAATAGATATTTCCGCGCCGTAAGGGACTGTCACTCCGTTAATATAGAGGTTGAGATCGTAGCCTTCGGTGTTCGTAGCGGCATAGTAGAAATAGACCAGAGACAGGGAAAGCTTGTCATTAACCTTGAGGACATTGGTCTCCGAAAGACGGCTTCCACCCCTGTCCTGTATCGATTTGAGGACTCCTGCCACATCAGCCGAAGGCTTGGGGGCGGAGCGGAGGGCTTCATACTGGGCGGCCAGGACGGAACCGAACTCGTTATTCTTGTAGGCAACCTTTACATAGCCGTCGGCGGACCAGCGGGTCGTTATGTCCACACTGGCGATTCCGACAGAAAGCTTTTTAAGGTCGGACTCCTCAAGATAGTACTCACCATAATTCCACCAGACTTTACCTTTCTGACCCTGAATTCCATCAGGGGCGACGCGGTTGGGCTCGGAAGCGCTGTTTTTGACTATGACTGTCCTGTCATCGGTAGTGCGCAGGGTCAGAGGTGCGTTCTTGGGCATCTTCCAGGGGGACGAGTCTTCGACATCGAGCCGAAGGACATAGACGGGCTGGCCGTCGGAGAAGAGGACACGGGACAGTTTGACATAGAGCGTCCTGGACCCTTCGACTTTCTCCCTTTCGCATCCCGTGTAGGTGTAACCGTTACGGGTGTAATTATAACGCAACAAGTCCCGGGCTTGGAGGCCCAGGGCGAGGGAAACGGCTAATGCCGTGATAATCAGCTTCTTCATTTCTAAACTTTTTCTCTTCGCAGCTTCTCAAGCAGCTGCTCTGTCTGTTTCTCTCCAAAAGTCCTGCCATAAACCAGATATAGGATCACAACAAGCGCGGCGGAGGAAAAAGCGAGTCCTGCAAGGTAAAGAGGGTCCGGAGAAGGGACGAATATCTTGCTGAGAATCCAAAATATGAGAAGACCAAGCCCAATCATCACCAAATCCGCAATCCTGCCGGGTCTTGAACCGGCCCTGAACTTGATTTCGTAGCCCTCTTCTGCCCTTTCAACGTTGACTACGACGTGTTTTGTGCGGAGAGGGTCGGAAAAATCCAGCCAGAATTCCCCTGCTCCGCTGTCCCCTGCGTGCTTGCACTCAGGGGTCAGGATTTCCCAGACCTTGGCACAGCATTCTTCCCATCCAAGGGAACTTGAGGAATGGTAACTACCTGTGGGCCTGAGCTTTATGAGGGTGTCGAACTCCATCACTTATTATGGGATATGTACTCAGAGGGGGTCATACCGAACCAGTCCCTGAAGGCGGTCGAGAAATATGAAGGGGTGGAAAAACCACTCTTGGTTGCAATCTCTGCTATGCTGAGCTTTCCGGCGATGAGTTCGTCGGCGGCAACTTTCATCCTGGCCTCCTTAAGGAGGGTGGAAGGCGAAGTGTCGGAATCCGCCTTGAGCTTACGGTTAAGGTGGATGCGGCTCATCCCCATCGCGGCGGCTAGCTGCTCGACTCCGAAGGAAGGATCGGAGATGTTTTCACTGATCCTGGCCTTGACTCCTTTGAGGAACTCAGACTCAATGGCAAAGAGAGCCGGGCTCGCTTCTGCTGAAGGAGCTGCTACTACCGGGGGGACAACCGGGCCGGGTGCCGGAGTGGGCGAAGGAGTTGGCGGCGGAGTCGGAGTCGGAACAGTTGTTGGTGACGGAGCCGGAGTTGGCGCCGGTCTCGGTGAAGGTGGCGGTGCTAAGGGCGGAGGACCTGAAGAATAATCCTTCAATTTTCTCCTCTGGGACACAAATAGTCCGACGAAGACCGCAAGAAGCGCGGTCAACGCCCCTATAACGAACATTGTCCACATAGGCACTTTGGAATTTGCGGTAGAATCAGTCGTTGTTTCAGTTGCTGAAGTGGTGGAGGCGCCATCGAGCGGGAAACTATCTCCCCGAACGGGAGATTCCGCCCCTCCTGATGAGGCAGCGCCAGGTGAAACAAGATTTTCAAAAACGAAAGTGACATCAGCACGACGCAGAGCCGGGAGATAGGTCTCGGCCAGCTCAGACCAAACTGAACCGCGGTGAAGGGCACGAAGCTTGGCTTCTGCCGAAGAAATATCTTTATCAATGATGGCAAGGACTTCATCCTTCCAGGGTTCTACCGACCTTTCAACCAGATCTCTCAGTCCTGACCAGTCTTCATCTACGACTGTTATTTTAAGTAGAGAATCCGGGATTGGACGGACATTTGCCATCCTACCTATAATATTACGCGCGCGCTCGCGCGCGAGGCGGGCGTTCAGCTCCAGCGGACCGTCGGGCGATGCTGAGGCACGGACGCTCACTCCGACGAGCTTTCGCGAAAGGGTGTCGGAAAGGGCACCATCAAGCGCGGCAAGAGCGGAAGCATTGTCCTGAAGGGACGCTTCCACTGCCGATACATTGATTCTGAAATATACCGATGCGCCGTCATCTGCCTTAACCTCTGTTCCAAGCAGGAACATCAGAGGAAGTAACAGGAATAAGAGTATTAGCCGGCGCCTGGTCACAATTAGTTGCAGGATAATGGTATATCCTATGCAAATTTGAAAAAAATATTTCAAATTTGCAACATTCCTGCACTAAAAAACGTAACGAATTGACAAACCGGGAATCAGACTGGTCAACAAACTGGCGTCATAGGCCCTTTTTCCGCCAAAATCCCATCCGTAGGTGGGACGGAAATCGACGGAAATGCCAAGATGTTCCCACATCAACCATTCAATGCCGAGCTGGAGACAACCGGCCACCATAAAGGAAGGGTCGGCTGCGCCTCTGTTATAGACATAACCCATTGAAACTCCTGGGCCAAGGTAGATCGACCATTCTCCAAAATTGGTGATGGAAGGCTGTCCAAGCACGAAATCATAGACTCCGGAGAGCTTGAAGCCACGGCCGGCGTTGAAATCAACACCAAGGTCCACCTCCAGGAAATGGGGTGAAGAGAAGCAGTGCTGATAGCTCGCCTCAAGGCCATAACCGACGCGGAGTCCGAAGGCCCTGGAGTCCTGTGCGGAGGCCACGCCGGTCAGCAGAAGTGCCGCAAAAAGCACAGAAAATAACTTTTTCATATGCTATGCTATGCCTGAGAATCCCATAAAGGCCATTGCGAGAATGCCCACGGTGACAAGTGCGATGGGAACGCCCTTGAAAGCCTTGGGAACGTCGCAAAGAGCCAGATGCTCACGCAGGCCGGCGAACAGGACCATAGCCACGCCATAGC
Source organism: uncultured Bacteroidia bacterium (assembly GCA_902779495.1). Classification (GTDB taxonomy): domain Bacteria; phylum Bacteroidota; class Bacteroidia; order Bacteroidales; family UBA932; genus Cryptobacteroides. Next base: position 3,869 of record CACZBP010000095.1, read on the forward strand.
CGAGGGAGGTCGCGAAAGCATACAGGACAGCCTCTCCGAGACCCAGCATATGGGACGGGAGACCGAAGGTGAACTCCTTGGTAACCACGTTGATAGCAACGCCGAGGACGGCGCAGTTGGTGGTTATCAGGGGGAGGAAGATGCCCAGTGCCTGATAGAGGGAAGGGCTCACTTTCTTGAGCACGATCTCGACCATCTGCACGAGCGCCGCTATCACCAGGATGAACGCGATGGTCTGCAGGAACTCAAGGCCGAAGGCCACGAGAAGATACTTGTTCAGCAGGTAGGTCACCAGGGTTGCGAGAGTGATGACGAAGCACACGGCAAGGGACATTCCGGTGGCGGTGGAGAGCTTGTTGGAAACTCCCAGATAGGGGCAGATGCCAAGGAACTGCGCCAGGACGATATTGTTGACGAATATCGCCGATACGATTATCAACAGGATTTCCATATTACTTTTTTGCTATATACTTGTTAAACAATACCATAAGATAGCCAAGGCAGAGGAATGCGCCGGGGGCCATCACAAAGGCGAGCATACCGTCGCCGGTGCCGGGAATCTTCCATCCGAAGGCCGAAAGGCTTCCGAGGAGCTCCCTGACGAGGCCAAGGACGGTGAGCGAAACCGTGAATCCGATGCCCACGCCGATGCCGTCCAGGGCTGAATCCAGCACCGAATTCTTGCTTGCGAATGCCTCTGCGCGGCCGAGGACGATGCAGTTCACCACGATGAGCGGGATGAAAAGGCCGAGGGTGGCATAGATGTCAGGCACATAGGCCTGCATAAGCAGCTGGAGAAGCGTCACGAAGGTGGCTATTACCACGATGTAGACAGGAATATGGACCTTGTCCGGGACCACGGGGGCTATGGCCGAGATGACCATATTGGAGAGGACCAGCACGAAGAGGGTCGCCAGGCCCATACTGAGGCCGTTGATGGCGGAAGTCGTGGTGGCGAGGGTGGGACACATTCCCAGAAGAAGGACAAACGTAGGGTTATCCTTCACCAATCCCTTTGTAATCAATTGAAACTTAGTCATTTTCTTCTCCTCCTTCATCTTTGTCATCATCATCCTGGTCATCAGCATCGTCAGCCTCATCAGCACCCTTCAGGGAAGCCGCGAGGGCAACCGCATTGGCGACAGCCTGAGTGTAGGCTCGGGAAGTAATGGTGGAAGCGGTTATGGCATCCACATCTCCGCCGTCCTTCTTCACCGAGAGTATCTTTTCGGTGGTGTCGAAGCCCTTCCACTGGGCCATAAATTTCTCGTCGGTGTTGCACTTGGCACCGAGTCCGGGGGTCTCGCTGTGGGCCAGGACGGAGGTGTTATAGACTACTCCGTCCGAGGTGACGCCCACCATCAGGGTGAGGGGACCGCCGAAGCCCACGACAGTGGATTTCACTGCATAGGCGACGACCTCGTCATCCTGCTTAAGTGTGTAATATTCATATGTTTGACCAGCCAGGGACGCCTCCTGCGGCTCGGAAAGCTCTCCCTCTTCGGGAAGCACCGCTCCGATGGATGCGCGGAGGATCTTGGCAGAAGTCTCAGCGATGGGAGCGGCCGTCAGGGCATAGACTCCCGCGAGGATTGCGCCGCACACCAGACAGGTGGTGAACAGGCACAGGACCATATTGGTAAGGTTGGATTTCACTGCCATACTACGCCCTCCCATACTTTTTCTGGTGGAATGCCATATTCAGCAGCGGCACCACCGCGTTCATAATAAGTATCGCGAAGCTCATACCTTCGGGATAGCTTCCGAAGTAACGTATCATCATCGTTATGAAACCTATACCGATTCCATAGATAATGCCGCCCATAATGCTCATAGGCGAGGTGACATAGTCGGTGGCCATAAAGCAGGAACCGAGGATCATACCGCCGGGGAGAAGGTTGAAAAGAGGGTCGGTGAAACGCTCGGGAGCGACCAGCCAGAAGATGAGCGACACAAGCGCCACGGTGCCCCAGATGGACAGGGTGATGTGCGGCTTAATCACCTTACGCACAAGCAGATAGACAAATCCTGCAAGTAGCGCAAGGGCCGAAAGCTCGCCGGCGGAACCGCCTATATTGGCAAAGAGCATATGGAGATAATCCCCCTGGAAAATCTCGGAGAGCGGAGTGCCTGCCAGAAGGCCTTCCTTGACCTGCCCCAGAGGGGTCGCACCGGTCACGGCGTCAGCGCCGAAAAGGCCCTGGGGGGCCTCCCAGTGGGTCATATAGGTCGGGAATGAGACCAGCAGGAAGACACGGCCGGCGATGGCGGGATTGAACACGTTCTGTCCGAGGCCGCCGAATGTCATCTTGGCCACGCCTATCGCTACGACGGCTCCGATGAAGACCACCCACCAGGGGGTCGTGGCCGGCAGGTTCATCGCCAGCAGAAGACCCGTAACGACGGCCGAGAAATCGCCCACCGTCGAGGTCTTTTTCAGCAGATATCGGGTGATAAGATACTCCAGCAACACACAGGAAGCCACGCTCACCCCCAGCACCAGCAGCTCTCCCCAGCCGTAGAACACGACCGAAGCGATGACTGCGGGCATCAGGGCAATCACGACATCCCGCATCAGCGACTTCGTAGAGACGTCGGCATGGATGTGCGGAGAAGGTGATACCAATAATTTGCTCATATTTCTATACAATCGTTTTCGGGTTTATTTCTTCGCGTTCCGCGCCCGGATAATGCCGAGCACCTGGCCTTTTGCGATCCGGATGCGGTCCAGGAGCGGGATATTCGCCGGACAGCTGTACAGGCAGCAGCCACACTCGATGCAATCCTGAATGGCATTGGCCTCCAGCTGTTCCATATCGGTGGTCTTG
>CACZBP010000096.1 GCA_902779495.1 uncultured Bacteroidia bacterium
TGGGAAAGGTTCCTATCGGTCTACCGCCGTCACCGGGTCACCTTCCACTGGATCAAGGGCCACGCCGGCCACCCCGAGAACGAGCGGTGCGACGCCCTCGCCGTGGAAGCCCGCTCCAAGGAAAGCCTCCCGCAGGACGAAGGCTATGTTAAACAAGACGAACTAACACTGTAAACATATGATAAACAATAAATTAGTTGTCGGTATATCCCAAGGGGACGGCAACGGAATAGGCTACGAGGTCATCATCAAATCCCTGGCGGACGCAAGGGCTCTGGACTCCTTCACCCCGGTCATCTACGGTTCCTCCAAGATATTCGGATTCTACCGCAAGCAGCTCCACGACATCGAGCAGTTGGACACCTACGTAATCAATTCCGCAAGGGACGCCAAGGCCAGGAAGATCAATATAGTCAACTGCCTGCCGGAAACGATCTACGTCGAGCCCGGACAGTCCACCCCGGAAGCCGCGAAATCCGCGATGACCGCCCTTGAAAGGGCCGTCGAAGACCTCAAGGCAGGCCTTATCGACGTGCTTGTCACCGCCCCCATCAACAAGAGGGCGATGGACAAGGAAGGCTTCGGCTACACCGGCCACACCGAATATCTCCAGAGCCGCTTCGGCGCGAAGGAAGTCTGTATGATAATGGTCAGCGAGAGGCTGAAAATCGGTGTCGTCACGGGACATATCCCGCTGAAAGACGTCTGCGCCGGCATCACCAAGGAGAATATCCTGTCGAAGCTCCGCCTTATGAACGAGTCCCTCAAGAAAGACTTCTGCATAGACCGCCCGAGGATAGCCGTCCTTGGCCTCAACCCCCACTGCGGTGACGGCGGCCTGCTCGGCGACGAAGAGCAGAGGATAATCCTCCCCGCAGTCCAGGCCGCCCAGGAAGAGGACATCCTGGCATTCGGCCCCTACTCGGCCGACGGCTTCTTCGGCCTCGGCCACTTCGCCCGCTATGACGCCACCCTTGCTATGTACCACGACCAGGGCCTGGCTCCCTTCAAGGCACTTTCCTTCGAAGACGGAGTGAACTTCACCGCCGGCCTCCCCTACGTGCGCACCTCCCCCGACCACGGCACGGCCTACGATATGGCCGGCCGCGACATAGCCGACCCCCGCTCGATGATGAGCGCCATCTACACGGCGATGGACATCTACCGCCGCCGCGAGGCCTATGCCGCCCTGCAGAAAGGAAAGATGAAAGAACAGGCTCCCGAGAAGGAAGACCGCCAGCCTAGGAAACCCCAGATAGTCTGAGAACGGCTGAGCAGTAAGAAGTTATATTCTCACGGTGGGTTATGAAGACCATTGTCTTATGGGGATAGCCTGCCGTGAGATTTTTCATTAGACGGTCCTCGGTCGCGGGGTCCAGAGAAGAACTGAATTCATCCAGAAGCAATATGGAACCGGGGCGCAGCAGCCCGCGTGCGATGGCTATCCGCTGGGACTGGCCCTCGCTCAGGCCCGTGCCCTGCTCGCCGCAGACGGTGTCCAGCCCGGCCTCCAGCCCCCTAACGAATTCTGCGGCGGCGCAGTCAAGCGCCTCCCACATCATCTCCTCGGTGGCCGAAGGGTTGCCGAGCAGCAGGTTCTCGCGGATGGTCCCGCTGAAGAGCGTGTTGCCCTGGGGGACATAGACCAGGTTGACGCGCAGCGAGGACGAAGCCGGTTCTGCGCGGTGGCCGTCATATATGAGCACCTTCCCGGAAGTGGGCCGCAGCAGCGACAGGATCAGCTTTATCATAGTGCTCTTGCCGATTCCGGTCTCCCCCACCACCGAAGTCCTCGAGCCGGGGAGGAAGTCGTAGCTGAAATGGCTCAGCACGTCGGAATTGCCGTCGGGATAGCGGTAGGACACATCCTCGAAGCGGATTCCCGCAACGCCCTCGAGCATAAGCGGCTCTCCCTTCTCCTCCTTGGGAGCGTCTTCCAGCTCACTGAGGCGGTCTATCGAGGCGGTGGCATACACGAATGCGGGAATCTGCCTGGTAAGCCTCACGGAAGGTCCCTGGATCTGCCCCACCAACTGCAGGAATGCGGTCAGGACGCCGAAGGTCAGAGTGCCGGCATATATCCCGGAAACTCCCCACAGCAGGGCCGCCAGATAGCCGGCGCCAAAGGCGAGGGAAACCATTGTCCTGGCGAAGACGTTGATATTCGTCCTCTGCACAACCTGCTGATATTCATTTTGTTGCAACGAGCCCAGGAAGCCCAGGGCATAATCCTCCCTCTCCAGGGACTGGAGCACCGTCTTGTGCTGGAGGCTCTCCTGGATGTGGCTCTGGACGCGGCTTTCGCTGTCGCGGATATCCTTGGTGAGCTTGCGCACCTTGCGGAAGAAGACCCTGCTGAAAGCCAGGAAGAACGGGGTGATGAAAAGCAGCAGCAGCGCCAGGCGAAGGTCCATCGAGGCCAGGAATATGAAAGCCGCCACCAGCTGGAAGAACGTCGTGAAGGTGGACGGGAGTTCCTGCGTTATGACCCTTGTCACCTGGTCCACGTCTGAGAACAGGCGGTTGAGAGTGTCACCGGTGTGCATCTTCTCCTTCCCCTGCCACTGTGCCTCCAGGAGGTTCTCGAAAAGCCTCTGGCGCAGGAGAAAATTCATCTTGGAGTAGGTGATGTTCTCAAGCCTTGAGGCATATGCATTCACCCCGAGGCGCACCAGCATCACCCCCACCAGCAAGAGGGCGATATATATCAGCGGCTGGGTCCCTTCCGAGGGCAGGGCCCCCGTCGCGAGATCCACAAGACGCTTTGTAAGGGCTATGAAGCAGAGGTTTAGTGCCACCGAGGCGCATCCCGCAAGCACGTTGAGCACCAGCGGAAGGCGCATCCCCGACGAGGAGCGCCACAGCCACGAGACATATCTGCCCACAGAGCGTATCATCCCTCGAGGAGTCCCATCTCAAGCCACTTGGCAATAAGGGCCTCGCTGTCCTTGAGCGCCACTTCCTCGGTCACGTCATACTGGTCCAGCAGGAGCGCGCAGAGGGTCGAAGCGTCGAACTCCTTGTCCTGCACTTCTTTCCACAGGTATGCCGCCGTGTCATTGAGGCTTATCAGCTTGGAGAAGTTGACCTGGCTGAGGCCCTCTCCCGAAATTACGTTCTGTCCGCATATGGTGCGGAGCACAAATCCATCCTTTATCTTCATATGTCTGATTGTTTTATCCAGGGCATACGCCTGTAAAATGCCAATATCCACCTTCTTACGGGCAGGAGCCTGTCCCAGAGGCGAACCTTCCGCAGCTCAGCCTCGCTGTAGGGATCCATCACCCTGCCGCTTTTCTTAATTATTTTGACGGCCTTGCCGAAGATTCGGTCCACCGGGCACTCCTCGTGGCCGCCGCTCACTCCGTCTCCCCTTATCCAGGCAATCCCGTCGGTGACGGAGACTATCCTGTGCAGGATATATCTCCCGCCGATATTGAAAAGGACTATGTCGCCGGGGACGTAGCTGTCCGCCTTTTCCAGCTCCACAAGGTCCTTCTCGCCCTTTATGAAGGGAAGCATACTGTAGCCCTTCACCGGGATGGTCACCTTCTGCCCGAGAGCGAGCAGCTCGGTCACCCTGGCGAAAAAGACATCATTCGCTACGACAAGCTTATCCATACGGGATGCAAATTTAACACTTTTTATTTACACCAGCGGTCAAGCCAGTCGAAATATGTCCTGTGCCAGTAGAGTGCATTCTGGGGCTGGAGGATCCAGTGGTTCTCGCCGGGGAAGACCACCAGCTTGGAAGGCACGCCCATCATCTGGGCGGCGTTGAAGGCCGCCATTCCCTGGTCGTAGGGGATGCGGAAGTCCATACCGCCGTGGATGCAGAGGATAGGGGTGTTCCATTTGTCGACGTTCTTCATCGGGGAGTTGCCGTAGTGCCTCTTCGCCTTGGGAAGGTCGCTCCAGGGAGAACCGCCCTGGCGCATACCGCCGAAGGTCACGCCGTCGCCTGCAGGACCGGTTTGGCCGGGGGTGTAGGCATATTCCTGGAGACCGCCGTTGTCCCAGTTGGGGAACCACATCTCTTCGGTCTCGAAGTACATATAGGCCTCGTCGAAGATGCCCGCGTGGGCGATGAAGCAGTCATACGTATTCTGGTGGATACCAGCCATATAATAGACCGAATAGCCGCCATAGCTGGCTCCGCAGGCGGCCAGTTTGCCGACGTAGGGCTCAGCCTTTATCATCGCAGCGGCGCTGAGGTAGTCCTGCATATTGAGGCCGATGTAGTCGCCGGAAATCTGCTCGCACCACTCCTGACCGAAGGCAGTCGTGCCGCGCCTGTTGGGAAGCACCACGACATAGCCCTGGGAGGCCATAAGGCGGTAGTTCCACCTATAGGACCAGCCCTGCGAGAGGGTGCCCTGGGGACCGCCGAGGAATATCTCGATGGCAGGATATTTCTTCGAGGCGTCAAACTCCGGAGGGAATACGACCCAGGTCAGCATATCCTTTCCGTCCACGGTCCTGACCATCCTCTGCTCATAGGTGCACGGCTTGAGCTGGGAGAGGATGTGGTCGTTTTCGTGGGTGATCTGTGTCTGCTCGCCGGTCTTCAGGTCCACCGCGACCAGCTCGGTGGGGAAATCCATGCTGCAATAGCTGGCAAGCAGTTTCCCGTCGAGCACCGCAAAGGGGCTGTTGTAGTCATACCACTGGCCGGGCTTGGTGACGCAGCGCGGGGTGCCGAGCACGAAGCAGCCTTCCACCCTCTGCGGACCCAGATCCGAAGCCGGAACCTGGAATATACCCTGGACCGCCTTGTCATATAATGCATTGAAATAGATATACTTACTGTCGGGGCTCCAGACCGGTCCGGCCACATTGTAGGGGAAGTCCGACATCGCGCGGACGCCCTTTACGGCTATTCCGTCCAGGTCCGCGACCTTGAGCACCACCTGGTCGGCCTCGTAGCCGTCGCGGGCCATGCTCAGCCAGGCGAGGCTGCATCCGTCCGGGCTCCAGGCGGGGTCGGTGTCATAGCCTCCGCCGCAGCTCATCTGGACGGTCTGGCCTGACTGGATGTCGTAGATGTATATGTCCGTGTCTGTGGAGAAGGCATATTCCTTCCCCGTTTTCTTCTTGCAGGAATAGGCCACCCTGCGTCCATCTGGCGACCAGCTGGTCTGCTCCAGGCCGCCGAAAGGCTCGATGGGAAGTTCGAACTTCACATCTGCTCCGCCCAGGATGTCGAGGGCGTTATCCATCGTGAACTTGCCTTTGGCGGAGAAGGGAACCACATATGTGTGAGGGAGCTCCGTCACCCAGTGGTCCCAGTGGCGGTAGGCCAGGTCCTCGGTCGAATATGCCTCGGCCTTGTCCAGGGCAGGGTCGCTGTCGGAAGGCACCTGCACATTGCTCTTTACGGTGCTCACGAACAGCACTGACGCCTCGTCGGGGGATATGGCGAACTCCCCTATCCCGTTTTCCACGTCACTGATCTGCACGCCCTTAGAGAGCTTGCCAGCCTTGTAGGAGGCCACATACATCTGGCCGCCCTTAAGGTATGCGATTGCGTTGCCGCCGTCAATCCAGCGGGCGTTGGATATGCTCTTTCCGCTGCGGGTGAGCTGCTTGCGGCCGCTGCCGTCCACGTTGCAGATGAACAGGTTACGCACGCTGCGGTTGTCCTTAAGGGAGGTGTAGCTCACTCCGTAGAGGATGGTCTTGCCATCGGGGGACAGCTGGGGGTCGGACAGCCTGCCGAGACCAAGCATAGCCTCTGGGGTCATCCTTCCGTCCTGAATCAGAATCTCCGACGGGCCTACATATGCTCCACCTTCTTCTTTGTTGCTGCAATTCATAGCCAAAACTACTGCCGCGGCCATCGCCACGGTCCTTAAAACTTTCATAACTTATTGATTTTTATATATTTCATATGCATCTCCAAGGGCCTGGGCCACCTCCTCCCGCAGAGACTGCGGGGCAACCACCTCCAGCCTCGGGCCATAGCTGCACAGGTCCATTACCAGGCTCCGGTTCGGGATGACCCTTAGGCTGAAACGCACCGGACGAGGGCCTTCGCCCTGCGCTATCTCCCTCTGGGTGTGATGCAAAGGCAGGTCCCTAAGGAAGCGGGCCTCTTTCTCCGTCGTGGCCAGAATCACGGTCTCAGCCTTGCTGCCTTCGGGGAGATAGACCCCGTAGCTGGAATAGAACAGTTCGTCCACATCGAAGCCTTCCGGCATATCGAACCCCTCCTCGACTATGGCGAGGGTCCGTATCCTGTCCAGGCCATAGACCCTCATCGCGCCGCGCTGCTCGCAGTAGGCCACGAGATACCAGCGTTTCTGGCTCTCCTTCAGGGCATATGGATGGACCGTCAGCAGCTCGGGTGATTCGGAGGTGTACTTGCAGTAGCCCACGGTGAGCTTGCGGCCCTGCATCATCGCATCCATTATCTCGGTGAGCCACCTGTGTCCCGAAGGGATATTCTCCACGCTCACGCGGCCGCCCAGGCGCTCTTTCCCCAAGTTCAACAAACTATTGACAGTGAATGTGTTGACAAGCCAGGCGGCGCCATCCGAAGAGTCCGTCAGGTCGTCCGCGCCACGGATCATATAGCGGTTCGTGGAGCGGTCGCACTCAATGCGTATGCCGAAGATTTCCTCGAGGGCTTCCCTGTGGTTGGCAAAGGAGCGGCGGGGATATGGCGCACCGAAGCGCAGTTCCCAGCGGGAAACAGGTCTCCGGTCATGATATCTTGCTGTAGTCTTCCTTACGGTATTTTTCTTTCCTGAGCTCGAAGGAGAGCAGACGGTTGACGGGGTTCTCGAGGGTAGGGTCGCCCGAGAGGATGTGGTCGGCATACGAATGGGCATCCGAAAGGATGCGCCCGTCCTTTGCCAGGGAGGCGATGTTAAGGGATATCGGAAGGCCGCTCTGCTGGGTGCCCTCGAGGTCACCCGGGCCGCGCATCTTCATATCCTCCTCGGCAAGGACGAAACCGTCCTCGGTGGAGCACAGCAGATCGAGCCGCTTGCGGGACTCCTTGCCTATCTTGTCGCCGTGCACCAGGATGCAGTAGGACTTGTCGCTTCCCCGCCCTACCCTGCCGCGCAGCTGGTGCAGCTGGCTCAGGCCGAAGCGCTCGGCGCTTTCGATGACCATCACCGAGGCGTTGGGAACATCCACTCCCACCTCTATCACCGTGGTGGAAACCAGGATGTTAGCCCTACCGGAGGCGAAGGCGTCCATATTGAATTTCTTCTCGTCCGAGGTCTGCTGGCCGTGGACTATGGCTATCTTGTAGGGAGGGAAGGGAAAGTCGTGGACCATCTTCTCGTAGCCCTGCTCAAGGTTCTGGTAGTCAAGCTTTTCGCTTTCAAAAATCAGCGGATACACCACGAAGGCCTGGCGCCCGAGGGCTATCTGGTCGCGGATGAAGCGGTTCAGCGCGAAGCGGCGGGCCTCGGTGATCTGCATAGTCTCCACGCCCTTTCGGCCGGGAGGCATCTCGTCAATTACGGATATATTGAGGTCTCCATAAAGGGTCATCGCCAGGGTCCTGGGGATGGGCGTTGCCGTCATCACGAGCACGTGCGGGGGGATGCCGTCGGCATTCTTGGACCACAGGCGGGAGCGCTGGTCCACACCGAAGCGGTGCTGCTCGTCCACAATGGCAAGGCCGAGGCGCTTGAAGACAACGGTGTCCTCTATCAGGGCGTGGGTCCCAACTATTATTCCCAGGGAACCGTCCTGCAGGGACTGGTGGATCTCCTTCCTGGCCGAAGCCTTGGTGCTGCCGGTCAGAAGGGCCACCTTGACGGAAGTGGGGCGCAGGTACTTGCTTATATTCGTAAAGTGCTGCTGGGCAAGGACTTCCGTAGGAGCCATTATACAGGCCTGGCAGCCGTTGCCAACTGCAATGAGGGCCGTCAGCACGGCGACCATAGTCTTTCCCGAGCCCACGTCTCCCTGAAGGAGGCGGTTCATCTGGTGGCCGCTCATAAGGTCCGAGCGTATCTCCTTTATCACCCGCTTCTGGGCTCCGGTGAGCTCATACGGCAGGGCGTTGTAGCAGTCGTTGAAGTCTTTGCCGACCAGGGGCATAGGGATGCCGTTGTCGCTGCGGCTGCGCACATATTTCTGCTTCAGCAGGGACAGCTGGAGGAGGAACAGTTCCTCGAATTTCAGCCTGTACTGGGCCTTCTGCAAGGCCACGGCGTCTGCGGGGAAATGTATATTCTGCAGCGCAAAGCGCAGTGGCACAAGGCCTTTCTCGCGCAGGACATATTCCGGCAGGGTCTCCCTCACCTCGGGCAGGACCACCTCCAGGGCGCTTTCCATCAGCTTGTTCATCACCTTGCCGGTGATGCCGCCGTTGCGGAGCTTGTCAGTGGAGGAATACACGCCTGTCATCACGGCGCCGGAGCCGCTGCCTGGCAGGATGGGGTTGTCTATCTCCGGGTGGACCATATTGATCCTGTCGGCGAAGACAGCCGGCTTGCCGAAGAAGAGGAACGTCATCCCCGGCTGGAGGCGGTTGAAAGTATATTTAATACCTTTGAAGAAGACCAGTTCCATCGTGCCGGAGGTGTCGTCGACGATGACGCTGAGCCTCTTGGCGGTGGAGAAGTTGATGCTTTTGGCCGCACGGGCATCAGCTTCCGTGGGGATGGCGCCATATCCGGGAATCGTGCCGTCGGCCCTGAGGGCCCCGTTCTCATCCCTGGAATATATGACCTGGCCGCCCTTGCCCAGGAGCATAGTCCTGACGACCTTGGCCTGGATCTGGACATAGGCTGCGTCGAGGGGCACGTCGGCTATCCTCTGCACGCTGCTGCGGTCGATGTAGCGGAACGGATAGACCCGCACGAGGTCGCCTATTGTGGCTACCCCGAGTTCACTCTGAAGCAGCGCCGCCCTCTTGGGGCCGACACCGGGAAGGAACTGTATGGGCGAGTCGCTCTGTGTTACGTACATCTGTGAAGTCGTGCTAATCATACAAAAATAGCAATTAAGATTCTAAATGTGAAATAAAATGGCACAAAAAAGGCCGGTGAAGGAATCAGCACCGGCCCTTTTCCACTCCAACGGCTTCGGGAAAGGCTTCTGAAGTGAGATGATTCGGGGCAAATATAATCCCCCCGGAGGAATTGGCCAAGAAAAAGTGGCGAAGGGACGAAGAAAAATACGAATCTTATCCTCAAAAATTTTTTTTAACTTATCTTTGTAACAAAACTGACATCCGGATGAAACATTTTTTGAATTTTCTCCTTCTTTTTCTGACCCTTGAGGCCGGCGCCCAGCAGTGGAACAGGATTCCCAGGTCGTATAAATGGCTCGACAGCTCCGAGGTGGTCTTCTCCTACGACGGCTCTTACAAGGATGGTTTCGCCATCAATGCGAAGTCCTTCGCCCGAAGGGACGGGGTCGATGCCAGGGAGAAATATGCTTCATTCCCCATATCCCCCGAAGGGGCGGTCAACCTGACCTATTCCCCGGACTCCACACGCCTTGCCTTCACCAGGGGGAACGACCTCTGGGTGGCCGACATCGCAACCGGCGCCGAGACCCGCCTCACCTTCGATGGCAACGACCTGATCCTCAACGGCTATGCCTCCTGGGTCTACTACGAGGAGATCTTCGGCCGCCCGTCCCGCTACCGCGCCTTCTGGTGGTCTCCGGACTCGGACAAACTGGCCTTCTACCGCTTCGACAACACCTCGGTTCCGATGTTCCCCATATATTCCCCCGCAGGCCAGGACGGCAGCCTCAGGCTCACGCGCTACCCCAAGGCCGGGGAACCCAATCCCAAGGTGCAGATAGGGCTCATCAGCGGTCTGTCGGGCGGCAGTCCCCGGACTGCCTGGGCGGATTTCGACTCGGACGACGACTGCTACTACGGCACTCCTTTCTGGGGCCCCGACAGCAGGAGCCTCTACGTAAGCCGAGAGCCCCGCATCCAGAACACGCTTGACCTCTACCGCGTGGATGCCTCAGACGGCAGCAAGCAGGCCGTCTATCACGAGCAGGTCGCAACCTGGCTCGACTGGATTGACGGTATGCTGTTCACAGACAAGGGGTTATATATGGTCCGCGATTTCGAGACCCTCTGGCAGCAGGTCTATTTCCTTGGCTATGACGGCACCTTGCGGCGCATTACCGACGGCCCCAACTGGCGTGTCCGCCTTCTGTATGCCGACAAAAAGGGTGTCTATTTCACCGCGGAGAGGGATTCCCACGTGCGGGCGGTCCTTTACAAGGCGGACCCCAAGGGCAAGATAACTGCACTGACGCCTCTTGACAAGTCCGTCGCCAATGTTTCCTTCTCCCCGGACGGGAAATATTTCGCCGCGACACTTTCCAATTTCACGACGCCCAGCCAGGTCTGGCTTTTCGAGACTGCCAAGCCCCTGAAGCACAGCCTGTTGGTGGCCGACCTCGCCGGACCGGAGTGCGACCTTTCGGCTTATGCCCTTCCCAGTAGCATCAGCATCACGACTTCCGACGGTTTCGAGCTCCCGGCCGCTGTCGTATATCCCCGGGCCTTCGACCCGCAGAAGAAATATCCCGTCCATATGGACATTTACGGCGGCCCGGACGCTCCCCTTGTGCGCGATGAGTGGAAGGCCCCTACGGCAGCAACACAGTGGTGGTCAGACAATGGCATAATCCAGATCACAGCCGACTGCCGCGCCGCCGGGCATAACGGCCGCGCCGGACTGGATATAATATATAAACAGCTGTCAGTCAGGGAGGTGGAGGATTTCGTCGAGTGGGCGCACTACCTCCAGTCCCTGCCCTATGTGCGGCCGGACAAGATAGGCGTGGAGGGTTTTTCTTTCGGCGGCACGATGACGGCCCTGCTGGTTATGGACCATCCCGACGAGTTCCACTACGGCATAGCCGGAGGCGGGGTCTATGACTGGGCCCTCTATGACACCCACTACACCGAGCGCTTTATGCAGACCCCTGCGACAAATCCGGAAGGATATGCCCGCACAAGGGTCATAGACCACGCACCTAACTATGTGGTTTCCAATGAGTGGCGCTCAGGCGTCGAGCCCGTGATGCTGAAGCTCACCCACGGCACGGGCGACGATAATGTCCATTTCCAGAACACCCTGCAGCTCATTGACAGGCTCCAGAAGGAGGGCAGGAAGTTCGAGTTTATGATCTACCCCGACGGAATGCACGGCTACCGTGGCTACCAGGGCGAGCACTTCCTCGCCGAGAACCGCGAGTTCTGGCTGAAATACCTCCTTGGCGAATGACCCCTTTGCAAGAGTTCATAACCGCCCACGCGGGAGATGATACTTCCGCACTGCTGCTTGGCCGGGCCAAGTGGCCACAGGTGGATATGGACCTGGCGGTCAGCACGATAGAAGGCCGGCGGCGCATCCGCACCAAGCTTCCAAGGTGGTATGCCGACACTTCTCTTATATATCCCTCGCGCCTGTGCACCGAGCAGTGCAGCAGCGAGCAGACCGCGGCCCTCAAGGCCCGGATTGTCTCCGAACGCATCGCCCGCGGCCCTTTCCGCATAGCGGACCTCACCGGAGGGCTCGGAGTGGACTGCGAGGCGTTTTCCCGCGTGGCTGGCGAAGTGCTCTACAACGAGATGGACCCAGCCCTTGCCGACGCTGCGCGACACAACTTCAAAGCACTGGGAATCAATGCTTTAATCCGCTGCTCCGAGGTGCGCCCGGGGGGTGTTGCCAACGTCCTTGGCGGCTTCGTCCCGGACGTGATTTTCCTCGACCCTGCCCGGCGAGCCGCCGACGGCCGCAAGGTCTTCCGCCTGGAGGACTGCAGCCCAGATATCCTCAGCCTTCGGGACGAGCTGTTCGGCATCTGCCGCCACATACTGGTGAAGCTCTCCCCTATGGCGGACATTTCCCTCGTCGCGTCCCAGCTTGGCCGCGTGCGCGAGATGCACGTAGTTGCAGCCGGGGGAGAATGCAAGGAACTGCTGGTCTGGATGGACAGGGAGTATATGGATTCAAGGTACAGGTTAATCTGCTGGGAATCAGATGCTTGCTTTGAGACCGACAGCTCTGCCGAATCTTCTGCAGTGGCTTCTTATTGCCAGGGGGCAGAGGCTGTCAGGGGCTGGCTTTTCGAGCCGGGAAAGTCGCTCACCAAGGCTGGTCTTTTCAAGACGCTTAGCGCCCGGCTGGGCCTTCGCAAGATTGGGGTAAGTACGCATTTATATGTTACAGATTCCCCTTCGGATGAGCTGCGCAGCCTTGGCAAGCTGTTCCACATCGATGAGGTCCTGCCCCTTAAGAGCCGCACCATCAAGGATGCCGGCAGGCGCATCTCCCAGGCCGAAGTTTCCGCTT
>CACZBP010000097.1 GCA_902779495.1 uncultured Bacteroidia bacterium
TTCGGAGCCCATCACGGCGAAGAGAAGCTTCGTCGAGCTGCCGAGTTCGGCGGGGAACTTGTCCAGGCCCTTGAGGACGTCGTAGATGCGGTCGGCGCCGAAGGAGATGCCCACGCCGGACAGGCCGGGAAGGCCGAATATGCCGGTGAGGTTGTCGTAACGGCCTCCGCCACAGATACTTCCGATCTCGTAGTCGAGGGCCTTGACTTCGAATATGGCGCCGGTGTAGTAGTTCAGGCCACGGGCCAGGGAGAGGTCTATCTCGACCTGATGGCGGATACCTGCTGCACCGATGAAGCCGAACAGTTCTTCCAGCTCATCCAGGCCGCGGAGGCCGGTCTCGGAGACGATGCCGGAAGCGGAGCCTCCGCCCAGCAGGGTGCGCATAGTGGCAATCTTCTCAGCGGTGGTGCCGGACAGCAGGAGCACGGGCTCTATCACCTCGACGGCTTTCTCTGAAAGCCCCCTCTCGAGCATCTCGACACGCACTTTTTCGAGGCCTATCTTGTCCAGCTTGTCGATGGCGACGGTGATGTCCACCACCTTGTCCGGGAAGCCGGCTATCTCGGCAAGGCCGGTGAGGACCTTGCGGTTGTTGACCTTGACCAGCACGTTTATGCCCAGGCGGCTGAAGACCTTGTCCACTATCTGCACGAGCTCCAGCTCGCACAACTGGGAGCCGGTGCCGATGACGTCGGCGTCGCACTGGTAGAACTCGCGGTAGCGGCCTTTCTGGGGGCGGTCGGCCCTCCACACGGGCTGGATCTGATACCTCTTGAAGGGGAAGGATATCTCGCCCTGGTGCTGGACCACATAGCGGGCGAAAGGCACGGTGAGGTCGTAGCGTAACCCCTTCTCACACACTTGTTTAGTGATGGCGGAAGGGTCGGACAGGTCGGCCCCTGCGAAGGCGTCTCCGGAGTTCAGGATACGGAAGAGAAGCTTGTCGCCCTCTTCGCCATATTTGCCCATAAGGGTGGAGAGGTTCTCCATCGCGGGGGTCTCTATCTGGCTGTAGCCATAGGCGGCGAAAACGCTGCGGATGGTGTCGAAAATATAGTTACGGCGGGCCATTTCCAGATGGCCGAAATCACGCGTCCCCTTGGGTATGGAAGGTTTCTGAAATGCCATATCGAAATTTTTCTACAAAGTTACTTAAGAATTACAATAAAAAAAACTAAATTTGTAGAATGGAATAGAAGTAAATGTAAAAAGAATAGATATGAAATTCTGGAAAACCGTACTCGCCGTAATAGTCGGCATACTCCTGACCAGCATCATCAGCTGCATCCTGACATTTGGTTTCTTCGGCGCCCTGTCCGGAGGCTCGACCCCCGCCGTTCCCAAGGAAGGCGTCCTCAAGGTGGATATGTCCAAGATATCCCTTGTTGAGCAGGTCCAGCCCACGACCGACCCCAGGGCACTGTTCGGCGGTGCAGAATACACCCCGCTCTCCCTGTGGGATGCCGTCCAGGCCATCCGCGCCGCCGCGGCCGACCCGGGAGTGAAATTCATCTACCTCAAGGCTGACGGTATGATAGCCTCGCTTCCCCAGGCAGAAGAGTTCAGGGTCGCCCTCGAAGGCTTCCACGACAGCGGCAAAGCCATAATAGCCTACACGGAGAACCCTTCCACGGGTTCCTACTATCTGGCCTCCGTGGCAGATAAGATATATATGAGTTCCATCAGCGGCGCCGGTCCCCAGATTGCCGGCGTCAGCACGACGATGTTCTTCCTCAAGGACATCCTCGACCGCCTCGGAGTCAACGTCCAGCTCATCCGTCACGGCAAATATAAATCAGCAGGCGAGATGTATATCCGCAACAGCGCCAGCCCCGAGAACCTCGAGCAGAACCAGGCTATGATAGATTCGATGTGGGATTCCATCCGCAGCGCCATCGAGCAGAGCCGCGGCATTAACGGCCTGGACGCGATGATAGACAATCTCGAGCTGGTGAATGCCAAGGATATGCTTGCCAAGGGTCTCGTGGACGAGATAGTTTCCAAGGAGGAACTCCGCTCAAAGATAGCCGTGCTCAGCGGCAAGGACAGCTTTAAGAACGTGACCTTCATCCCCTTCGCCGACTATGCCGAGGCAAAGGCCGCCACAGCCCCCAAGACGGGAGCCAAGGTTGCTGTCATATATGCCGAAGGCAACATAGTTGAAGGGGACGCCCCCCAGGCTATTGCCGGCGACCGCTATGCATCCCTGATTGCCGACGTGCGTGCAGATGAGAGCGTGAAGGCCGTCGTCCTTCGCGTCGCCTCCCCCGGCGGCAGCGTCACCGCATCCGACAAGATCAAGCAGGAAATCGACCTGCTGCGCAAGGTAAAGCCCGTCATAGCGTCCTACGGCGCCTATGCGGCATCCGGCGGCTACTGGATCTCCAACAGCTGCGACCACATCTTCACTGACAAGACAACCCTCACCGGTTCCATCGGCGTGTTCAGCATGATCCCCGACGTGAGCAAGACCGTCAAGGATGTCCTCCACGTGGGCCATACCACCGTCAGTTCCAACAAGCACGGCGGTTTCGGCGGTATGCTCAGGCCCCTGGACAAGGATGAGACAGCCTATATGCAGGCTTCCGTCGAAGAAATCTATTCCGACTTTGTCGCCACCGTCGCTCAAGGCAGGGAGCTCTCTCCTTCCTATGTGGATGAAATCGCCCAGGGCCGCGTCTGGACCGGCGCCGAGTCCGTGGGCCTGAAGCTCACCGACGACATCGGCACCCTCGAGGATGCGGTCAAGTATGCCGCTGCGGCAGCAGGCCTTGACTCCTGGCACGTGCAGGCATATCCCGCCCCGATGACGACCCTTGAGATGATGATGGCTATGATGCAGAAGGTCGGCACCGACAAGGACGTGCTCGCCGGCACTCCTTTCGAGAGCGTCGGCCGCGCATTCAGCGGCTGGAGCTTCGAAAAGGGCGAAAGGTTCTTCGCCAGGATGCCCTACGAATATGTCATAAAGTAAGAATATGGACCGTAAAGCCTTGATAATCAGTCTGTCTGCGCTGGCCGTCCTGGTCATCGCAGCCATCGTCGGCATCTCCGTCCTCTACCACGACGGCGGCCACGTCGAGCCGAAGGTGAAGACCGTGCCCCGGACCGGCTACAGTCTCCTTGAGGCCGTCCCGTCCGACGCCGTGATGCTCCTTGCCTCGGGCAGTGCGAAGGATGTCTTCGAACTGGTGACAGACAGTACCAAGGTTTTCTCCGTGCTTATGGGAGGCAATCCCTCCCGCGGATTCGGCAAGTTCGCCAAGGGTTGCAGGGGGCTGCTGAAGAACACCCCTGCCGTCATATCCCTTCACTACAGCGGCGAACTGATGCCCCTTATGATAATAAAGGCCGGCCGCGACACTTCCTATGACCTTGCCACCGTGATGGCCGCAGCGGATTCCGCAGGCCTGGTGTGCAGCAAGGTCCAGGAGGACTATATGGAGATCTGCTACTCGCAGACCCTCATCTCCTCCTCCGAGAGGAACCTCAAGGGCGGCTCCTCCATCCTCGACGACGAGGATTTCGCCCGCACGGCGGCAGCGGCCCCCGGCTCCACGGCCCTGTTCGTGGACCACTCGTATGCTTCCAAGATATTCGCCTCCTTCCTCCGCAAGCCCTACTACGACAGCTGGAACTTCTTCTCCAAGGCTGCCGAGTGGTCGGCCTGGGCGGTAGGCGGCGACAGCCCCAAGCAGTTCCTGCTGGACGTCATATCGTCCACCGCCCCGGGAGACTTCCGCCACTTCTCCGGCACGATAACCCCCGCGGAGAGCAAGCTTGTCCAGATGCTACCGGCTACGACCTTCTTCGCCGTGTCGATGCCCGTGGAGGAATATGCCTCCTTCATAGCCGCACGCAAGAGTTTCCTCGACGCCAGCGGCGACCTCGCCTCCTGGAATTCCCGGAACGACTCGATGAAAGACAGCACCAAGGTCACCCCCGCAAAGTGGGCTGAACGCCTGGATGTCAAGGAGATAGGCAAAGCTATCATCCGCACTGGCAACGGTCTTAAGCCGGTCGTCTTCATCCGTCCCGGCAAGGAAGACGCCGAAATAATCCTTCGCGGCACCGGCCTCCAGACGCTCAAGCAGTATAAACCCGCAGTGGTGCCATATGCCTGGAAAGGCTTCGCAGGCCAGGTCTTCGGCAGGATATTCTCCTGCGAAAAGGAACTCTTCTTCACCTGGAAGGACGGCTGGATAGTGGTCGGCGACGATGACGTCGTGACCTCATATGCCACCGGCGACGTCCTGAAGAACCCCCTTAAGGGCTGGTGCGCCGACAACGGCGTGACGGTCGACCATCAGAGCGGCCTGCTTGCCTGGTTCTCCCCTTCCGAAGGCAGGGATATGCTTTCGCTTCTTTTCGAGAAGCCGCTGGAAACGGCTCTCCGCCAGAGCCTTGAAGGCATATCCGCTGCCCCTATGGTGCTGGACATCAAGGGCAATGCCGGCCAGCTGACGGTAAATCGCGTGCGCGTGGCCCAGGTCACCTCCGCTGTCGCCGCCTCGACCGACACCACTGTCAATATCCCCCAGGGCCCCTTCAAGGTCAAGAACTGCGCCACCGGCAAGACCAACACCCTCAGCCAGTCGGCCAACCTAACCCTCACCCTGAAGGACGAAAACGGCAAGTCCCTCTGGGGCGTTCCCTTCAAGGGCAGGCTCTGCGGCAGGGTCGCCACCATAGACTGGTATGCCAACGGCAAGCTCCAGTTCCTCTTCGCCGCAGGCAGCAAGCTCTACCTCATCGACCGCCTCGGCCGCTTCGTGAGCCCCTTCCCTGCCGACCTCGGCAAGCAGGTGCGCCTCGGCCCCGACGCCTATGACTTCACCGGCGCCAAAGGCTACTCGGCGATGGTCCTCCACACGGACAACACCCTCGCCCTGTATGACCTCCACGGAAAGAAAAAGGACGGTTGGAAAGACATAACCGGCAAGGACACCATCAAGGATCTGCCGGAACTCCTCACTGTGAAAGGAAAGAAATACTGGGTGGTCCGAACGGCCTCCGGTACAGACATATATCCCTTCCTCGGCGGTGCCCCCATCACCGATGCGAAGGGCGACAAAGCGTTCCGACACGACGCCCACCTGGTTGTCAAGGACGCTACGGTGAGCGGCCCCTGCTACGACGGCAAGACCCGCTCGGTAAAGATTAAAGACGTGTAAAAACCTAGCAATATGCAATTCAGTTCAGTCAACAAGCTTTTGGAAAAAAGCTTCCGGGACAATTGGGACAGACCTGCCCTGTCGAACTATCAGGGAGTCACCCTGTTCTACAGGGATGTCGCCAGAAGGATAGCGAAGCTGCACATCGCCTTCGAGCAATGCGGCCTGCACAGCGGAGACAAAGTAGCGTTATGCTCCCGCAACCAGGCCAACTGGGGCGTGAGCTTCCTTGCCGCCCTCACCTGGGGCGCTGTTCCGGTTCCAATCCTGCACGAGTTCAAGCCCGGCAACATCCACTATCTGGTGAACCACAGCGAGGCCAAGGTCCTTTTCGTGGACGACGTCATCTGGGAGAGCCTCTCCGCCGAGGAGATGCCCGACGTGATGGTAATAGTGAATATGAACACCTTCAAGTTCCTCTTCACCAGGACCGTCGGCTTCCAGGAAGTGCGCAACCACCTCAACGAGAGCTTCGGCAAGCGCTTCCCCAATAATTTCGAACCAGAGGACCTCAACTACTATGAGGACAAGGCCGACGAGCTTGCCGTAATAAACTACACCTCAGGCACTTCCGGTTTCTCCAAGGGAGTTATGCTCCCCTACCGTTCCCTGTGGTCGAACATAGTGTTCGCAGGGGATGCCGAGAAGCATATGGACAACAAGTCCGAGGTGGTGGCAATGCTCCCCTCCGCCCATATGTATGGAATGATGTATGAGTTCCTGTTCGAGATGACTATCGGCGCCCACGTGCACTTCCTTTCGCGCGTCCCCAGCCCCAAGGTCATTATGAACGCCTTCCAGGAGATCCATCCCTGCATCATCATCGCCGTGCCTCTGATCATCGAGAAGGTCTACAAGAACAAGCTCAAGCCCATCCTTGACAAGAACAAGATCTACTTCAGCATCCCCATAGTGGACAAGATGATCCAGAAGCGCATCTGCAACGAGCTCATAACCTCCTTCGGAGGCAACTTCGAGGAGATAATCCTCGGCGGCGCCGCCTTCAACCCCGAGGTGGAGGCCTTCTTCAACAAGATAGGCTTCCCCTACACGGTCGGCTACGGTATGACGGAATGCGCCCCCATCATATGTTATGCCCACTGGAACCGCACCAAACTCGGCTCCTGCGGCAAGGCCGTGATGAATATGGAGGTCCGCATCGACTCCGAAGACCCCCTGAACATTCCCGGCGAGGTCCAGGTGCGCGGCACCAACGTCTTCCTCGGCTACTACAAGAACGAGGAAGCCACCCGTCAGGCCTTCACCGAGGACGGCTGGTTCCGCACCGGCGATATGGGCATCATCGACAGCGAGGGCTACCTCTACCTCCGCGGCCGTTCCAAGTGTATGATTCTCGGCCCCTCCGGCCAGAACATCTATCCCGAGGAGCTTGAAGCCGTAGTGAACAATGTCAACTATGTCGTGGACTCCCTCGTGATCGAGGATGACGGCGGCCTGACCGCCCTGATCTACCCTGACTACCACCAGGCCGAGCTCGACGGAATG
>CACZBP010000098.1 GCA_902779495.1 uncultured Bacteroidia bacterium
GACCTCGACTTCATCACCAAGGGCCTCACGGTGCAGGGCTTCTTCAGCTTCGAGAATACGGCCAACCTCAACCGCTACTGGAGCCAGGAATTCGAGCAGAAGTGGTACCGCGGCCTGGACGAGAACGGCGACCCCATCTACCAGGACTACACCACGGAAGGCCGCCTCGCCGCAAGCACCGGCACCTACGTCGAGAGGTATTCCTACTATGACGTCCGCCTCAACTACGACCGCGCCTTCGGGCAACACCAGGTGAACGCACAGGTCCTGGGCAACCGCACGCTGAAGAACCTCCAGAGTTCCGAGTATATGTATGCCTATCAGGGCATAAGTGCGCGTGCCACATATAATTACGCCAAACGCTACTTCGCCGAGTTCAACCTCGGATACAACGGTTCCGAAAACTTCCCTCCCGGAAAGCGCTACGGTCTCTTCCCGTCCTTCTCGGCCGGCTGGGTCATCAGCGACGAGCCCTGGCTGAATATGCCCGACTGGGTGAAGATCCTCAAGCTGCGCGGCTCCTACGGCACCGTGGGTAACGACCAGATAGGCGGCGAACGCTTCCTGTATATCTCCGAATACGGCCCCGGCGGCGGAATGGGATATATGTACTCGAGCGGCTACTACTTCGGCCTTTCCACCAGCGGCACGTCCTCCGCGGGAGGATATAACGAGACCCGCGTGGGCAACGAATTCGTGACCTGGGAAGTGGCCCGCAAGATGAACGTCGGCTTCGACCTCTCCCTTTTCAAGGGCAACGTGCTGAACTTCACGGTGGACTACTTCCGCGAGATGCGCGACAACATCCTCACGGCCGCGGCCAGCGTGCCGAAATATGTGGGTATCGAATCGATAGCCCCGCGTAACTCCGGAAAGGTGTTCAACCACGGCTTCGAATTCGAAGTGCGCTTCAACAAGCAACTCTCCCGCGACTTCTCGATGTTCGCCAACCTCCAGGGCACCTGGGCCAAGAACAAGGTCCTCGAGAACGACCAGCCCACCCCGGCCTTCGACTATCAGGACCTGCGCGGCTATGAAATAGGCTATGAGCTTGGCTATCACGCACTTGGCCTCTTCAAGGACCAGGCCGACATAGACAGCAGCCCGACCCAGAACCTCGGCACGCAGCTGATTCCCGGCGATATCAAGTACCAGGACACCAATAACGACGGCAACATAGACTCCAACGACCGCATCCCCATCAAGTGCTTCTCGGTGCCGGTATTCACCGGAGGCCTCTCCCTGGGATTCAACTGGAAGAACTTCGACTTCTCGATGATGCTCAGCGGAGCCCTCGGCAGCACCGCCCGACTGTGGGTCTACGAGTCAAGTATCATCAACCTCAAGAGGTGGACGCCCTCCAACACCGACGCCATCCTCCCGGTAGCCCACAACTCCTCCAACAACAATATGCTCAACGACTTCAACCTGATGAAGACGGACTACCTCAAGCTCAGGAACATAGAGATAGGCTACAGGGTGCCTTCCAGGTGGCTGCGCAAGATTGGCATCGATGCGATGCGCGTCTACGCCAATGCCCAGAACGTGGCCATATGGGACACGATGTGGCTGAAGGACCGCGACCCCGAGGCCGCCGGCACCGGAACCCTCCCTTACCCCCTGCAGAGGATTATCAATATGGGTGTACGCATTGAACTCTAAAATGATGAAGGTTATGAAAAGAACATATATAGCACTGATGGCGATCCTCGCCTGCACGGTTTCCTGCAAGGACTTCCTCGAAAGGGCCCCCGGTGACAACCTCACCAAGGAGGAGCTGTTCTCCAACATAGAGACGGCGGAGAAGTACCTCAACAACGCATATATCTTCCTTCCCGACTACCAGTATCCGACCGAAGACCTCACCGGCCGCTACAAGCTGGGAGACTGCACCGACGAGGGCGGTTTCCAGCAGGGATATGACTACCAGGCCTGCCCCTTCGACATCAACATCGGCAGCTGGAGCCCCAACCGTATGCCTATGGAACGCAACTGGAGCGACTACTACGGCTGTATCCGCCGCTGCAACAAGTTCATAGAGAACTACGACCTCGTGCCCGAGGAAATCTCCAACGGAGCCCCCACCACCAGGCGCACCAGGATGCTCGGCGAGGCCTATGCCCTGCGCGGCTACTACTACTGGCTGCTCTTCAAGCAGTGGGGCGGAGTGCCCATCATCCTCGACGTTCTGGACCCCGGTAACGTGGAGTCCATCAAGGGCATAAAGAGAGCCACCGCCGAGGAAACCCTCAATCAGGTAATGTCCGATATGGACGAGGCAATGAAGTACCTCCCCTACGACCACGACGACGCCAACTTCGGCCGCTTCACCAAGCTTGTCGCAATAGTCGTCCAGTCCCAGGTCAAGCTCTACTGGGCCAGCAAGTTCTGGAACCCCGACAATGACCCCGAGCGCTGGGAAGAGGCTGCAGACTACTGCCGCACCGCCCTCAAGGAAGCCGAAGACCACGGCCACACCCTCGCCCTGAAGTACAGCGACCTGTTCAACAAGACCGGTGTCGAGAAGGAGGTCATATGGACCAAGAACTCCGAGCACTACGAGTGCTACTGGTGGGACTTCTACGCAATGCCCCTGGGATATGGCGCATTCAACGTGGACGGCCCCATCCAGGAGATGGTCGACGACTTCGAAATGAAAGCCTCCGGCGAAGTTCCCGTGCTGGGATATACCGAAGACAACAAGCAGATCCTCAACCCCAAGGCCACCGACTATGACCCCACGCACCCGTGGGACGGCCGCGAAGACAGGTTCTACTGCTGCATCCTCTATAACGGAGCCACCCTCCAGGGCCGTCCGATTGACATCTCCGCCAACGGAAAGGACGACATCAACATCGGTTCCATCATCCGCACCAACTACTTCACCAACAAGTACCTGGATCCCAACCACAACCTCGTGACCAACGTCCAGTGGACCTACAGGCGTTTCGCCAGTATGCGTACCGGCGAGCTCTATCTCAACTACGCCGAGGCCCTCAACGAGGTCGAAGGTCCGACGAACCGCGTGCGTGAGCTTGTCAACGTCATCCGCCGCCGCGCCAACTGCATCGAGATCCCCGCAGGCCTCACCCAGGACGAGATGCGCGAAAGGATCCGCCACGAGCGCCGCATCGAACTTTGCTTCGAGAACCACCGCTTCTGGGATGTCCGCCGCTGGATGATCGCCGAGCAGGTCGACAACAAGACCGTGCACCGCGTCACCGTGGCAGCAGACGGTACCATCTCCTATCCCGTTTTCCAGCACCGTGTGTTCGACGCGAGCAAGCACTACCTGTTCCCTATCCCCCAGAAGGAAATCGACAAGAACAGGCTGCTTGAGCAGAACCCCGGATGGTAGAGTATTATCAACCACAATATTCCAACACTATGAAAAAGTGCATTAAACTCCTGAGCATTATGCTCACCGCCGCAGCTGTCCTTGCAGCCTGCAGCCCCAAGGGCCCCGAACAGAAGCCGGGCGACAAGACCGACACCGCTTCTTCCGATCCCACACCTTCCGGAACCCTCCCCAAGGTGACCATCACCTCTGAAGCCACTTTCGATGCAGAAAACACTGCAACCCTGACCATCAAGCTTTCCGCCGCATCCTCCAAGGATGTGAAGGTGAAGCTCGCCAAGGCGGACGTCCAGGCCGGCAAGAACGAAGTGCCTGCCGACTTCGCAAAGAACGTGACCATCAAGGCCGGAGAACTGTCCGCTGAGGTCTATGCCGAAGCAGACGTCCTCGGTCTGGAGAGCGGCGAATACCAGGCCGCCATCAAGATCGCCTCTGCAGAAGGCGCCGAAGTAGGTGACCCTTCAGTTGTCTACATAGCCTACTCCTATGCTTTCAAACCCGAGGTGAATCTCTATGGCGACAGCCAGTTCGCTTCCAGCAAGAAGGCAACGCTCAAGGTTGCCCTCGCAAAAGCCTCCTCTTCCGATGTGAAGGTCAAGCTTGCAGTAGATCCCACTTCCAAGGCAGAAGTCACTTTCAACAAGGAAGTCACAATCCCTGCAGGAGAGACCTCGAAGGAGATCGAGGTAACAGTGACGGTTCCCGATAATCTCGAGGCTGGCATTTACCCCGTTATCATCAAGATTGAGAGCGTGGAAAACGCAGAGATCGGAAAATCTCCTTCTCTGACCATCAACCTGTCATATCCTTTCTCAGTTGCCATCACCATTGACGGTGCATTCGACGATTGGGCGGATCCCAGCATCATCACCTGGACTATGCCCGACAATGCTATCTTCACACAGGTTAAGTGCATGAAACTTGCCGCGGATTCAAAGTATACCTATATGTATGTCGAGACCTATGAGGTAAATAACGCAGAAGGCGACCTTACCCCTGTGGATTTCTACATCAATTGCGACGGTAATAATGATACTGGATGTATCATCGCTTCCATCGACAATAATTCAGGTGACCCGTATGTCAATGTCCAGCAGTGGGAGACCCCCGGAATCGAGTACTATCTTGAAGGTCTGCTGAATGCGAACACAACCGTGGACGAGACCATAATCCCCGGCTTTGCCGATCTGACCGCACTGCAGTATTACCTAAAGTATAACGGTTCTGATGGCCAATCATTCTGGACCGGTTTCGACAACCTTACGTCATCCTTCGCCTCCAATCCCGATAAGATATTTGCCCAGGGCGTTATCGAAGGTACCGAGGGTAAGCTTGAGGTCCGTTTCAGCAGGGAGGCGTTTGAAATGACAGGCGCAAAGGCTGCATTGGGAATCAAGGTTATGGATGGCTTCAATGGATGGAGGGCTCTCGGTATAGCTCCTCAGGCTGCTCCTGAAGCTGCTCCTACCTACACTGCCGCCAAGGAACTTCTCTACATTTACCTCCCTCCTTATGTGGAGTAAACGAATTCTTCTAGGCTGTCTGCTCCTGGGAGCGCTGCTTTGCGGCTGCGCTCCCAAGGAGGAGACTCCTTTTTTCCAACTCAGAGGAGTGGTGCTCGCCTGGGACGACCTCACCCATCCGGAAACACTTGACTGGATGGCCCTTATGAAGGAAACCGGGATGAACACCATAAGCGTCTGCGGCCACCCCTACGATGACGAGGAGTATGCGCAGATGAAGCAGCACTGGATCGACGAAGGCTTCGACTTCGAATATGAAGAGCACGCCATGTCCTACCTGCTTCCCCGCGACCTTTTCGCCACCCATCCGGAATATTTCCGTATGGACGAGAACGGCGAGCGCAAGGCCGACGGCAATGGCTGCCCCTCCTGCGAGGAAGGTCTCCAGGTGATGATGGGCAATGTGGAGGCTTTCGCAAAAGTCCATATGCCCAGCAACCACCGCTACTACACCTGGCTCTTCGACGGCGGCGACATCTGCCACTGCCCCAAGTGCAAGGACTACAGCGCTTCCGACCAGGGTCTCATTTTCGAGAACCACATCATCAAGGCCCTCAAGGCCTTTGATCCCAAGGCGAAGCTCGCCCACCTGGCATATTACTCCACGACCCCTGCCCCCACGAAGGTAAAGCCAGAGAAAGGAATCTTCCTCGAGTTCGCACCTTTCTACCGCAGCTGGTCCGAGCCCCTCTCCAAGAGGGATGCCATCCGTCCCGGCCTGCCATTCGGCTGGAACCACGGAGACTACCTTGACATGCTCAAGGCCAACCTCGAGTGGTTCGGCACCGAAGACTCCCAGGTGCTCGAATACTGGATGGACGTTTCGCTGGTGAGCGACTGGAAAAAGCCTCAGAAGCAGCTCACCTTCCACAAAGACGTGTTCGAAGACGACCTTAAAACCTATGCCGCCCTCGGCATAAGGAACATTACCTGCTACGGCGTGTGGATAGATGAATACTACACCAAGACCTTCGGGTTCCCCGAGTTCATCCGTGACTACGGCCGTGGCCTGAGAGATTTTAGACCTTAGTGATGTACAGGAAATTTCTGATGTTTTTTGCCCTGGTGCTGCTCGTCAGCACCGGGGGTTCCTGTGGCAAGCAGGAAAACGGCACGAACGCCCTTGCCGGTTGGGAGAAAATGGGGCACGAAGACGATCCTTCGGAGGAGCCCTCCGAAAACCCTTCCGCTGATGAGTCCACCGATCCCGATGAATCAAAGGACCCCGATGCCGACTGCTGGTTCAAGACCAGGGGCATCGTCGCGGGATGGACTGATGTATATGCTCCGGGCAACGAATATGAAATAAATTATATGAAACTTGCCGAGGATCATCACCTCAACAGTTTCAGCATCTACAATGCCGACAGGAATTCACAGGACTGGAAAAATTTCATGGCGGAAGGTGCCAGGATAGGGGTGAAGTTCGAATTCCAGGAGCATATGATGTCTTTCCTGCTCCCTCGTGACCTATTCAATTCTCATCCCGAGTATTTCAGGCAGGACAAGAAAGGGAACCGCACCAATGACGCCAATGGCTGCCCTTCTTCTGAAGGAGCCCTGGAACAGGTGTTTCTGAATGCAAAAGACATTGGTGCAAGGTATGAACCCACCAATCACAAATATTATTTCTGGCTTGACGACGGCGGAGACATATGCTACTGCGATAAGTGCAAAGGCCTCTCTGCATCAGACCAGGCACTGATTTTCGAGAACAAGGTGCTTGAGGCGCTCAAAGAGCTGGACCCGGACGCCCAGCTCGCCCACCTGGCATAT
>CACZBP010000099.1 GCA_902779495.1 uncultured Bacteroidia bacterium
ACCGTCACCGCGATGCCATTGTGGAACTACTCGCAGGACTGGACTGCAGGGTCAACCTGATTCCATTCCATACGATACCCGATTCCCCCTTCAAGGCAGCACCAGAGCAGCGAATGAAGGAAATACGCGACTATTTGACATACAAGGGCGTATTCAGTACACTGAGAGCTTCCAGAGGTGAGGACATCATGGCAGCCTGCGGACTGCTGAACACAGCCGTGGCCAACGGAGAATATCCGTTGCAGTAGCGACACACACATCAAGGACATACAGGAACATATGCTGATTTCTCTACGCACCCCGGACGCTACATCATCAACAACGGTGTCTAAAGCATATTCCTACTAGAACTGAAGGACATGGCAAAGAAATATCACGGGTCCAGAATTAAATCTATCGAGGTGGACAACAATCTGGATCACGTCGTATTGAAGATTGAGTATGTATGAAAAGAGCCCTCGGCATAACGCCTTGGGCTCTATTTCTCTTATCGTCTGAGGTGGCACATTTCATTTCGTCGCTATCAGAACAACCAGGAATTCCTTCAAGACATCCAACCCGGACCGCTGGAAAAAGAATGCGCAGGGCCAATGCACCTGCTTTCTTTATGACCAGCTTACAGCATCCTGGAGACGCTTAGGTCCATCTTAACACCCAATATAGTATTTAAACCATTGTGTTCAAGATCCGTAAGCAACTACGCTCCTAATTACTTGAACGAGGAGGAAGGCACAGACATGGGGCTAATAGTAATGCGAATTAGTCTTCCGAGTTGATAAAATAACTTGATTATCACATACCAAAGTCGTATCTTTGTACACATATGGCCCTATGAAGGGTAGGTGTTTTTATTTATGGCCGTAAAAGAAAAGTTTTATTTGTTCATCGATGAATGCGGAGACCAGAATCTCTCAGCACTAGATGAGCATTTCCCGATATTCACACTGAGTGGTGTGATAATGTCGCAAAGCCAGCTTGGAGCGATGGAGGAAAAGATTACGACACTCAAGAAAAAGTACTGGGGCGACAAGACAGTTATCTTACATTCCAGAGACATTCGCAAGTGTGATAAGGAATTCAAGATTCTATTCGATCTGGACATCAAGAAGAAGTTCTATGAGGACTTGGATGCTATTCTTGGTGAGAAGGATGCCTACACATCTGTCTCCTGCTCTATCCTTAAAGAACCATACATCCGTCAGTTTGGCCGGTTTAATAACATCTATGGCCAGTCGTTGTCTTTTCTGATTGACCGTTCCATCTTTTTTCTGGATGATGTTTCGAACAATGCCGATATGCATATTATGGCAGAAATGCGAGGTAAACAGCAGGACCAGAACCTTCTGAATTATTACAACAAACTGCGAGACACTGGTACGCACTGGATCAAACCGGAACGCCTCCAATCCCATATCCGAAAGTTTGATTTCTTATCTAAGAGACAAAATGTCACTGGTTTGCAACTGGCCGACCTCATTGCATATCCCATCACTCAATATATTCTCTATCCCGATCGGGTAAACTTCGCTTATGATATTGTGAAGGGCAATATCTATATGAGCGATGGCAAAAAACTTGGGCTAAAAGTGATACCAAGGCCTGAGAAGGAGGTATAAACAAAAAAAGAGTTGAGATTTCTCTTCAACCCTTTTCCGACCGGGGACACCCCAGTCCATCTGATTGGAATTACCAATCCGCTGCAAATATAAGAATTCTTTTTGGTTCCACAAATAATTCAATAGACTATTTTGGGGGACAAAGGGCGTATTTTCTTCATTCTTACAATAATCCATTATCTGTTTCCTGGGAAAATTTAAGGCATCTCAGTTGGGATGGGATGCCTTATTGTTCGTCCTAGTGTCAAAACCAAATGACTTTGCAAAGATATAGATTATTCTTGAATCTGCAAATTTGGCAGGCCGGGCAGTAAGGGACTGAGTGAATTGACGGGAATGGAGTGGGCCTTGTGCGGTGGCGTGCGTGGGGCTTGTGCAGGGCACGGTCCTGCGTCAGCAGGATGACCGACAGCCGGACTCGAGTTTACGGGCGGAGCCCGTCGAGTTTTGAGGTCAAGTGCCCGGTGCCGCCCATTCCCGGAAGCTGAACTCAGTCCCTTACTGCCCGGCCTTTGTAGGATAATACCTCAGACCATTCATAAAACATATTGACATAAATGTACGTCAATAATGAGAATATTTATTGCATTATGACATAAAAATACTATATTTGCAAAAAAGAATGTACATTATGTCCCAGGTTTCTATGACAGTCCGGATGGACTCCGGTCTTAAAAGTTCTTTCGATTCACTCTGCTCCCAGTTCGGCATGAGTGCCAATACGGCTATGAATATCTTCGCTAAAGCGGTAGTTCAACGAGGGAGGATTCCCTTTGAAATCAAGGGAGACAAGGCTGCCATAGCTGAAGAGAATGAGGGCCTGAAGGCATTCCGTGCCATTCGTGCGATGGCAGAGGCTGGCGCATTCCCCGAAATGACCTTGGACGAAATCAACGACGAAATCAGCGCAGCCAGAAGAGAGAGATGAAAGTATTTGCCGTTTTTGACACGAATATCCTCGTGTCAGCATTATTATCCCACCACTCTGACACAGCAGTGGTAATAGTTTTGGAGGCCCTTCTTTCAAACGAGGTTACTCCGCTATATAATGATGCTATCATTGCTGAGTATAAAAATGTGCTTCACAGGGAGAAATTCCACTTCCCAGAACTGCTTGTTGACAGCATTATCAATTATATCCAGAAGACAGGTCTTGCATCTGAAAGAGTCCACTCAAATGAGCAATTCACGGATCCGGATGACGTTGTATTCTATGAAGTGGCTCTCTCGAAAGAAGGTTCTTTGCTAGTAACTGGAAACACAAAGCATTTTCCGAAGACGCCAATTGTGGTTACTCCGGCGGAGTTCCTTAAAAAGATAGGAAAGGGGCTTTGACTTAAACAAAGTTCTGTTCTGTATCACCTGCCCCAAGAATACGTGGAGGATGTCTACCTTTCGGTGAGGCTCGAGGCGGGGACTTTGCACTTAGCGAATTACCTCATCCGTGCCACGGTTTATTATCTCGTTGCAAAGGTAGCAATTCTTCTCTAAACCACAAAAGATAATTGCCGCCCATTCCCGGAAGCTGAACTCAGGTCCTTACTGCCAGGCCTTTGTGGGGTACCTCGTTTAAAAACACCTCAAAAAGTGCAAGGTCCCCCATCGTGGGACCTGCCATCCAGGGGGGTGTTTTTCTGGCAGGTCCCGCCTGGGATTTCCCTTCCCCACCCGGGATTCCGTCGGGCTGACGCCCTCCGACATCCCTGGGCGCCTGCGGCGGGCTTTGCAAAAAGGCCAACGCACTTTCCCCACCCGGGATTTCGTCGGGCTGACGCCCTCCGACATCCCTGCCCGCCTGCGGCGGGCTTTGCAAAAAGGCATCAAAAAAGTGCGCTCAAGCGAGCTTGGCGCACTTTTTTGGTACCTTTTTGCGGTGGGGAAGGGATTCGAACCCCCGATACGGTCACCCGTACACCTGTTTTCGAGGCAGGCTCCTTCAACCACTCGGACACCCCACCGGGTTGGTTTGGGAGTGCAAAGTTAAAACTATTTTTAGTTTTGACAAAAAGAAATGTTATCTTTGCAATCTAACCACGGAGTTTAACACCTTTAGATTTCTAATCCAGATGGCTTGTTTTATAGTACCTATGGTCCAGGCAATTGCCACGACAGTATACCGCAAGGCTGCCGGCAAAGGCTCCGATTCTTTCCTTGGACGTCATATCCCCGCGCTTGAAAAGATGCTTTGGGGCGGCACGGTGATGCTCATCGTGGACCACATCATCAATGGTGAAGTCACCTGGCGGTTCCCGTTCCTCACTGCGCTTAACTATGAAGGCGGCTGGAACGTCATTCTGCACGAGCTGCTCACGGTGGGCCTCCCGATGTCCGTGGTGCTCACCCTGGTCTGGGCGATTTGGGCGGCCGTCAAGGACAGCCGCGCCAAAGCCTCAGTGAGCGTAAAGTAGCTATTTCCCAGGTGTAAGCTCGTCCACCACGGCGTCCATATGGGCGTAGTGGCGGAGGATCCACAGCACGTAGCGGATATCCACGCAGACACAGTTGTTGTAGCCTTCAACCGATTCGAAGTTGGAGGCCAGCGATTCCTTGTTGCCGTCGAACGCCAGGCCTATCAGTTCTCCTCGGGCATTGAGCACGGGGCTTCCTGAGTTGCCTCCGGTTATGTCATTGTCCGTCAGGAAGTTGACGGGGAAATCCACGGGTGGAAGCGCATCGCCGAAAGCCTTCGGATAGGCGAAATCGTGATTGGCGGGGTTATATTTCTCCCGCAGTCCGAGCGCTGTGCTCTGCCAGCCGTAGATGATGCCGTCGCGGGGCGACATAGGGCAGACGCGGCCGTAGGTCAGGCGCATCGTGGAGTTGGCGTCGGGATATTGCGGAACCCCGGCTGCGGCATTGACCGCATATCGCGCACGGACATATGCCCTGCGCATCGCAGGAAGGTCGTCCACGTGATGCTCGGCATCGTTGAAAGCCGTGATTCCCAGTTCCTTGACATAGCGGTACAGAGGGTCGTCCGCGACAGGGCCTTCGTAGGATTTCACTATATCGTCGACCTCTTGAGTACCGAAAGAAGCAAAGCAGGAATTGTCCCACAGCCAGGCGGCCATAGCCTCATAGTCCGTCCCGAAGCGGGTGACCAGCTCCTTGTGTATAGGCTTGAAGAAGGAGGAATCTATATTGGTCATAAACTCCTTGACGGAATATGCCAGCAGCTCCTTCTCCACCCTCGGATCGGTCTCCAGCAGGCCCGCACGGAGGTGGGCGCGTACTTTCGCCATATCCTTTCCGGCACTGCCCATACGCAGCAGGGTGCGGGAAAGCGTCAGGCCGCGCACAAGCGTCTCGCGGTAGTAAACCTTCTGTCTTTCAATGTCTTTGATGGCGGCATATTCGGCATCCAGGCCCTTGAGAAGGGGAGCATATTGCCCCATATTGGCCTTCTCCCAGGCGCGGCGGCGGGCCACCACGTCGAAGCGGTGCACGCACTCCACCTCGCCTTCCTGCAGCTCGGCAACGTTGCTAAGGCCGAAGAACGAGTCGGAATATTTCATCCTCACCGCGGGGTCAGCGTCCATCCAGCGGCGGATGATCTCCATCTGGGCGGAACGCAGCCTGTTCGAGACCGGCCTTTCGACGTTGATGACGTGGTCGACCTCGGCGGCGGAGGAATATCGCGCCGTGTGGCCGGGATAGCCGATCACCATCGCGAAGGAACCTTCCTTATAGCCTTTAGTGCTGACAGAGAGGTGCTTGCGAGGATGAAGCGGGACGTTCGAAGGGGAATATGCGGCATTGCTGCCGTCGGGGGCGGTGTATATCCTGTACAGGGCGAAATCGGCCTTGTGCTGGGGCCATTCCCAGTTGTCCTCGTCCCCGCCGAAGGCAGCGACGCTGACTGGCGGCGCACCGACAAGACGCACGTCGGTGTAGACCGTGTACAGCGACATATAGTACTTCTCCCCGGCCCACATCGACGTAAGGCCTGCCTCGAGCCCGGTCCTGCGGGCATATCGCGACTCCATCAGGGCGGATATGCGCCTGCTGCCGTGGTTGGCCCCGGCGGCGATCAGCGAGTCCTTCAGGGCTGCCACCTCGCTGGTGACATCCAGCACCCTGCGGAGGAAATAGACCTCCTTGCCGGGGATGGGAATCTCCTTGTCGCGGGTCATCGCCCAGTAGCCATCTTCGAGGTAGTTGTGCTCGGGGGTGCTGAGCGCGGCGACGTCGCTGAAGGCGCAATGGTGGTTGGTAATCATCAGTCCTTCAGGGGATATCATACTGCCGGTGCAGTAGAATCCGAAGGATATTATGGCATCCGATATGCCACCTGCCTCCTCGTTGTAGATCTCCCTGGCCCCGAGCTTGAGGCCGCGTGCCTTCATATTTTTTTCCAGGGCCTTGTTCAGGTCCTGGATAAGCCACATACCCTCATCTGCCCGTGCACCGGAAAAGATGCACAGGCAGAGAGAGAATGTGAGGAGTAATTTCCTCATATGCAGAGTTTTACTATTCGTCGCGGACGCAGCGGACAGGACCGGCGATGCGGTAGCTGACCTTTGTGCCGTTGCAGGTGTACTGATCCTCGCTTGTCTTGTTGGTCATAGGCATCAGGCCCCAGAACTGGAGGTTCTTGATTCCTGAAGTCTCGTCGCCGGTGGTATTATAGGTCACACCGGCATAGGACGAACCTATCATCATAGAGGAGCAAAGGTGGTCATATCCACTTAACTTGCCCATAAATGTACCTACTGTAGCGACGTTGGAAGCGATGGATATCGCACCGTCTGCCTGAAGATTGAATCCTGCTGCGTTAAGCATGGCGATAGAACCGTTGGAGCCATCGTAATAAGGAGCAGAGGCGTTAGTCTCGATAGGCGATACGGCCTTTCCGACGAGTCCGGTGATATCGGCAATGGTAGGGATATGCCATCCGGTAGGGCATATGCCCTGTGCGCCTTCAAGGGCCTGGGCCTGGGCTACGCTGGTGATATCACCCACCTTGAGTCCGAGAGCGGTTTCGGACTGATAGAGGTAGCCCTTTGCTGCGATAACGTCTGCAGAAACGACGAACTCGACAGCGGAGCCTTCTGCATTCAGCTGGATAGGTGCAAAGACACCGGCGGTGACTGCTGACAGCTCGGTTGCAGGGGTGATGCCTGCGGGGACGAATGCCAGGTTCTGGGCCATCCACCACTTGCCGTCGTCCAGTTTGACGACGTTGTAGCGGACATTGTCATAGGTGAAATAGTTCTCATCGAGATTCTCCTCGAACTGGATTTCAGGGGCGGGAGTGCCGCTGTTGTCCGGCTGGAGGGAGCCGCCGTCAGTCCAGTCCTCGATGTCGCCGCTAAGGACGATCTCGATGTCTTCCTGGTTGACAATCACATTGATAGTGTACTTCTTACCTGCTGCGAGGGTGGACTCGGCGAGCTTCTGGGAGAGAGCCTTGCCGGCAGCGGAGACCTCGGCGGTGATGGCAACTGTCTGGGGAGGAACGATAGCGGTGAAGGTCTCATCGTCTACCCTGAAGGCAGTGATGTCGGCAGGCTGGTCATCAGGGCTGACGGTAGCGGTGAAGTCCTCTGCGAGGGCTGCGGTGGGGATTATTCCCTTGAGGGTGAGGCCATCAATGGTATATCCGGCATTGTTGGTGATGGCGACTACGAGTCTGGAAAGCTTGTGCTTGAAAGGCATAGTGACAGCGTTGGCAGTGGGAAGGACGCCGCTCTTGACGGCTGCGATAAAGTCGGAATCCTGGATGCCGTCGGCCTGGTCGGTTGCCACGGTGAAGGTTGCGGGAACACCCTCCGCGATATAAGGATAATACGCTGCGAGGGTTGCCTCATCGGTTCCTTCGGGATACCAGAGAAGGTCGGAAGAGAACTCCAGACCGTTGAAGGTCAGCTTCTTGTTGGAAGCCCAGGCAGAAGGTGCCACGGCTCCGTCAGCGCCACGGGTCACGGTGAGACCGATGGCATCGCCGTTCTCGAAAGCAGTCTCGGTGACCTTGGTCATCACCGGAGCAATGCGGATGGCGGTAGGAGTGAATTCAGGAGCGGTCCCGGGAGTCGGGGTGACCTGGCTCTGGGGCTCCTTGTCGCAAGCGGCCAGAATCAGAAGGCCGGTTGCAATTGCAAAAAACTTTTTCATAATACTATATAATTTGATTAAAAAAGATATATCGTTGCTACGAGCTGATATCTTGTGCAAAAACCCATGCCCACCCTCGGGCATGTTAGAGGGAGGGGCCCAAACTTGTTTGGGAGGGATGGAGCGAAGCGGAAGGTTTTTGCATAAGATATCAGCTCGTTTTGAATAAAAATATTAAAAGTCGTAACCAATTTTCAGTTCAGCAATCTGCCTATTATTACCGGGAAGCAGTGTGATGCCGAAGGCGTGGGTGAGGGACCATGAGGCGGCGAGGTAGAGGTCGTAGCGTCCGGCGATGGTGAAGTTCCAGCGGAGGCCGAGCCGGGTGCCGATGCGGGTGGCGTCGGCAAGCTGCTGTTCCATATCCCACCACTCCTGGAGGCGGAACGGGAACGACGACACGCCGAGGCCGATGTTGTCGTTGTCGATGATGTGGCTGCGCTCTCCCAGCTTGCTGCCGAACAGCAGCCCCGCCTCAATCTCGAAATCGCCCACCGGCACAAGGCCGTTCACATCAAGCTCCATAACCGTGCCTTCGTCAAGGTCGAGGAAAGGATACATCAGGGTGCTGCGCTGGTTCTCCCTGTCAATCACCAGGGAAGAGTGGATCTCAAGCCCGGACTTGCCATAGAAGTCATATGACGGGCTGACTGTCATCGACCTTCGCTCATAGACCCTGTTGGAACCATATGCCGTCGGGGTCGTCACGCCGCCGAAGGACGTCTTCTCCAGCACGGTCTCGTCCAGTTCCTGGTGGCCCCACTGGTACTCGGCCCTCAGCACGTGAATGCCCGAGCTCCTGTGCAGGGTCCAGCTCAGGGAAGTCTTGAGCCTTGAGCCGGGGAAAGTGAACCAGCTGTAGCCCTTCTCTCCGATTTCGCCTCCGCGGGTCCTGTATTCGAAGTCGGCATACAGCCAGTCGCCTATGGAGGCCTGCAGGGCGGCTCCCATATTGAACTCCTTCACCGGAAGACGGTCCAGCCCGGCCTCGTCCAGATGCACTCCGGAGCCGTTCCAGACCTGGTAGGAGCCATACATCATTCCTTTGTCGAGGAAGGCATAGTAGGAATCCGCCGTGGCGGTGCCCACCTGCTCAGCCTGCACGAACTCTGAGGTCTTGCGCATAATGAGGCTGGCGCCCAAGGCAAAGCCGGGGCCGTCCCACACCACGGACGGGACTATCTCTATCTCCTGCCTGTAGGTCGTGTGGCGGATATCCTTGCGCTTGGCGTAGTTGGCGCCTTCGAAGCGGAAGGTGCCTCCGGGGATGAAACGCGAGCCGTTCTTCCAGGCCAGACCGCCTCCTATGCCATAGTTCTGAAGGGTCTTCTGGCCGGGCGTAAATTCCAGCACGTCAATGGGATAATATCCAGGACGGGTGAACATCGAGCCCATCATATCCCTGCCGCTCTCCATCGAGAAGGAGAAATCTCCCGTCATAAGGAAATCGCTCCAGTGCACCTCGGTCTGGGCGGAGGCGGCAGTGCTCCAGAGGGTCTGGGCCTCGGAACCGCCCTTAAGGCCGCCCCAGGTGCAGCCGCCGGAAAGTTCGGCCGAAGACTCCGCTATCTTTGCGGTGACATCTCCGCGGGGGGAAGACGACAGGCCCAGGCCGGCAATGTTGCGGCCGCTTCGCCAGGCTTCCCAATCAAAAATGGACTGGCTGCGGGATTCCAGGGAGCAAAGCGCCAGTCCCGCGACAATGGCCATCCTAAGGATGGAGGGACTGAGTTTCGCTTTCATAGAAATCCTCCGTTGAATTGTTAGTATCCTGAAGCACCTCGAAGCCGAATGCCTCCGAGATGACCTCGTCGGTCTTTCGATTGATGAGGAGAAAAGCTGCATTTATTGGCACGTAGTCAGAGCA
>CACZBP010000100.1 GCA_902779495.1 uncultured Bacteroidia bacterium
TCATCGCATCGATGAGCTTCAGGCCCGGACCGGCATCCCCCGCACCATATTCGGGGCCTGCCCCAATTCCCCTACCGTAATCCGCGCATCCCTGCGTGCCGCCAAGCGCAACAACGCCCCCATCTACTTCGCCGCCACCCTCAACCAGGTTGACTGCGACGGAGGCTACACGGGAATGACCCAGGAGGCCTTCGTGCGCACCGTCCGCTTCGAGACCGAGCGCGTCCATTTCACCGGCCCCGTCATCATAGCCATAGACCACGGCGGCCCCTGGCTCAAGGACAGGCAGCGCACCGAGAAATGGTCCACCAAGGATGCGATGGACGGAGTCAAGGCTTCTTTCGAGGCCGCAGTCCTCGCCGGATATGACCTCATCCACGTGGATCCCACTGTGGATATCAACGTCCCCAAGGGCGAAATAATTGACATTCACGTCGTTGCCGCGCGCACCGTGGAACTCATCGACCACGTGGAGCGCTTCCGCAGGGCAAAGGGCCTTCCCGAGATTTCCTACGAAGTGGGAACCGAGGAAGTGCACGGCGGACTGGCCGACGAAACTACATTCGACACTTTCATACACGAACTTAAAAAAGGGTTAATAAATGTTGGTCTTGAGGATGTATGGCCCTGCTTCATCGTCGGGAAAGTGGGCACCGACCTGGACACGACGGTGTTTGACGGTGAAGTAGCCAGGCGACTTACATCCAAGGTACGTCCTTTGGGTAGCTACATTAAAGGTCACTACACCGATGATGTAGCTAACCCTGAGGAGTATCCTCTTTGCGGTATGGGCGCAGCCAACGTAGGCCCTGAATTCACGATGAGCGAGTATCGCGCCCTGTGCGAACTCGAACTTCTGGAGAAAGAATACCAGGCCCAGGGCCGCGTGGCCGTGCTTTCGCATATGCGCGACACCCTCCTGGAGGCCGTCCACGATTCCCACCGCTGGGAGAAGTGGCTCCACGAAGACGAGCTTGGCAAGGACCTGGCGGAGCTCACCCCCGAGCGCCAGGACTGGATCATCGCCACCTGCTGCCGCTACATCTGGCAGCAGCCCGCCCCCCTCGCCGCCCGCGGCATCCTCTACGCCAACCTCCAGCGGCTTGGCATAGACGCTGAAGAGATTGTCCTTGGCCGCATCGAGCGCGATATGGACAAGTACTTCCGCGCCTTCAACCTCGTAGGACTTAATGATTTACTATAAAAAATAACCAACAAATTTACCTTAAAGATGAAAAGTTCAATCTCCCGCGTCCTTGCCTCGGCAGCTATGCTGCTTATGGGCATTGCCGCGTATGCCCAGACACATAGTGTCTCGGGTACGGTAGTGGACGCCTCTGACGGACAGCCGATCATCGGTGCAGGAGTCACCCTTTCCACGGGCGGCGGCACGGTGACCGACTATGAAGGCAAATATGTCATCAACGCTTCTGATGACGCCATACTCACCTTCTCCAGCCTGGGCTACCAGAGCACGGAGGTCAAAGTGGGCGGTCAGACCGTCATCAACGTGAAACTCACGCCCGACACCGAGGCGCTCGAGGAAGTCGTCGTCCTGGGATATACCACCCAGAAGAAGGCCGAACTCTCCAGCGCCGTCGTCTCCATCGCCGGTGAGAAACTCACCGACGTCACGACCCCCGACGTGGGCAATATGCTCCAGGGCAAGGTTGCCGGCGTTATGGTTATGAACTCCTCCGGCCAGCCTGGTGCAGGCGCCGACATCCGCATCCGCGGTACCGGCTCCATCAATGCAGGCGCAGGCCCTCTGTACGTCGTTGACGGCGTCGCAGGAGGCAGTTTCAACCCCAACGATGTCGAGACCCTCACCGTCCTTAAGGACGCTTCCGCCACCGCACTTTACGGTGCCGCAGCTTCCGGCGGTGTCATCGTCATCACGACCAAGGGCGCCAGGAGCGACAAGGCCACTGTGAACTTCAAGGCCAGCGTCGGAGCCAAGAGAGCCCTTCACGGCAGGTTCAAACCGATGGATGCCTACGAGCTCTACGACCTCTACTCAAAGATCTACACCAAGAGCCAGCTCAAGGGCAACGCTCCCAAGCAGGATGAACTCGGTAACTACAACTTCAATTGGGTTGACAACACCTACAAGACAGGCCTCGTACAGAACTACTACGCTTCCGTTTCCGGCAAGGCCGGCAAGGTGGGCTACTACGCCAGTATAGACCACTACAACGAGAAGGGCTCCCTCATCGGTTCCGCCTACTGGCGCAACTCCGCCCGCGTCAACCTCAACGCCCCCATCACCGAACGCCTCACTATGAACGTCCGCGTGAGCTACACCAAGGACAACACCCTCGGCGGCAACTGGTTCACCCGTGAGAACGCCTATGTGATGGAACCTTTCGATATCCCTTACATAATTGACGCGGAAGGCAACGTCACCAGCGAGCCCCTCCAGGTCACCAACTCCAAGAGAAGTGACAACAAGAAGAAGTGGTATTCCGCAGTGACGGAGAACTACTTCCACAACGAGCTCTACAACTACGACAAGAGCCACAGCGAGTCCCTCGTCGGAGACCTCCAGCTCATCTGGAATGTAACCGATTGGCTCACACTTACTTCTACCAACCGCTA
This sequence comes from uncultured Bacteroidia bacterium, assembly GCA_902779495.1. GTDB lineage: Bacteria > Bacteroidota > Bacteroidia > Bacteroidales > UBA932 > Cryptobacteroides. The sequence continues at coordinate 2,599 of CACZBP010000100.1, forward strand.
CGACTCCTCCAACTCCTTCTCGGAGAGCTACACCGACAAGCGCACCACCGCAGGCGCCCCTGACGGAAGCCTTTCCAACAGCGATTCCGAGTGGAACAGCTGGGGCACCACCAACATCGCCAAGTTCCACCACACCTTCGGTGACCACGATGTGAGCGCCATCGTCGGCTGGGAATTCGGCCAGGGCTATTCCCGCAGTATGGGCGTTTCCGGTAACAGCATGCCTGCCGGCCAGAGGGCCATCAGCAACACTGTCAACTGGATAGGCTCCGGCAGCGACTATCACACAAGGACCTGGGCCCTGCTCAGCCAGGCACAGTATTCCTACCTTGGAAAATATATCGCCACCGCCTCCATCCGCTACGACCAGAGCTACAAGTTCGGTCCCCTCAACCGCGGCGGTTTCTTCCCCGGCGTCTCCGGTGCGTGGGTCGTTTCCAATGAGGACTGGATGCGCAAGCAGAGCGTGGTGAATTTCCTGAAGGTCCGTGCCGGCTTCGGTATGACCGGTAACGACAACATCCCGACCTTCCAGTATCAGGACACCTTCTCCCTCTCCGCCAACTACAACAATGTCATTGCCGCGTTCCTCGAGCGCCAGGCCAACTACAAACTCGGATGGGAGCAGGCCTATATGGCCAGCCTCGGTGTTGACGCCACCCTGCTTAACAACAGGCTGAACGTCACCCTCGACCTCTACCACACCATCAACGACCGCCTTCTCCTTGACAATCCCAAGTCTCCTTCCACCGGTTTCTTCTCCGTGATGGACAACGTCGGAAAGGTACGTAATATGGGTGTTGAGCTTGCAGTTGACGGAACCATCATAAAGTCCGGAGACTTTGTCTGGGACGGCGGATTCAACATAGGAATCAACCAGAACAGGGTGCTCGAATATCCTGAACACGAAAAGGTCATAACCAAGGCCGAGGTTTCCCAGAAGATTATGGAAGGCCGCGACATTTATTCCTGGTATATGAAGAAGTGGGTCGGAGTTGACGCTGAAACCGGCAAACCGCTGTGGGAGGAACTCGTTGAGAATGCCGACGGCACCACCACCATCAACTACACCAGCAACTACAACAACGCCACCGACCAGATCGTCGGCAGCGCAACTCCTTGGTTCACAGGCGGTGTCAATACCTCCCTCAGCTGGAAGGGCATCACCCTGAGCGCCACTGGAAACTTCGTTGTGGGCAACAAGATCTACAATCGCACCCGTCAGCACATTATGGATACCGACGGTGCCAAGGGCGGCTACAACCAGCAGTCCTTCGACAACGGCCTCGGCTGGGTCCGCTGGGATCCGGATGATCCTTCCACCCACAACATCGCCACACACCCTCAGCCTACAGAAAAAGGTAATAACAGCGCGAATGAGCTGTCTTCCCGTTATCTGGAAGACGGAAGCTTCTTCCGCCTGAGGAACGTGACCCTCTCATATGACCTTCCGAAGAACATCCTGAGCAAGGTAAAGATTGCCGGCGCCCGCATCTATGTTTCCGCCGACAACCTCCTGACTTTCACCCGTTTCTCCGGTATGGACCCCGAAGTGAACCTCGAAATGACCACCTGGTCAGTACCTGGTACGTATGCTGACAACTACCCCGTTCCTATGTCAATAGTCGGCGGTATCGACATCAAATTCTAAATGGAGATCAAAGTTATGAAAAAGATATTTGCACTTGCAGTCGCACTGCTGACTCTCGTCTCCTGCAATATGGACTTCTACTCGTCTGCCTCGATGACCTCGGCGCAGCTCAAGGAGAATCCTGCATCCGCAGTCTACACCACAGACGGCATCTACGCCCTTTTCAAGGACGCCCTGCCCTACAATGCAGAAAGTGGTACGGATGACAATGTCTACATCCGTCACTATTTCCAGCTGGCGGAGTCCCGCGGAGACAACCTCTGTATTTCCGCCCACTCCACCGACCCCTTCCTCGGACCCTATATGTACGAGGACGTGGACAACACCAAGAACAAGTACTACCTCTGGTGGATGGCCTACAAGATCATATATGCCGCCAATTCCAACATCGACGCCATTGATCCGAACGCCGACAAGACCAGCTCCCACCTGCTGGGCGAGAACTATTTCTTCAGGGCTATCTGCCACTTCCATATGGTCAGCCTGTTCGCCCTGCCGTATTCTGCCGGCCGTGACAATCCCGGAGTTCCCCTCCGCATAGGCATGGACTATTCCAGCACATCCCGCGCCACCGTAGGCCAGGTCTATGATGCTGTGGTTGAGGACCTTAAGAAGGCGGCTGAATATATGGACGCCGGCACTCCCCGCGGAGATGCATCCTATGTGTCCGCCACTGCCGCAAGGGCCCTCCTTTCAAGGGTTTACCTGAATATGGGAAAGGATGACGAGTGCATCGACCTCTGCGAGAACCAGCTTATGAAGAAAGCTCCTAACGTTGTCACCGCAGGCTATGACCTGAAGAAGTATCCCACGGAGACCTGGAGCTCCCCCGAGACCATATGGTGCGTCCATCTGATCTACCCGGCAGACCTTCTCTCCGACAGTGCCACCATCGGTGCTATGTACTACAAGGACGGTGACGAGGTTGCCGGAACCAACAGGGGCTGGGGCGAATGGTACTGGAACGATGAGCTCATCGAACTGTTCAACCGCTACCCTGCAGACAAGCGCTTCAGCACATATTTCTGCTATGAGCCTATGGCATATGACCCCACCAAGGACGACGGCACCAAGAAGATGGTCTGCTTCCCCTCCAAGCCTAAGACAGGTGACTACCTCATCTTTGGCTATGCCCTGAACTGCACCGCCGATGCCAACGGCGACTACAGCTTCACCTGGGAAGGCAAGAACTACAAGGCTGTCAAGACCACAGTCAACGGCTACACCCGTTATTTCATCAATGACAACCTCACCGGCGACGCGAGCTACTTTGGTGGCAAGACTCCCGCCTACATCCGTGCCAATGTCGATGAGACGACCGGCATCCGTGGCGGCACCTTCCCCAGGTACTACAACACCAAGTACAGCTTCCAGGACGGTCAGCCGACCTTCTCTTCACCGGTTATGCTCCGCTGGGGCGAGGTTGTCCTGAACCTTGCCGAGGCCTATGCCCACAAGGGTGACGTGACCAATGCGCTGAAGTATGTCAATATGATCCGCAATCGTGCAGGCATCGCCGCTGCTGACGACTTCACGGCCGCCAACATGGCCGCCCGCGGATATGACGATGTCCTGGATGTCGTCCTCGACGAGCGCCGTATGGAGCTCTGCTTCGAAGGCCACCGCCTGTTCGACCTCCAGCGCAACAAGCTCAAGCTGGACCGCCGCTATCCCGGCTACCACGACTGGTGCCAGATCGACTACAACGATCCCCGTATGGCCCTTCTCATCCCTGCCGATGAGATCAACGCCTCGCACATCGATCAGAATCCGCGCTAATAAACCGGCGTTATGAAAAGAATCCTGACTCTCGCAGCCGTAATCCTGCTTGCACTCACCGGGTGCAAGCAGGAGAAGGCTCCGTTGACTGCGACCAAGCCCAAGCAGCTTGCCGACCCCGAAATCGCCATTGAAGGCGTCCCTTCCGACCCCGTCGAGTCCGGCACCCCCTTCACGGTGAAGGTCACTTCCAAGTCTGAAGGCGAGATCACCCTGTCGGTCGACAAGCCGTCGGTTGCCATAATCAAGCCCACCGGCGACCTCGAGTATTCCATCACCGCTATGTCGGCAGATGACGACAAAGTGAAGATTACCGCCTCCCAGGAGGAAAAGGGCGACTATAAGGCTGCAACCAAGAGCGTGTCCTTCAAGGTGATAGGCCTTGGTTCTGCGTCCCTTCCGGGACCCAATGACAAGGTCGAGGGCACAGGCGTCGAATTCATTGAAA
>CACZBP010000101.1 GCA_902779495.1 uncultured Bacteroidia bacterium
CTCTGCGACACCGACGAGGAGCGCAAGGCTGCCCTGGCAGACCTCGAGCCCTACATCAAGGCTGCCGTGAAGAGCACCCTGAAGATTATGGACGGCAAGCCCGTCGTCTTCCGTCTGCTCGACCCGCCTCTGCACGAGTTCGTCCCCCGCACCGAGGAAAAGAAGAAGGAACTCGCCAAGGAACTCGGCATCACCGTAGAGGAAGTCGAGAAGAGAGGTGAGGCCCTCCACGAGGTCAACCCTATGATGGGTCACCGCGGAGTCCGTCTGCACGTGAGCTTCCCGCTCATCGCCGAGACTCAGTACAAGGCCATATTCGAGGCCACCGCAGAGCTCCAGAAGGAAGGTCTGCACCCTCAGCCCGAGATTATGATCCCGGTCACCATCTCCGCCCGTGAGCTCAGCTTCCAGAAGGCCATATGCGACCGCGTCAAGGCTGAAGTCGAAGGCCACACCAACGAGTCCATCACCTACCAGTTCGGTACTATGATCGAGATCCCTCGCGCCGCCCTCACCGGCGACCGTATGGCCCGCGCCGCAGAGTTCTTCTCCTTCGGTACCAACGACCTCACCCAGATGACCTTCGGTTTCTCCCGTGACGACATCGGCACCTTTATGGGTGACTACCTCGGCAACAAGATTCTCGACACCGACCCGTTCCAGACCATAGACCAGAAGGGTGTCGGCAAGCTGGTTGAATACGGCATCAACTCCGGCCGTTCACGCAGGCCCAACCTCAAGTGCGGCGTCTGCGGCGAGCACGGCGGCGATCCCGATTCCATCAAGTTCTTCAACCGCATCGGAATCGACTACGTCAGCTGCTCTCCTTTCCGCGTTCCCATCGCCCGCCTCGCCGCGGCCCAGAGCGCCATCGAGCAGAACTAATCCGAACGGGCCGGACCATCCCCTCCGGCCCCGTTCTAAGCAACTGTCCGACGGACAGTAACTTACAGAAAAGTCCCTACCGCAAATGCAGTAGGGACTTTTCTGTAACTGCCTGGCAGTAACCTACTTACTCAGAACGCTTCCGTCGAGGGCGACGTCGAAGCGGTGGAAGGGGTCGAGGTACTCATCGATCAGCTTGGCGGCGTCAAGGCGGGTGACGGTGTTGCGGTCACGCAGGTTGGTCTCGACCTTCTTGCCGGAGAGCCTCTCTACCAGGGCGACGAAATCGGCTCCGGTTATGGTCTCGGACGAGTTGTTGTGGGGCTCGCCATAGTAGTCCTCAAGGTAGAGTTCGTTCCATTTGATGCGGTCGGAGGAGCGGAAGCGCATCTCGTTGGACCAGCCTATGGTCTTTCCCTCACCGAGCATTATGCCTGTGGAGCCTATCCTCTGCAGCACCTTGAAATTGCTGTTGGTGGGCTCCATATCCAGATAGGGCTGGAGGCGGGCGCCGGATTCCAGCAGGGCTTCCTGCACCTTGCGCACGGAAGTCTTGCGAAGAGGAGTCTCCCAGAGGATGCTCAGCGCTGCCAGGGCACCGGCGGCCTGTCCGAGTTCCATCGTGACGGGCTGCAGGCGGGTCGTTCCGTTCACCAGGTTGCTCACCGATATGGACTTCTCGGCCACCAGGAGGTCTTCGGCATCAAGGGGAATCAGCACGCCCATAGGGAGGGTGAAGGGCACGATATTGCCGAAGCTTATCAGGCCTGAAGTCCAGCCTGGATACTGCCAGTGGTGATGGTCCACAGGATAGTCGCCCACTGCGATGCCGGTGCGGAAGCCGGGAGTCTTATAGGTGAAGGGCGACGCGGCCTCGTCGAAGGTGAAGAGATATTCGCCCTCGATGCGGCGGGACTCGCGGTGGTAGGGGATGAAAGGCATATGGTCCTCGGAAGGATACTGGTCGTCGGCAAGGCCGAGGTTGGTGTATCCCACTTTTGTCTGGAGGAAATACAGGAATCCCAGCGAATGCAGTTTGGCCTTGCGCACGGCCTCCTCCCTTTCGGCGCGCGACATATCTATCATATTGACATAGTAGTCGTTGCCGTGGATGGGCCAGTTGATCATATATTCCCCTCCGGGCAGAAGGCCATACTGGAGCATATAGTCCGGGTCATATACGGCCTGTCCCGTCACAGCGTCCTTGCCGTCGGAGACGTTCACGTTCCAGGCGTTCTTGCAGGAGTTGTAGTAGAGGGTCTCGTCATATCCCTCGGGCTTGGGGATCGTTACGTCGTAGGTGTATTTCTTCAGCGTCATACACATCGTCAGGTCCTGGACTATGTCGTTGGGGCCTATGGCGCGGCTCTCGCCGGTGTAGGCGGGGGAGTCCATTCCAACGTGATAAGTCACACCCGCGGCCTTGGCCACGTCGCCAAGCTCCGTGCAGTCTATGACCCTGTCGGCAGAAACGGTGAAGCTGCCGCGCTCGGTGCTGTAAAATTCTGCAATCCAGCCGCTTGCCTGCTTGGTTATGCCTTCGAACCGGGCGTTCTTGATAACCGTGAGGTTGCTCTCGGCGGCCGCCCAGTCTTCGAATATCTGTTCGCCCACCTTCGGCTCGAACAAGGTGTTGCTCACCCAGCCGGTCTTCAGGGCGCTGAGGCTGCCGTAGTGGGCCACAAGCGCGTCGATGAATTCACCGAATATGCCCTGGCGCATCTTGTGGTTGCCGTCCGTCGCCGTCACGCCTGCGCTGGTGAGCATTCCGCCCAGCCAGGGGGTCTCTTCCACCACAGTTGTGGGGATGCCCATCCTTGCAGCCTGGAGCGCAGCGCTCATTCCGCTTGAACCGCCTCCGATAACCAGTATCGTGCCCGTTCCGGTCGGCACCGGCTCCTCGGACGGTTCTTCGGAAGGCTCCTCAGAAACATCTTCAGAAGGTTCCTCACTCGGCTCCTCCGACGGTTCTTCGGACACATCCCCGGAAGGCTCCACCGAAGGTTCTTCCGACGGGCTCACCGACGGCTCCTCGGACGGCGAGTCCGGAAACTGCCAGTCCGGTATCTCCTTCGGCGCCTTGCAACCGATAATCCCCAAAAATATCAACAGAATAAATATCTTTCTCATTGTACTAATGTGTTTTTGGGATATGCTATCTCGTTTCAAAACCTGTGGCCGCCCATGGCCGCAAAACCCCAAAAATCCGAGATTTTCGGGGACCCCAATCCAACCCTTCGAGGGGCCCAAACTTGTTTGGGAGGGACGGAGCGAAGCGGAGGGTTTTGAAATGAGATAGCATATCCCGCATATTAAAGTAACTTAGCTGCGATTTCAGAGAGGGTGCTGCGTTCACCCTTGCGGAGGAAAACGTGCTCGAAGAGGGGCTGGCCGTGCATCTTCTCGCCAAGGTGCGTCAGACCGTTGGACCACTGGTCCAGGTAGGGCTGGTCGATCTGGAAGATGTCACCGGTGAAGACCATCTTGGTGCCTTCCCCGGCACGGGTGATGATGGTCTTTATCTCGTGCGGGGTGAGGTTCTGGGCCTCGTCGATGATGAAGAAGACCTTCCCCAGGGAGCGGCCGCGGATATACGCCAGCGGCGTTATGAGCAGCTTCTCGCTGTTGACCATACCGTCTATCTTGAGGGCCTCCTTGCTCGAGGGCCGGAACTGTCCCTTGATCACTCCGAGGTTGTCCATCAGCGGCTGGAGGTAGGGGCTCATCTTGCTCTTCTGGTCTCCCGGCAGGAAGCCAATGTCCTGATTGCCAAGCGTTACCGCAGGGCGGGAAAGGATTATCTGGTCATAGTCGTGCTCCTGCTCGAGGGCCGCGGCCAGGGCTATGAGCGTCTTGCCGGTGCCGGCTCCTCCGGTCAGGGAGACGAGCGGAATCTTGGGGTTGAGGCAGGCATCCAGGGCAAACTTCTGCTCCTCGTTGCGGGGGCGTATGCCATATGCCTCCTTGTTCTTCACCAGCACTATCCTTCCCCGCTCGGCATTGTAGCGGCCGCACAGGGTGCCGCTGTCCCATATGAACTTGTAGAGGCTGTTGGGGGCAGGTTCCTCACGGAAGAGGTCCTTCCAGTCCACGGAGGTGTCCTCGCCATAGCCAAGGTGCTGGAGCACGTCGGCAGGGGCATTCTCTATGACCTGGATCTCCCGCTGGGTGTTCTCCAGCCTTTCGTCCTGGACGCGGTCGGTCAGGTAGTCCTGCACCTCCATTCCGGCGGCCTTGGACTTCATCCTGAGGTTTATGTCCTTGGTTACCAGGGCGGTGAAATGGCCCGGGTTATTGTCGCGGACCCATATGGCGGTTGCCAGTATCCTGTGGTCCTGGGTGTCGTCGAGGAACAGGGACTTGAGCGTGTCCGGGAAAGGATGGTTGGGCTCTATCTTGATGTTTCCCCTCCTGCTTCCGAGCGGGACGCCGGTCTTGCCGAACATCTTCCCGTCGGTCAGGCGGTCAATCTCGCGCATAAAGCCGCGGGCGTTGAAGCTCAGGGCGTCATTGCCCTTCTTGAACTTGTCCAGCTCCTCCACCACCGCCATAGGGATGACGAGGTTGTTGTCCTGGAACTGGAAGATACTTTTGTAATCGTGGAGGATGATGTTCGTGTCGAGCACGAAGGTCTTGGGCTTTCCGCCCTTGCGTTTTGAGGGTACGTTTGCGTAGGTCATATATGCTAGTCTTCTCCTTCTGAAGCGTCGTCCATAAGTGACTGCAGGATGCCGGTTATGCCGGGGGCCGAGTCGGAAAGGCGTACGGAACCGCCGCCGGGATGCCCCAGGGGATAATATGCCACGTCCTGCAGCAGGAATTCTGCATCTATATAGTCATAATCGGAATCGCGTATTTCGAGCAGGACGCCGGGGACCTCGCCGAAAAGCAGCCTTAGACGGTTGCTCTCGCCATAGGAGTGGACCATTCCGCCCAGGTCTATCTCGATTCCCGTGGAGTCCATCATCTTGCACAGGGCGTTGAGGATGCCGCCGTCGCCAACCGTCACGCCGGCGGTGACTATGCCGTCCTCCACCAGCTCGCGGACCACCTCGAAGCAGTCCATAAAGTAGTCGGGGTCAAGGATTTGCGGGGCCACTCCGCCGGGGGTGCCGGCCACCTGCGAGAGAAGGGAGCCGCCGAGTCGGAAGTCGCAGGTGTCGAAAGGGACGAATATTATCCAGTCCTGCAGACCGCCTGTCGAGACGGGGGAGCATTTGCGCCTGACGCTGAGCTTGGGGATCCTGCGCAAGGGGTATTCCTCCCTGCCCAGCTGCTCGTCATCATAGTCCTCCTCTTCCTCGGGGCTGTCTTCGAGGGATGCCTTTGCGCTGAGGCTGCAGCTTTTCGCCTGGGCGAAGCCACATTCGCGAAGGCGCACGCCGAGACTGTCCAGATAGTCGCTGACGGCTTCTACCGAGTAGTAGAAGGCGGCTGCGTTGCCGACGGTCTCCATATCCCATTTCCAGGCGGTGGCTATGGCCAGGTCTTCCAGGCGGAAATGACCCTTCTGCCACAGGGTGTCGATAAGGGCCCTTGCTATGCAGGCCTTGGAATACTCTCCGGGGTGCGTGAGGGGAAACTTGCGTGGACAGCCCTGCATAAGAGCCAGATACTCAAGGGCTTTGCTTTCACGGAAGTCTCCGGGAGAAGGGGAAGGGTCGATGGTCTCGTCCACTATGGGCTCGAATTCGCCTTCGGGACAAACTGCGCGACCTCCGGCCGACTGAATCATCGCCTGCGGAGTGGCATCCATCCTGACCCCATCAATAATGTAACCAGACTTCAGATAATCTTTCATCCAAAAAAGCACAATATCTGCGTAAAAATAGTTATTTTTGAAAAGAGTTCAAAATTTTATGGTGGAAAGAGTTAAATATGAGGAAAAACTCTCGGCAATTTTCAGCCGTTTTCCCTCTGTGCAGACCTCCCGTTTTGCCGATGCCTACAAGCCCGGCCTTGACCATATGCGGCAGTTCGCCGCCATCCTCGGCAACCCCCAGGAGCAGTACCGCACCATCCACGTTGCCGGCACCAACGGCAAGGGTTCGGTGAGCAGTATGCTCTCCTCGGTGCTGATGGCAAAAGGTTGCAGGACAGGCCTTTACACCTCCCCGCACCTGGTGGATTTCCGTGAGCGGATGAAGGTGGACGGGAAGATGCCCCCCGAGGAGTGGGTGTATGATTTCCTGGTGGAATATGGCAGCGTGTTCGAAAGCCTGGACCTGTCCTTTTTCGAGATAACCACCGGGATGGCGCTGAAATGGTTCGCCCGGATGCAGTGCGACTGGGCCGTCGTCGAAGTCGGCCTTGGCGGCCGCCTCGACAGCACCAACATCATCACTCCGGAACTCTGCGTGATAACCTCCATTGGCCTCGACCACTGTGCCCTTCTTGGCAACACCCTTGCGGAAATAGCCGCCGAGAAAGCCGGGATATTCAAGGAAGACGTCCCCGCCGTAATCGGTGAGGTCCTGCCCGAGACCCTCCCTGTTTTCCTCGACAAGGCCCTCGGCCCGCTGTATTTCGCCGACCCCC
>CACZBP010000102.1 GCA_902779495.1 uncultured Bacteroidia bacterium
CGGGTGGGGGAGTCGGGGGTGGCGAATTCGGGGAATTCTGCCTCCAGGGCCTCGAGTTCCTTCATCAGGAGGTCGTAGTCATAGTCGCTCATCGTGGGGGCGTTGTCCACGTAATAGCGGCGGCTGTTCTCCCAGAGGACGGCCTTGAGTTCTTCGATTTTATGGGCGGCTTTCTCCTTATCCATTGCACTTTATCCTATATTTTACAAATTTAGCTTTTTTTATTAGAATATTTGCTGAAAAATGGATAAATTTGTGCTCGGAAAATGTAAATAAACACATATAACTAAAGTATGAAAGATTCCATCATCATCCTCTGCGGAGGCGGCCCGGCTCCGGGTATGAACACCGTAGTCTGCTCAGTAGCAAAGACTTTCCTTTCAAATGGTTACAGGGTCATAGGCCTTCACGGAGGCTATTCCGGCCTGTTCAGCAAGACTCCCCGCACCGAGGACATTGACTTCTTCAAGGCTGACGCCTACTTCAACCGCGGCGGTTCCTACCTCCAGATGAGCCGCTTCAAACCCACCGACAAGGACTTCGAGGAGAACTTCAACCTCTCCCTCTTCCAGGACAACAACATCAAGCTCCTTGTCACCGTCGGCGGAGACGACACCGCCTCCACGGCCAACCGCATCGCCAAATTCCTTGAGGCGAAGCAGTATCCCATCCGCAACATCCACGTCCCCAAGACAATAGACAACGACCTCCCTCTGCCGTGCAACACCCCGACCTTCGGCTTCAACTCCGCCAAGGACGAAGGCGCCCACCTCGCAAGGACAGTCTATGAGGACGCCCGCACTTCCGGCAACTGGCTCATTATCAGCGCAATGGGACGTTCCGCAGGCCACCTGGCCCTCGGAATCGGCGAAGCCACCCACTGCCCTATGACCATCATCCCCGAGATGTTCAACAAGACCGGCATCACCCTTGAGAAGATAGTCCGCCTGGCCCTTTCCGCCATCATCAAGCGCAATATCCTCGGCATCCCTTACGGAACCGTGGTAGTTGCCGAAGGCGTCTTCCACGACCTTGACCCCCAGGAGATCAAGAACGCCGGCGTGAGCATGACCTACGACGAGCACGGCCATCCCGAGCTCGGCAAGATATCCAAGGCCGTCCTCTTCAACGACATCCTCGAGAAGGAATTCAAGAAGATAGGCCTCAAGGTGAAGACCCGTCCCGTGGAGATCGGCTACGATGTCCGCTGCCAGGACCCCATCGCATACGACCTGACCTATTGCACCGAACTCGCAATGGGCGCCTACGAACTCTTCGCCAAGGGTGAAACCGGCTGTATGGTCTATGTCGACGCCGACGGCGAAGCCCACCCCCTGTACCTGAAGGACCTCCAGGGCCCCGACGGCAAGATTCCTCCGCGCAGGGTCAACATCGACGGCGGCACCGCCCAGAACTACTTCGCCCACATCTGCCACTATGTAACCGAGGCAGACTATGAGGCAGCAAAGAAGTTCGTCCCGAACCCCGCCGACTACGACTTCAAAAAGATCCTCGGCTGGTAAATGCCAAAAGAAATTATCTATCAGATACTTCCGAGGCTGTGGGGGAATGTGGAAGGGGAGAACAGGCCTGGAGGAAGTCTGGAAAGAAACGGATGCGGCAAGTTTGCCGACATCGACTCCAAGACACTGGATTACCTCCGCACGCTGGGGGTAACCAGTGTTTGGTTTACGGGCGTAGTACGTCATTCCATCAACAAGCCTTTTGTCAAGGGCAAGGCCGGCTCCCCGTATTCGATAACCGACTGGTTCGACGTCAATCCCTATCTGGCCAAAGATCCGGAGGGGCGGATGACGGAGTTCGAATCGCTGGTGCGCCGCACCCACAAGGCCGGGATGAAGGTCATCACCGACTTCATCCCCAACCACGTCGCCAGGGACTATGGCAAGTTCTCCCCGAAGCCCTTCAAGGGCGGCCGGGACGCAGCCGGACATCCTGTCCTCGGTGCCCTGGACGACAGCAGCGTCCACTGGAAGCCGGATAATGACTTTTATTACTATCCCGGTCAGGAGCTCCAGCTGCCCTGCCGCGGCGCGTGGAAGGAATTCCCCGCCAAGGCTTCCGGCAACTGCTTCAGCCCCGCCCCCGGCGAGTACGACTGGTATGACACCATCCGCCTGAACTACTGCGACTTCCACACGCCCACCTGGGACAGGATGCTGGAAGTCGTGCTCTTCTGGGCCGGTAAAGGCGTGGACGGAATGAGGTGCGATATGGTCGAGATGGTCCCCGTGGAGTTCTTCGACTGGATGATAGCGAAAGTGAGGGAAAAGCATCCCGGATTCCTGTTCATCGCCGAGGTCTACCAGAAAGAAAACTACAGGCGTTACATTGACGCCGGCTTCGACTATCTCTACGACAAATCGGGGATGTACGACGCCCTCCTGGACATCGAACGCCACAGCGTCAGCGCATCGAGGCTCACCCGTAACTGGCAGGAACTCGGTGACTTGCAGCCGCATATGCTCAATTTCCTGGAGAACCACGACGAGCCCCGCGCGGCCTCGGACTTCTTCTTCGGCAGCTCTTCACGTTCATTTGCCTCGCTTCACGCCTCGCTGCTTCTGAACACCGCTCCTTTTATGGTCTATTTCGGCCAGGAAGTGGGAGAGAGAGGAATGGACGCGGAAGGCTTCAGCGGCGTCAACGGCCGGACGTCCATCTTCGACTGGTGGTGCCCTTCGGGACCTGCGGCGCTGTGGTCGCTCATCCACGGCAAAGGCTCGCTGTCGCAGCAGCAGAACGACACCCTTAAGCGCTATATGGAGTTGCTGTCGCTCGCAGGCCAAGACATTATCACAAAGGGACTTACGTATGACCTTGGCTACTGCGGAGGCTTCGACACCGACAAAGTCTTCGCCTTCCTGCGGGGCTATGGCAAGGAGCTGACACTTGTAGTGTGCAACTTCTCTGACGCAGACCTTGAGACGGAAATAAGAATCCCCGCGGAAGCTTTCTCATTCTTCGGCAGGGAGCAGGGGGAATTGTTCCAAAGGGTATCTGTCAGAGCCAAGGACGGAGCCGTCCTTAATCTCTTCTTCTGAATTCGGCGATGGTGACCGCCGTCGCGACGGCGACATTGAGCGATTCGGAGCCGGGGCAGTCCCTGGGATATGGAGGAATATACAACCTGTCAGTCACGTACTGCGCTAGTGCAGGAGAAATCCCTTCGGACTCGTTTCCCATAACGATGACGGAGGGTTTTTCCTTGCCTGTGCAGAGGTCGAAATCATATATGTTCCGGCCGTCGAGGAAGGTTCCGTACAACTTGCCGTGTTGCTTTAGGATATCCTGCGCAAGGCTCTGTAAATCAGCATAATGGAACTTGACCCGAAATATTGCTCCCATCGAAGCCTGGACCACCTTCGGATTGAACGGGTCCACCGTGTCGGGAGAGGCGAATATACCGTCCGCCCCGAACCAATCGGCTATCCTCAGAATCGTCCCGAGATTGCCCGGATCACGCACGGAATCAAGGGCCAGCCAAAGGCCTTTTGAGGGAACCGTCCAGGAGGATATATAGTCCGGTTTGCGGACTACTGCCAGCACCGGCGAGGGCGACGACAGCAGCGTCATCCGCTCCATCGCCTTCTGCCCGACCTCTTCCGTCCTCCACTCTTCTTCAATCCCGAAGCCCGACTTCCGGGCCTCCGCTACCATCTTTTCTCCCTCGACCACAAATAGCCCATACTCATCCCTGAATTTCTTATCCTTCAAGGACTTGATCATCTTAATCCTGGCGTTTGTCAGTGTCTCCATATCGTATTCTTTCGGCCGGAGAGACTATCTTGTCCCATAAACCTTCCGCTGCGCTTCGCTCCGCTCCATCCCTCCCACTGTCTACGGCGTCATTTGCCCTGCAAATAACTTGTAGCCAGCGGGCCCCTCCCTCTGACATGGCCGAGGGTGGCCATGGGTTTAGGGACAAGATAGTCTCTCCAGCCAGGGTAGATAATAATCCAAATATACAAAATATTTGAGGATATCGGAGTAAATTTGTAAATTTGTTAGATTAATATGCGTAAATGGGGACATATCGCGATAGTGGCGGCGCTGGTGGCAGCGGTGTCGTGTTCCACGACGGCTGTTTGTCTACAACTGGTCCGGGAAAGAGGTCAACAACGCCTTCGACCGCCTGCTGCGCAAGATTGGCACGCCGCCGGTGGTGTATAACCCCGACCTGGTGAACTCCTCGATAGAGAATCTGGAGCGCCGTCTTGAATACCTGGGCTATTACGGCTCCAAGGTGAAAGCGGACGTCTCGGTGAAAGGCAAAAAGGTGAAAGTCAAGTACTTGCTTAACCTCGGCAAGAGGTATCCCATCCGGGACATAGAGTACATCCTGCCTGAAAGGGGAGACTTCGCCGAAGACTTCATCAAGGACACAGCCTCGGTCACCGTCCGTCCCGGAGACTTCCTCTCCGAAGACGCCCTCGAGAAAGAGACTGTCCGCTCGGCCGCCCATTTCCGCAAGGTGGGCTACTACGGTTTCAACAAGAACTACTACTTCTTCGAGGCCGACACCCTCTCCACTCCGGGCGTCGCCCACCTGAAGATGAAAGTGAACGAATACACCCGCAACGAGACCCCGAAATCGGCCAAGCCGCTTAAGAGGTTCACCTTCGGATCGGTTGATATAATCCACCCTAAACGCCTGAAAATCAGGGAGCAATTCCTCCGCAACCTGAACACCATAAAGCCCGGCCACCCCTACAGCGAAGACGCCGTCAACAATGCCTATTCCCGCCTGTCGTCCCTGAGGATGTTCAACAGCGTGAACCTCGAGATGGAGCCCACGGACAGCAACGTGGTGGACTGCCGCATCAACCTGAGCCCGTCCCGCCTGCAGGGATTCAAGCTCAAGCTCGAGGCTTCGTCCAACTCCTCCGGCCTGCTGGGCGTCTCTCCGGAGCTGAGCTACTATCACAAGAACCTCTTCCACGGCGGTGAACTTCTCAACCTGGGCCTTATGGGCAACTTCCAGTTCAAGTTCACGGACGCCGTCCGCGCGACAGAGTTCGGAGCATCCGCAGGTATCACGTTCCCAAGGTTCATAGGCCTGCCCTACAGCTTCTTCTCCGGCGCCCTGCCCAACACCGAAATCAAGGCCTCCTTCAACTCCCAGAACCGCCCTGAATATTCCAGGACCATCATCTCCACCTCCTTCGGATACTCCGGCTCCTACAAGAACCTCTACTACCAGTTCTACCCCCTTAGGCTGAGTGTCGTCAAGCTGAACGATGTGACGGAAGACTTTGCTATGTCACTGATATTCAATCCGTTCATCCTCAATTCATACATCAGCCACTTCGACCTTGGCGCCGCAGCCAACATCTATTACACGACCAACAACGACCTCAATCCGAAGACCTCCTACCAGTATATCCGCTTCCAGGTGAATTCCGTGGGCAACGTCCTGAGCCTGTTCAAAGGCCTGATGCCAGAAAACGAATGGGGCGAACGGGAACTGTGGGGGACTCCTTTCTCACAGTATGTCAGGGCTGAGCTGTCGCTGGGCCGGACCTTCTGCTTCGGTAAGGACGACCTCCACTCCTTCGCAATGCGTTTTATGGTAGGCGCCGGTTTCGCATATGGCAATTCCGAGACGATGCCTTTTGAGCAGCACTTCTATGCCGGCGGCGCCAACAGCATGCGAGGCTGGCAGGCCCGCAGCGTCGGCCCCGGTTTCAGCGAGAAGATAGACTTGTTCGTCATTCCCAACCAGACTGGTGATATGAAGATGGAAGCCGACATAGAATACCGTTTCCCGCTGTTCTGGAAGCTTCGCGGAGCAGTCTTCGCCGAGGCAGGAAACGTCTGGGACATAAGCGGTTCCAGTGATTCGGTCCTGTACTCGAGCAAGTTTTACGAGAGTCTTGCGGCCGACTGGGGCGTCGGTCTGAGGCTGGACCTCAATGTCATCCTCATAAGGGTCGACCTCGGCATCCAGGCCTATGTGCCGTCGATGCCCGAAGGGCAGAGATGGAGAAAGCCCAAGGACTGGTTCGGATCAGACAATTACGCCATCCACTTCGGAGTAGGCTATCCTTTCTGAGAATCGTCGGCAGTGCCGTAATACTTTGGCCAGCAGCTCTTTAGATATGCGCTGAGGGCATTTTCGTGCTTGTTGGGGGCAGGCTCGTAAAGGACCGTTCCCTTAAGCTGGTCTGGCATGAACTCCAGGTCGGTGAAGTGGCCGGGGTAGTCGTGGGCATACTTGTAGCCGTCGCTGTAGCCAAGTTCCTGCATAAGGGCGGTCGGGGCGTTGCGAAGATAGAGGGGGACGGCCGCAGCCTGGGTGTCCTTGGCAAGCTCAAGTCCCTTTGCTATAGCCATATAGGCGGAATTGCTCTTGGGGGAGGAGGCCAGATATATGGCGGTCTCCGCAAGGGGGATGCGCCCTTCGGGCATACCGATGCTCTGGACGGTCTGGAAGCAGGCATTGGCCAGCAGCAGGGCATTCGGATTCGCCAGGCCGATGTCTTCGGCGGCCAGGATGCACAGGCGCCTTGCAATGAACAGGGGGTCTTCGCCGCCGTCTATCATCCGGGCCATATAATATATCGCGGCGTTCGGATCGGAGCCGCGGACGCTCTTTATGAAGGCGGAGATTATGTCGTAATGCATCTCGCCGCCTTTGTCATAGCGGGCCGCATTCTCGTGAAGGCACTTTGTAACAACCTGATTATCAATGACAATAGGCTTGTCCTTAGGAAGAGTGTCTATTACTATCTCCAGCAGGTTCAGAAGCTTTCGGGCATCGCCCCCGCTCATACGCATAAGCGCCTGGGTTTCCTCGAGTTTTATGTCGAGGGTCTTCAGGACTGGGTCCGTCGTCAGGGCACGGTCCAGAAGAAGCTGCAGGTCTTCGACCTCCAGGGACTTCAGCACATAGACCTGGCAGCGGGAGAGGAGGGGATTGATGACCTCGAAGGAGGGATTCTCCGTCGTGGCGCCTATCAGGATGACGGTTCCGTCTTCGACTGCGCCAAGGAGGGCGTCCTGCTGGGCCTTGCTGAAGCGGTGGATTTCATCTATAAAGAGGATAGGGGAGCCCTTGTCTGAGCCGAAGACAGACCTCCTGTCGGCCCTTGCCTTGTCGATCACCTCGCGGACTTCCTTGACACCGGACGATATGGCGGACAGCTGGTAGAATTCCCTGTCCAGGGAGAGGGCTATGATCCTCGCAAGGGTCGTCTTTCCGACTCCCGGAGGGCCCCAGAGGATAAAGGATGTCAGGTTGCCGGAAGAGAGCATATTCCGGAGCACGGAACCCTCGCCGACAAGGTGCTTCTGCCCCACATATTCATCCAGATTGCGGGGTCTCATCCTCTCCGGAAGGGGAGGAAGCACCTTTGTCATCAGATTTATGTCCTGTTCCTGCTCCACTGAAGTAACGTGCTGAAAATTAGCAAATAAAACAAATTTGTTACAACCTATAACATTTTTGTTATAGGTGTTTTTTGTATATTCTGCGGCGTTTTGTGAGCTCATTTTGGAAGGCAGCCCACTGGGATTGCATCGAAGTGTTGGTTTCAAGCTCTGCGTTGCTCTCGGCATACTTGAAACCGGCACTCTGATAGCGGGGAATGAGGTCGTTGAAGATCATCGCGAGGAGGCCTTTGTTGCGGTGCTGGGGCAGGACGCCGACGAGCATCAGCTCGACCGATTCCTCGTGCTTTATGAACAGCGACTTGGCGACGTGGAACCATCCGGTAGGGAAGAGGCGGCCGTCGCATTTCTTCAGGGCTCTCGTGATCGAAGGCATAGACACTGCGAAGGCGGCTATCTCATTCTTCTCATCCACGACTATGCTCAGGAATTCAGGGTCGATCACGCCAAGATATTCGTCGACATAATGGTCGATGACGGCCTGGGGAAGGATGGTGAAGTTGTAGAGATTCTTATATGTGGCGTTGACCGCCTCGAAGATCTTCCGGCCATACTGGTCGTCGCGGAGGTTCTTCTTGGTGAGCTTGACCACCTTGAAGCCCGTTTTCCTCTCCACGAGGGAGGCGATGCGCGGGATGCGCTCGGGCATCTCCTCGGGGATATATATCTTATACTCGACCCAGTCTATTTCCTTTTCGAAGCCCATTTTCTCCATATGGACCGGATAATAGGGATAATTGTAGATAAGGGCCATAGTGTTAAGATGTTCGAAACCCTTCACGAGCATTCCCTCCGGATCGAAATCCGTGAATCCCAGGGGGCCGACAATCTCTTCCATACCTCTTTCACGCCCGAACTCCGCCACTTTGTCAAGAAGGGCGCGGGAAACCAGGGGATTGTCGATGAAGTCTATCCAGCCGAAGCGGACTTCCTTGTGGTTCCACCTTTCGTTGGCCAGAGTGTTGATTATGGCGGCGACCCTTCCTACGATTTCACCGTCCTGATAGGCCAGGAAAAGGGCAAGGTCGCTGAAGGAGCAGGCCGGGTTCTTGTCAGGGGAGAGGGTGGCCATCTCGTCGGAGAAGAGCTTGGGGACATAGCCGGCCACGCCTTTATACAATTTATTGGGGAAATCTACGAAGGCCTTCAGTTGCCCCCGGGTTTCTACCTTTGTGATCGTTATGGACATTCTGCGCAGTATTTGGTTAGTACACTGCTGCAAATTTAACAAAATATGCCAAAAAATTCCCAATAATTATTAAATTTGTGAGGATATGAACAAGACGACGGTACTGACGACCCTGATCCTGCTTGTGGCGGCCCTGCCGTCGCACGGCCAGCAGAGAAACTTCTCCGCAGGAGGATTGTTTTCCCCCAAGGCCTGCGGCGTTTCCCTGGTCTGGAGCAGGGGAGACGGCTTCTCGGACCTTCGCCTCAGCGCCGACCTTCATAACGTCCTGGGCGGCAAGACTCCCGCCCCCGGCATCCGCGCCGAATGGTACAACGACTACATTATCCACAGATGGAACGCCCCTGACGGCGTGACGATTAACCTTTATGCCGGCCCCGGAGCCCTGGTGGGATATGTCGAAGACCAGGAGGACGGAAGGGGAGCGGTGGCAGCAGTCTGCGGCAATGTCGGCTTTCTCTTCCATTTCCCCGGCAGAATCACCATAAGTGCCGGATTTTCAAGCAATTTAGGCTTTCACCTCACTATGACTGACACCCACCACAGCCGTATGTCCTACTACCGGGCAGGTCTGATAGGAACGGCCTGGCCTGAGGTGGGAATAAGATATGAATTCTGATGCGCAAGTTATTGATTATCATATTGATTATCAGCGGTTTCGCCATAAACTCCAAGGCGGGACCAAGGTTTACTTATGCATTGGAATGGGGCGCTTCCGAGAGCTTTTTCACCATAGACCGAAACGTTTTCTTCGACGAAGAGCATTTCATAACCCGCACACGGCATTCGGACTGGAATTTCCACACCAACGGCTTTGTCCTGGCCAACGTCGGCCTGAGAGTGGCGAATAAGGCGAATATTATGCTATATGGCGGCTATCAGGGCTTCGGGAAGCAGCTCCGGTCGTTCCCGCTGGGAGTCAAGACCTCATATTTCATACGTCACGCTGACGAGGACGGATTGTTCGCAACCATAGGCGGCGCATTCACGCTGACCGAGAATCAGCAGACCGAAACCGGAATGACCGCGAATATGGCAATTGGCTACAGGAAAATTCTCGGAGCCGGCGTTGCCCTGGATTTCCGCCTGGGATTCCAGACCGCGCTCCAGCATCCGCGGGAATTCGTGGATTATTATTCGCAGCGGTTCATCCCTGGGGCAAACGTGCTGTCGGCGGAGTCCTGGATCAACGGAGTATTCATATCGATATCCATTGCGCTGTGAAAGGATTCCTATTTGTTACACAATTTATATTATGTTAAGTAAAGCGTAAACAAACGCTCCCCTATATATGAGCAGGAAAAAAACAGACATATTGGTCCAGAACGTGACGATTGAAAGCGTTGCCGCCGAAGGCAAGGCTCTCGTGCACGTGGACGGCATCGTGGTTTTCGTGGATTTCGCCGTTCCCGGCGACGTTGTAGACATCCGCATATATAAAAAGAAAAAGAACTATATGGAAGGCCGCGTCGAGCGCATCGTAAAGCCTTCCCAGGACCGTCTGGAGCCCCTGTGCCCGCATTTTGGCGTCTGCGGCGGCTGCAGATGGCAGCCCCTGCCATACAGCCTCCAACTCAAGGCCAAGCAGCAGCAGGTCTATGACCAGCTGGTGCGCATAGGTCACCTTGACATCCCCGAGATCTCCCCTATCCTGGCCTCGGAGCGCACTGAATTCTACAGGAACAAGCTCGAGTATTCCTTCTCTTCCAAGAGATGGTTCCTTCCCGGCGAAAATCCCGAGCAACTGCCTGAAAATGAGAAGGTTGCGCTCGGTTTCCACGTCGGTAAATTCTTCGATAAGGTGCTGGATATCAAGGCGGCCTGGAATTCTATGACATCAGGAACAATCACGGCTTCCTTCGCAATATGTTCGTCCGCACGACGGAAGACGGCCAGGTGATGCTCATCCTGTGTTTTGCCCGCGAAGACGCCCCCGTGCGCGAGAAGATGCTCGCAGCCATTGCCGATGCATTCCCCCAGATAACCTCGTTCTACTACGTTATAAACACCAAGATGAACGATTCCATCTCCGACCAGCAGTGCATCCTATACAAGGGCTCCCCTGCCATATATGAGACTATGGAAGGCCTCCGCTTCAAGATCGGCCCCAAGTCATTCTACCAGACCAACAGCCTCCAGGCCGAAAAGCTCTATGGCGTCGCCCGCGAATTCGCCGCCCTGACCGGCTCAGAAGTAGTTTATGACCTCTACACCGGCACCGGCACCATAGCCCAGTTCGTCAGCGCGAAGGCCTCGAAAGTGATAGGAATCGAATATGTCGAAGATGCCATAAAGGACGCCCGCATCAATGCCCAGGCCAATGGGATTGACAACTGCGTCTTCTATGCTGGAGATATGAAAGACGTTCTGAATCAGGAGTTTATCAGAGAGAACGGCCACCCCGACGTGATAATTCTCGACCCTCCCCGCGCCGGCATCCACCCCGACGTGGCAAAGGTCATCCTCGAGGCCTCCCCTTCCAGGATGGTTTATGTCAGCTGCAACCCTGCATCCCAGGCCCGCGACCTTGCCATCCTGTGCGAAAAGTATGACATCACCGCCGTGCAGCCCGTGGATATGTTCCCCCACACGCAGCACGTCGAGAATGTCGTGGCCCTGAGACTCAGGGAGGTTCCTACTTCACATTGACGGGCATTTCCATCTCTTCTTCGCTGCCGTCGGCATACTGCAGGCGGACACTTACGACGTGACTGCCCTTGGTGAGGGTCACGCTGCCTTCGGAGGCGGGATTTCCGTCCCAGAACCATTCTGTGCTCACGGGCGGATTCGAAGGAGATTCGACGAGTTTTAACGCGAACGTCTCCCCTGCCCTGAAATCTCCCGTTCCCGGGTCTATGTAATTGATTCCCAGCTCAGTAAGGGACTCGATTCCAGTTAGCGGGACAAGGCCTTCGGGATGCTCGAGTTTAATGGCTACGGCAAGGTCAACTCCATAGTTATCAAGCAGATTCCAGTTGCTGGAGGTGAGGTCATACGCTGAGGCGTAGTAGTTCCCCTCCCCGTCAAAGGCATAGAACGGGTACTTGTAGCTGGCACCCTTGATAGCATATCCTATATAGAGGTCGCGGCCGCTGGGGATCCTGAAGCCGGCTGCGGAAACATCGGCCCAGACCACTGAGAAATACGTGGGGTCCTCAATCTGCCACGTCAGCAGGCGTTCGCCGGTGGAGGCATCATCAATGATAATATATATATCCTCGGCGGAATCGGCGTTTATTCCATACTGTACCGCACTCAGGAGGCGGCCGCCTTCGGCCTTGAGGTCCGAGGCCGTGAACAGGGAGGCTGCCATCTCCGTGCCGGTCTCATTGTCTGACATACCCCATCTCTGGGCATCGGGATTGTACAGGATGACGGTGCTGCCCTCCGTCTCGCTGCTTGTGCGCAGCACAATTTCGACAGATGTAATCCTGGGGGCAAGGGCAATATCCGCCTCATAGGAGAAGTACCCCACCTTCATCGCGCTGAGCCTGGCTTCCCTACCGAAGTCTTTGACATTCAGGGAGAAAGAACCATTATCCCCTGTGACCGTTTCGCTGATGCGGCTGGCCCTGCGCGTACCCTTTCGCGGCATAAGGAAAGCGCTGCCGGGCTCGGTGACACTGAGGCTGACCCCGGAAAGAGGCGTCCCGTCCACGGACAGGACCTTTCCGGTAATGACCCGCTGGAAGTGGTTGTCGACCACCATAGTAACCTTTGCCGAGGCATCGTCATATCCGATATCCAGAAGGCTCACGCCGGAATCGTTGCCCGCCCAGTCAATCGGGTGATATTCAGTGATATCCATATACGGGAACATCCAGCGGGGGGCTGCGCCGTAGTAGTCGAGATTGCTCTGGTCGGTCGAAGGGACGACATAGAAGCAGGGATGCTTGGCATAGGCATTCAGGGTGTTATACCATTCCCAGTTATCCCATTGTTCCTTGCAGGTGATGCCTCCCACCTTGTGTGCGGAGGACCTGTCGACGTGGATCGCGAGCATTCCCTTGCCTATGGGCTTGTCCCAGGAAGAGCCGTCGCGGCATTCATAGAGGAAATATTCCCCGTCCGTTTCGGTGAAACTCTTGTAAGCCACGTCTTTACTGACGGATTCGAAGCTTACCGGGCCGTCCGGAAGTTCCTTCACATTGTCGGGATCCATCCAGCCAAGCATAATCCTTTCTTCCGAGTTCATATAGGGCGGAGTGCGGGACTGGTTGTTGTAGTTGCCCTGGTCCATCACGGAAAGCGTGCC
>CACZBP010000103.1 GCA_902779495.1 uncultured Bacteroidia bacterium
GGCTGTCCAGACGGGCCCAGCGGGCCTCCTTGGCGGCTATCCTGGCCGCCTTTGCCTCCGCCCTGGCCTTCTTGCGGGCTTCCTTCTCCTGGCGCTTGCGCTCCTTCTCGGCGGCTTTCAGTTCCTCGGGAGTAGGCACGTGGACCACAGCGCTGTCCTTTGCCTGGGCCGACAGCGAATCCCTGGTCGCCGAGGCAAGGGAATCCTTGACGGCGGTGATGGCATCCTTGACGGCCTGGAGGGAATCCTGGACGTGCTTTATGGAATCCGCCTTGAAAAGGGAGTCGGCCACAACCCTCAGTGAATCAGCCACCAGCGAATCGCGCAGGGCGGTCGCGATGGAGTCCGCAACGAACTCCTCGCGCAGCTTGCGGGCACGCTCCCGCTGCTCCCGGCGAAGCTCATTTTCGCGCATCTGCTTGTAGACCCCTTCCATATAGCCGGGGAAGTAGATGTCCGTCTGTTTGTATTTCGCCCGGGGCCTTGCGGAATATTTCCTTCTCTGGGAAGGCCTTGCTGACCAGTTCGTTATGTCCTTGGGAGAACGGGGACGGTCGTCCGGGAGCCAGTTGAAGCCCTTGAGGACGCGGTCCTCGGTCTTCATCTGGGCAAGCGGATAGGCATCTGTCTGGGGTTTTTCGAAATAGTAGACCTTGTCGATGTCTCCGTCCACAAATTCAGTGGAGAGCATCCTGGACTGGCTCTTGTTGACCGTGGCGAACACACTGTCTTCCTGGAGGAAGAACACGGCGTTGGCATCGCCAAGGGCGTCGAAACGGCGCAGTGCTCCCGTGGAGTCGAAGAAGGCCAGCATCTCGGTGCTTCGAACCTGGTCGAAACACTGTTCGTCTTCCTGGATTATGACGAAGGCGTTGTTCATAAGATAGGCCCTGTCCATCTTGTTGTTCTTCGGAACCAGATGGATGCTGTCGGCCACATACTGGCGGCGCACTTCGTTCCAGACTATAGGATTCTTGTAGAGCCTTATAAGGGAGTCAAGGTCGTAATATTCAAGGGAATCGCAGCGCATCTGGATGTCGGTGCGGAAGAGGCGGACGTTGCTTATTCCGGTGAGAAATCCGAACTGGGTGGAGTCCTTGGGCATCCTCGCAAGGGAGTCCGCTATGCGGATGGAATCAGCCCTGGCGACGGAATCTGCGCGTGCCTTGCTGATGGCCTGGGCGATGGAGTCCGCACGTGCTGCGG
The DNA here is from genome assembly GCA_902779495.1 of uncultured Bacteroidia bacterium. Classification (GTDB taxonomy): domain Bacteria; phylum Bacteroidota; class Bacteroidia; order Bacteroidales; family UBA932; genus Cryptobacteroides. Next base: position 1,207 of record CACZBP010000103.1, read on the forward strand.
CTGCGGAGTCCAGCACGGAGAGGGTGTCAGAAAGCTCTCTCAGGGCCGCTCCGAGGGTGTCTGCCAGAGAGGAGGAAGCCTCTTCGGGCTCCTGGACGGCCTCGGGAACAACTCCCACTGCGGCCTTGACCGAATCTACCTGGGCTTTCATCGCCCTTGTCGCTGCCGCGAGGGAGTCCGGCGCGACTCCCAGCGAGTCGCTTGCGACCACGAGGGAATCCCCTTCGAGACCGAGGGAATCACGGACTGCCAGAATGGAGTCTTCGACCGCCTGAAGGGTGCCAACAGCGTCGGAAACAGAGTCGGTAACAGCCTGGGCGGCAGCAGCCTGAGCCGCTGCGGCGGAGTCAGCCGCCGCGGCGCTCTTGCGGCGCTGCTCGCGCTTCTTGGCAGCCTCTTCGGCCTGCTGCTTTGCAAGGTAGTTAGGGTCCTGCTTCTTGGCCTCCTCGGCGGCCTTCCGTGCCGCTTCGGCAGCCTGGATGCGGAAAGCGGTGACAGCGTCCGAAAGGGCGTTTTTACGCCTTTCCTTAGCCACCTTGTAGCGCGCTGAATCTATCTGGAAGGCCATATATGTCCTGTAGACCAGGGTGTCGGCCCCGATATAGACCGTGTCCGAAGGGGAGCCGCTGTCGCCTGTCTTGCCGATGACGGCGGGCTCTCTTGTCATTGTGACGCGGGAGAGGGAGTCCTCATACATCATCCTGCCGGCGACGGCCGAGACGTTATTGACCGTGTCGAGCAGCTGCACGTGGCCGAGCATCTCCACATCCATCGTGTTCCGCCAGAAATACAGGGAATCCGACCACACCTCCCTGTCGGTGGTCATTCCGTGCACGTTGCGGTTGAAGAGGAACAGTTCCCTGTTACGTTCGTACCATCCTGCATCGGAGGACAGCATATCATCGTCCTTCCAGGCGTCGGTCTGCTTGCCGAAATAGGCCTTGTTGAGGGAGGTGTCGTATTCTATCTTCGTGGTCTTGACGAATATGGAGTCGGTGAACATATTGACGTTGTCCACGAAGGTGAAGAGTTTGAGCTTCGACTCGTAAGTTCCTGTCAGACTTTCGATTATCTGCCCCTGGCTGTCCCTCAGGGCGCCGCCCTGCTCAAACACCGCGACACTGTCCTTGGTGTTGTAGTCCAGATGGCGGGTGCGGAGGGTGTTGTGGTCCTTGTCCTCGAGCTGGACGACCGAGCCCCGGAACTGGGCGAGGTCCTCGCTGATGAGGTACGTCAGCTTGTCGCTGGAAAGGACCGTCTCGTTCTGGAGTATCTTCACGTTGCCCATACACTCTATGACCTCGGCGCCGACATTCCACAGGGCGGTGTCGCACACCAGGAAGGTGTTGTTGTGGAAGAAACGGGCGGGGCCGGTGACCTTCCTGTAGTCCACTCCGTTCTTCTCGATGAGCTCGACGGACTTGGCGCTCAGAAGGCTCACCAGCGAGTCCACCGGCTCGGTTGCGTTCTGGGCCGGAAGAAGCTGCGCTGAAAAAACTAGCAGCAGGGAGACTATGAAGTGTCCGGGTTTCAATTCTCTATCTTCGATTTCCAGGCTTCACGAGAGAATGTGCACTCCTTGAATATGGGGTCTATGACCACATATGTGGTCTTTATCTTTTCGTTAATGAACTTGTCTATCGCCTCCATCGCCCTCTTGTTCTGGGCTTCGTCCACCAGCTGGCTGTAGTCTTCCTCGAAGGTGGCGGGGTGGGAAGGGATTATCCTGTCCACACGGATGATCTTATAGACCGTGTTGCCGTTGCGGCCTTCGTTGTCGAGGGACTCCACTGGAGAGGAGATCTCCCCTTCCTTGAGGTCCTTTATCGCCCTGTAGTCCTGGGGCTTGAGCTGGTCAATTTCGAAATATGAACTGCCGGTGTGGGGGTCGGCCATCTGGCCGCCGTTGGTGCGGGTGGAAGGGTCCTGCGAATGGACCCTGGCCGCGAGCTGGAAAGTCACTGCCCCGCTCAGGATCTCGCTGCGCAGGCTGTCGAGGGTCTTGAAGGCCTTCTGGCGGTCCTCGGCGGTGTAGGAGGGTTTGAGCAGGATATGCCTTGCGTTGAACATATCTCCCTTTTTCTCAAGGACTTCGATGATGTGGAAGCCGTCCGGGGTCTCGACAATCTGGGATATGACGCCGGGCTTGAGGGACATCGCGGCATCGGAGAACGAGGGCCAGAATATGGTCTTGGAGGACATACCGAGTTCGCCTCCGCGGCGGGCGCTGGCTTCGTCTTCGGAATAGATGCGGGCCAGGGTTGCGAACTTCTCGCCGCCCATTATCCTCTCGCGAAGGTCAAGGAGCTTTTCCTTGACGGCGAGGCTGGCCGCTTCCCGGTCGGGATATATGCAGATCTGGCTGAGCTGGTAGCGGACGGGGACGAGGGGGATGTCGGCAGGGTCGGTCTGCTCGAGATATTTCTTCACGTCATATGGCGTCATCTCCGGCACGTCGCGGGCGATGGTGCCCTGCATCTGCTGGGTAAGGTTCTGGTCCTCAAACTGTTGCTGCCATTCCTGGCGGATGCGGTAGAGGGGCTTGCCGAAATATTTCTCCATCTCCTCGTCGCCTCCGAACTGGCTGCGCATCAGGTCGATGCGGCGGTTCAGGTCTGCCTGCACCATATCCTTGTTGACCGTCAGGGAGTCCACCCTGGCCTGCATCAGGAAGAGCTTGGATTCCAGCATACTCTCCAGGAGGTTGCAGCGCATATTGCCGTCGGAGAAGGCGCCCTGGGCACGCATATAACGCAGTTCGTTCTCGATCTGTCCTATGGTTATCATCTCGTTTCCGACCACGGCTACTGTCTTGTCCACGAGGCCTGCGGGATAGGTCTGGGCGGAAGCGGTGAGGGCGGAGGCAAGGACCGCCAGAATGACATATATTCTCTTCATCATCAGTATATTACAAATTCTTCATCAGCCTTTGCCCGGCTGAGGAGGTCCTTCTCCAGCTTGGAGAGGAGCTGCTGCTTGCGGGCGCTGAGCAAAATGTCTTTTATGCTTTGGGTATAATACTCCACCGGGCCGGTCTGGCCGGCTTTCATTATGTCGGAGATTATCGCGATCTGCACTTCTCCGGAGGGGCTGAGCGACTCGTAGCAGCCGTCCTTGAGGCCGGAAAGCAAGGAAGCATAGTCCGTCCCGAACTCCCTGGCCACCACGCCGGCATCCACCCAGGAGCCTCCGAAATCGGTGTAGCGCAGGGCTGAGGAGAAGGCAAGGCTGTCTGCCGCGACTATCTCCGCGGGCTTCTTGGAGGATATCTTCTTCTTGATTTCGGGGAGTATCGGGGAATCGGCCGCAAAACTCATGAAACGGGCCTTGACTATGGGCACCTTAAGCACGAAGCGGTCCTTGTGAGATTCGAAGTAAGACTCTGTCTGCGAGGGGGTTATGGCCGTGTCAAGGCGCTGGTTCACATAGGCCTGCTCGTAGCGGTACTTAAGGAGGGAACGGCGGTAGTCTTCCAGCTCCGAGGTGACGTCGAGCTCCTGCTTGCTGAGTTCTTTCTGCGCCACGTCGAGGTAGAGCTGCTCCGCTGCCCAGGAATTGATGTACTGCGCGGCGAGGCGGGTGCTGTCTTCGGCGCTGAGACCGGAGGGGATATACCTCTCGACGTCGGTCGAATAGAGCTTGCGCGAGCCCACCTTGGCCACCACCTTGCCGTCGTGGATCACTCCCGAGAAAAGATCACAGGAGCACACCAGCAGGGCGGTCAGCAATATTACGGCAGTTCTTCTCATACGCGCGGTACTTACCAAGCACAAATTGTGCCTTTTATCTTGCAAAGATAGCAAAAAAGAGTAACTTTGCATTCCAAACCACATCTTATATGAAGAAAACAGTACTTGTATCGGGCGGAGCCGGATTCATCGGCAGCCACGTAACCGTAGAACTCATCGAGGCCGGATATGACGTCATAGTCGCCGACAACATGTCCAACTGTGACAGGACCTGTTTCGAAGGAGTCAAGAAAATAACCGGCCGGGAAGACCTTCCCTTCCACCTTGTCGATTTCTGCGACGCCGCCGCCGCCGAGAAGCTCTTCAGCGAGAACAAGATTGACGCCGTCATCCATTTCGCAGCGTTCAAGGCCGTTGGCGAGTCGGTGGACAAGCCCCTTATGTATTACAGGAACAACCTCGATTCCTTTATGAACGTCATCGAGGCTGCACAGAAGAACGGCTGCACCAATATCCTGTTCTCTTCATCCGCCACGGTATATGGCGAGCCCGACGTGGTGCCCGTCACCGAGCAGACCCCCCGCAAGGACGCCACATCTCCCTACGGCAACACGAAGAAGATGTGCGAAGACATCCTCCAGGACTGCGTAAAGGCCTCAGGCGGAAGCCTTAAAGGAATACTGCTCAGGTACTTCAACCCTATCGGCGCCCATCCTTCAGCCCTCATCGGAGAGCTTCCCCGCGGCATCCCCAACAACCTCGTCCCCTTCATCACCCAGACCGCCATCGGAAAGCGCGAATGCCTCTCCATATTCGGCAACGACTACCCCACGGAAGACGGCACCTGCAAGAGGGACTATATCGACATAGTGGACCTTGCCAGGGCACACGTCTGCGCCGTTGCAAGGATGCTTGACGGCAAGATGGAGCAGGGCTGCGAGATCTACAACATCGGCACCGGCCGTCCCGTCTCGGTGCTCGAGCTGGTGAATGCCTTCGAGAAAGTCAACGGCCTGAAGCTCAACTACAGGTTCGCTCCCCGCCGTCCCGGCGACGTCGTCGCCATCTGGGCCGACCCTTCGCTGGCCAACGAAAAGCTTGGCTGGAAAGCCACAAGGAGCGTGGAGGACACGCTAAAGTCCGCCTGGGAGTGGGAAAAGCACATCGCAGGGCGCTAGGAAGCCTCTGCAAGACAAAAAAAAGAACCGGCGGGTCGCCGGTTCTTTTTTTTTGTCATCTTACTGCCTAGAAGCGGTAGCGGATACCAAGTGCGATGCTGTTCCAGCCGAAGCCGGTAGCAGGAAGGATGGTGAAGAGGGGTCTCCAGTCGAGGGACAGCTGCAGAGGGAAGGAGAAGTCATACTCCAGACCCACCTGGGCGCCCACGCCGACACCGAGTCCGCTGGTGCCATCCGCATTAAACATCCACACATCGGCGGCATGACCTGCATAGAAACCGAAAGGTCCGAGGGGAGCGATGTTGAAATCATATGCCAG
>CACZBP010000104.1 GCA_902779495.1 uncultured Bacteroidia bacterium
AACAGGTCTTTCAAGACTGAGGCCATTCTCTTGAAGCCAGTCATCAAAACTTCTTTCTGTGACATCTTTTATCTCAGCCTCCTTGGCAGCGCGGGCCTTCTCGGCGGCGGCCTTGGTCAGGCCGGCCTTCTTGGCCTCGATCTTGGAATCCCTCTGGGCCTTCCAGTCTGCCCACTTGCGGTCTGCCTGCTCCTGGGTGAGAGCTCCCTTGGCGACACCGCCTTCGAGGTGGTGACGGAGGAGGACACCTTCGTAGGAGAGGATCCTGCGGGCGGTGAGGGTGGGCTGGGCACCAACGTTGAGCCAAGCAAGGGCCCTCTCGCTGTTGAGGACGATGGTGGCAGGGTTGGTGTTGGGATTGTAAGAGCCTATCTGCTCAATGAAGCGACCGTCGCGTGGTGCGCGGGAGTCAGCCACAACAATGTGGAAGAATGCGAAATTCTTCTTTCCGTGGCGCTGAAGTCTGATTTTAACAGCCATTGTGAATCTGTATTAAGTGAAACCATAAATTCCCTTTTCTCGAAAGGGACCGCAAATATAGCAATTATTTTGGAATTATACAACTCCCCACAAATTCTGCAGGGCCACAGAGGGATACATCGGTCATCCAGGGACGGGTGTGGGGGATGTGGGTGAATTCGACGGTCAGTTCGGCAAGGGCGGTTTTGACCAGGAAGGCGTGGTGCTCTCCGTTGGAGACCAGTGGTCTGACGCCGTCAAGATATGCCGCAATGGCGCTGGCGACTATGCCGGTGCCGCACGCAAGTGTCTCTGCTTCAACGCCTTTCTCGAAAGTGCGGACGCGCAGGACCCCGAACTGTTCGGTCACGAAGTTGACATTCACGCCCTCGGGGGCGAAGCGCTTGTCGCGACGCAGCTTGCTCCCCGCTTTGGCCACATCGACCTTCGAGATGTCCGGAACGAACTTCACCAGGTGGCGGGTGCCGGTATTGAGGAAGAACTCCCCAGTGGGAAGCTGCGCATATCCTTCCACATCCGACATCGTTATCCGCACCGAGAACACATTGCCCTCGCGGGAGAGCACGGTCCCGCGGTGTATGCCGTCGGCCGCCTCAAAGCGGAAGGATTCATATCCCAGCGTCGCAGCGAATGCCACGATGCACCGCCCGCCGTTGCCGCACATCATCCCGGTGGAACCGTCGGGGTTGTAGAACACCATCCGAAAGTCGGCTATATCGCTGTTTTCCAGCAACATAACCCCGTCGGCCCCGAACCCGGTGTGCCTGTCGCAAAGGTGCACAATCATCTCCGTAGAGAGGGTCACACTCCCCTCCCGGTTATCTGCCACGAGGAAATCATTCCCCGCTCCGTGCCATTTCTGAAAAGTCATAATTCTCAATCATTTCCGGGAGAGGAACTTCCTCCACCCATAAACCTTCGCTACAATCCTCCGTTCTCGATTTCATAATTCCCGGCATTTCCGGGAGAGGAACTTCCTCCACCTATAAACCTTCCGCTACAATCCTCCGCTCTCGATTTCATAATTCCCAGCATTTCCGGGGAGAAGGACAGTCTCCACCCATAAACCTTCCGCTACGCTACGCTTCGTTTCGCTCCATCCTACCCCGGTTATCTGCCTCAAGGGAATGATGGGAAATGGCTATCTCATTCCTAAACCTGTGGCCGCCCATGGCCACATGAATGGGAGGGGCCCAAACTTGTTTGGGAGGGACGGAGCGAAGCGGAGGGTTTATGGAATGAGATAGCCATTTCCCATTGAAACTATCTTAGATAATCACCGAGGGCGACGGAGGCGGAGGTCTTGGCGTCGCGGTACTTGACGATGACGGGGCAGTAGAGGTGGATGCCTTCGGCGGCGCCGGGACCTTTGGCCATAGGGCGGCTGCCGGAGACGACCACCGCGCCTTCGGGCACTATCATCCTGCCTTCGACGGGACGGATGAACTCGCCGTTGACGGCATCGTAAATCGCTGTGGACCCGGTGATTATCACTCCGGAGGCGATGACGCAGCGCTCACGCAGGATGGTACCCTCGTAGATGCCGCAGCCTCCGCCCACGAAGCAGTCGTCCTCGACTATGGTGGGCAGGGCGCCGACCGGCTCGAGCACGCCGCCTATCTGGGTGGCGGCCGAGACGTGGACGCGCTTGCCGACCTGGGCGCAGGAGCCGATGGTCACGTGGGAATCGACCATCGAGCCCTCATCGACATATGCTCCGATGTTGACATATGCCGGAGGCATCACTATCACGGAAGGGGCAAGGAACGCTCCCCTGCGGACTGAACTGCCGCCGGGCACTATCCGGATCTTATCCTCCAGCGTGAACTGGCGGGGCGGGACGGTGTCCTTGTCGAAGAATGGGAACTGCCCCTGAGACATATCCGTCAGTTTGCCCAGACGGAACCCGCTGAGGATCACTTCCTTCACCCACGTGTTCACCTTCCACTCCCCGTCCACTTTCTCAGCCACCCTGAGCGTCCCGGCCTCAAGCTGCCGGAGCACATCGTCGAACTTCTCTTTTTCTGTCATATCTTTTCTGTTTTTTGCCCGAGGTCTCCAAAAAACCGCTTGACCTCGGGCGGCAATATTGCATTACACACCATTCTGTGGCCGATTCACTGCCCGAGGTCCCGGCCAAAAATGGAGACCTAGGGCAAAAAGGCCGTCATTCGGCCGCCGAAACGCCGACAGCCAACTTGTCGGCCGCCGAGCCGCCGACTGCCAAGCCGTCAATCACCGAACGCATCGTTTCGAAGGTCGAGGGCACTGCCGTGGTGAGGGGAAGGCGCATCTCCGGAGTGCAGAGGCCGAGCAGGGAAAGGCCGGCCTTCACCGGGATGGGATTGCTCTCCACGAAGCAGGCATCATAGAGCGGCACAAGGGCGGCATCCATCGCCTTTGCGCGGGTGAACTCCCAGAACCGGAGGGCGGTTGTCATCGCAGCCACTCCCGCGGGATCGATGTTGGAAGCCACGCTTATGACTCCGTCGGCGCCGGCAACCATCAGTTCCAGGGTCTGGTCGTCATTGCCGCTGAGAACCGAGAATCCGAAGGGACGGGCGTCAAGGATCTCTTTTATCTGGGCGACATTTCCCGAAGCCTCCTTGACGGCGATGATTCCGGGAATCTGCGCCAAGCGTAACGTGGTGGATGCCAGCATATTGGAACCTGTCCTTCCGGGCACGTTATAGAGCACTATAGGCTTGGAAGAAGCCTCGGCGACAGCCTTGAAATACTGGAACATCCCCTCCTGGGTGGGCTTGTTATAATACGGCACCACGACGAGGAAAGCATCCGGGCCCAGCGGCTCCAGAAGGCGGATATTGCGGATGGTCGCAGTGAGCGAATTGGTCCCGACTCCGACCACGACAGGCACGTCGGGAGCCAGCGAGCGCACCAGTTTCAGCACGGCAACCTTCTCGTCGTCCTCCAGGCACGGCGTCTCGGCGGTCGACCCCAGCGGCACCAGAAAGTCCACTCCGGCCTCGACCTGCCTCAGCACCATCCCTTTCAGCGCATCGTAATCTACTTTCCCGTCGCGAAAAGGCGTCACCAACGCCGTCCCGCATCCTTTCAGTCTCAACATATCTTATTCTGCAAATAGTAATTCTTTAAATTCGTGGACTCCGGTGAGGCCTTCGGTGAGGGTGGCGGCGAGGACGGCGCCTTCGGCGAGGGCCTTGCGGCCAAAGGCCTCGTGCTCGAGGGTGATGCGGTCATTCAGGCCTTCGAAACCCACGGTGTGGATGCCGGGAATCTCGCCGGCACGCACGGAGGCGATGGAAGACGGAGCGTCCATATGCTTGCCGACCTCGGCGGCAAGGGTCAGGGCCGTGCCGGAAGGCGCGTCAAGCTTGTGACAGTGATGCTTTTCGACGATATAGGAGGAGTATCCCCCGGCCTTGGCGAGCTTCTCAGCCACCAGGCCGACCGCCGCCGTGAGCACATTCACACCCACCGAGAAATTGGAAGCCCACACCAGCGGGGTGCCGCATTTGAGGAAATATGCAAACACCTCATCCTTAATGTCATACCACCCGGTAGTGCCCACCACCACGGCCTTGAAATTCTCGGCAAGCACACGGTAATTCTGCCGGAAAGACGTGGGGAACGTGAAATCTATGCACACGCACTCCGAAGCGACAGTCGCATCGAACGATGCTATGTCCTCGCTCCAGGCCACCAGCTCGATGCCCTTGGAGGCAAGCACCTCCTCCACCATATGACCCATACGGCCATATCCGGATATAACCACTTTTATCATAGGAATATCTTCTTATGTATCTGATTTGCAATCTCTCCCGCCGCAGCGGCATCCACCGTCACGCTTATGCTGAGGGGCGACACTTCCGGGGTCCCGAAAGCGGCCATCACATCCATCTCGCGCTCTCCCATATTCCGTCCTATCACTGAAACCAGCGACATCCCGGCATTCTCGCCGGCAAGGGCCTTGGAGCCTATCTCCTTGCTGTCCCTGATGGTCAGAAGGGCCACGCTCTTGGGGCCGTCGGAGACTTCGGCAGCGACGCAGGAACCCTCGCAGGAAGGGTTCGAAGTGTTCAGCACCTGGATGGGGATATTCTTCATCCTGGCGGGATATATGGTCATAGGATGGAGCACCCGGGCGCCAAGGCGGGCCATTTCGGCCGCCTCGTCGTAGGACACGCGCGGGATGCGGCAGGTGTCGGACACCACCCGGGGGTCAGCCGTGCGGATGCCGTCGACATCGGTCCATATCTCCACCCTGGAAGCCCCGAGGGACATCCCGAATATGGCGGCGGAATAGTCCGAGCCCTCAAATCCCAGCACCGACGCCAGGCCGTCGGAAGAGGTGGCGATGAAGCCCTGGGTGAGCATCAGCCCGTCGAAAGATGCCGCGGCACGCACCGCCGCCGCTGTCTTCTCAAGGTCCGGACGGCCGCTCATCCTGTCGCCGGTGGTGAGAACCATCTTCCTGGCATCCAGCCACTTGCAGGGGATTCCTGCCTGGTTGAATGCGGCGCTCACTATGGTCGAGGACATCAGTTCTCCGGCCGAAATCACGGTGGGCTCGTCGTGGCACCCTGAGATGCCGGTCAATATTTCTTCCACCTGTGCTTCGGTCCGGGCGAGCAGTTCCCCGCTGAGGAGCTCCCCGCACACGCCGAAGTGCCGCTTGCGGGCAGCTTCGAGCAAGGCCTCCTGCTCAAGGCTGGAGGTGGCTTCCACCAGCAGGCGGGTCACCCGGGCGAAAGCCGAGACCACCACGAGGGGCCGCTCGTCAAGCCGGCTCCTCACTATCTCAATCACCTTTCGGATGGCTGCGGCATCCTGCACAGAGGTGCCGCCGAATTTCATAACTATCATCCTGCGCTTTTGGCGAATATGGTAATATATTGTTTTACAGCTTTTTCTATCTCGCTGAAGGAAATCTGTTCGTCCGGGGTGTGGGCAAAGCGGATGGAGCCGGGGCCGCACAGCGCCCTGCGGGCGAACTTCTCCAGGCGAGGGGCGTCGCTTCCGAAGGCGACGGTCGTGCTCGGGATGCCTTCCACGGTGAAGTACGACATCGGGGTGTCGCCGCCAAAGGCTGTCACCTCCATCCCCTGCTGCGAGGCCATAAACTCCTGCACGAAGGCATCGGATGCGAAAGTGGTGCGGAAATATATCCTGAAAGTCACCTCCGGGGAGAGGATATTCTGGGGATTGTCGCTGGTTAATTTGCCTATGTTCCACGTTGTTTCACCCAGGACGGAGTCAACAGGAAAAGACGTGGCTGCCAGCAAGTTACAGAAGGTGATAAATTTTTCAACAGCACTCTCTCCAAGCTGCGGATAGCCCGAGTGGCAGGCCTTGCCGGGAATCCTCACCTGGAAGGACTTTGTCCCCTTCGAGGCGGAGACCATCTTGCCTTCTGTGGGCTCTCCCACCAGGATGGTTTCGCCGCCGGGGCAGTCACGCGTGAAGGCCTTGGCGCCGAAAGAGCCCGTCTCCTCTCCGGAGAGAAGCAGCAGGGCAAAGTCGGTATATCCCTGGCGCTCAAGCTCTTTGCAGGCTTCGAACATTGAGAATATCTGCCCTTTGGCGTCGCAGGCTCCCCTGCCCCTTACCACATCGCCTTCCACGGTGAGAGGGATATACGGAGGGACCGTATCCATATGGGTGCAGAAGTAGAATTTCGGGGTGCCCCAGGTGAAAAGCAGGTTCAGGGCGTCGTCGCTTTCGAAGCGCTGAACGCGGTTTCCCGGGGTCCTCAGGGCTGACTCCAAAAAACAGGCAAACTCCGCTTCCTTGCCGGAAGTGGAGTCTATCCTGAGCATATCCTCAAACAGTTTCCTGTCCATTATTTCTTAGGCAAAACGAATTTG
>CACZBP010000105.1 GCA_902779495.1 uncultured Bacteroidia bacterium
TCGCCCCCGGCAACTATTCCGACGTCTCCGCGACCAACAAGATGTGGGGTTCGCTGGAGGAATTCTGCGACTGGGGACCTTTCTACAAGGTCATCGCCGAGGCCAACCTCGTGATTTCCAAGATGAAGGAGATGGACCCGAAGAAGTTCGACAGCCAGGCAGCATATGACCGTCTGCTGGGCGAAGCCTACTTCCTCCGCGGCCTGACCTATTTCAATATCCTCCGCATATGGGGCAACGCCCCGATCATCACTGAGGCTATCGAGTCTTCGAGCCAGGTGATAGCCAAGGACGGCACGCCTATCCTTCGCGAGCGTTCCACCGACTTCGAGATAGCCTCCCAGGTGCTCGACGACGTGGAGAATGCCGTGGCGATGCTCTCGTATGAGACTCCCGGAACGGCCCGCTGGGGCATCCGCGCCAACAAGGGCTCTGCCCAGGAACTCTATGCCCACGTGAATATGTGGATGAACTTCCTGGCCCGCAGGGACAAGCTCCCCGAGCCCGGACAGTATGTCAAGGCCGCCATCAAGGCCCTTGAGGAGATGAAGGAGAAGGGCGGATATTCCCTTGTGGACTACAGCAACCCCGCCGCCGTGGCCGCAATGTTCCGCGGACAGTCCACCGAGGCCGTCTTCGAGCTCAATATCTCGGTCGACGGCAACGAGTCCTACAGGGCTGACAACTACGGAGTTACGAGCTACACCTGCAAGTTCACCCCGCTGGACAACGACCCCACCCACGACCGTTCCCTGAGCATCGACTGGGTCCCGCTCTCGCAGAAGGCCAATATGTATCCCGAATACAATATGTCCGACGGCTCGGGCGACATCCGTCCCAACCTGTTCTTCGCAGCCTGGGACTCCGACTACAACGAGCCTTGCAACGACACCCAGGGTTCCACCACCAACGACCGCACCAAGGTCACCTGGTGCACCAAGTGGGCGCAGTTCACCGAGGACAACCAGCGCACGCAGGACTCCTACATAGCCTACTTCGCCAACTGCAACATCCCCGTGTTCCGCTACACCGACGCTCTGCTGCTTCTGGCCGAGGCCTACTGCCGCGACGGCCAGGAAAGCAAGGCCCTGCCCATCGTCAATGACATCCGCCATCGCGCCGGGCTGGGCGACTACGCCGGAGACGACCTCCGCAGCGAGGTGCTCCAGCAGCGCATCAGCGAACTCTTTGGCGAGGGACACCTCTACTACGATTTCGTCAGGAACAACTACTGGCCAAACGACTACCTGATGGGAGCCATCAAGTACCGCCAGAAAGGCTACTACTGGCCAGTCTCCTCCGAGATCCTCTCCACGAACACGCTTATAGAACAGACCCCCTACTGGAACGGCAAATGCCGCTGGTAGCCAAAAAAGATGGATGATATGAAAAAGATTGTTCTATATATACTTGCAGCAGCGGCACTTATGACAGTGTCCTGCAAGAAGGACGACACCATCGGAGGCACCGTCAACAGCACCGAAAGGATGTCCATCACAACCTACGAATGGCTCAAGTCGCAGGATGAGACGGCCGTCGTGGCAGACCTCTTCGAGAGGGCCGGCCTGAAGGACGCCATCAACGGCGACGTCACCATCGTAGGCCCCAGCAAGTGGTCCGTGAACCGTTACCTGCGCCGCCACAACAAGGACTTCCGCAACAAGGTGGAAGGTGCGGTGGAATTCACCCTCGACGATATGACCGCCGAAGAGCTGGACAAGATGAAGATGTACATATTCCCCGGCCAGTGGAGCTCCACCGAGATTCCCGAGGAAGGCGTCTACCTGACGGCCATTGACGGCAAGCAGCAGATCTACCTCACCTACGAGAAGCAGTCGGCCGACCCCGGCGCCGCCTGGAACGGCGAAGGCAACCCCGGAGCGGGCTACCAGTATGGCAACTTTATGATGAGTACCGTCAAGGTGGTCTACGTGGTGTTCAAGAGGGGTGACGAATGGGAGGTCGACGCCTCCGGCAAGCCTGCCTACCTGGCCCGATATGCGGTCGGCTTCGACAAGCCAGAGCAGGACCAGGCCTACAGGATGTACATCTCCGACGTGCGCACCTCCAACGGCGTGGTACACATCGTGGTGATGGGCGGAACCGCCTACTCGGAGAGGTATTACTACCATTCCCTGTTCTTCTACGGAACCCGGTCAGATGACGAATAAAATGAAAAGCGTATGAAAAAGATACTTATATACCTGACGATTTGCGCCTCGGTGCTCTTCAGCCTGTCCGCCTGCTTCAAGGCAGCCCCCGGGGAAGGATATCTGGGAACCGGAATCCATCTCCAGGGTTCCGACACCCTGACCATCCCCATAGGCCAGCAGGTGTCCACGATGTCGGCCTGGCTGGATAACTCCACCCGTCCGGTGAAGTTCGAGATCTACGACATCCGCGACAAGTTCGGCGACAGCAAGAAGGAGTTCTTCAAGGAGTCCGAGATAACGGTGTGGAGCGCCCCGTATGACCGCCTCACCGACATCACCAAAGACCTGATACTCCAGAAGATAGGGCGTGCCACCGTGACCCCGATAATGATCAACCCGGTCAACGGTCAGCTCTATTCCATGCCCACCACGGCCCAGTGCGAACTCGACCCCGGCGACATCTTCAACGTGGATGTTAAGGTGTCCAATTCCAAGGGCGCGGAGATCATCAAGGACTACGCCGTGCTGAAGTTCCTAGCCGGCACCGCCGAGGACAAGATCCAGATAGTGGACTTCGTCAACGGCATATGCGTCGAGTACAAGGACGAGGACGGTGTCGTGAAGACGACCTTCCCCTACTACGACCAGGTCAACAGCAACCAGAGCGACTTCTCCGCCCGTGTGTCCAACATCCTGGCGGACAACGGCAAAGAGAAGCAGATGGCGCTGCGCAAGGTCTCCGACGAGCCTTCGACCGGCATCAAGGTGCAGATAAAGCTGCTGGACCAGGACGGGAAGATGTTCGACCCGGCCACATATGGCAACTACACCACGACCGTCAGCCTTATGGACGTGGGCATAGACCGCGCCAACGACGCCATCGACGGTATGACGCTGGAGTTCCCGACCACTCCCTGGCCGGTAATCCAGGAATATCACTATATGAGAGGCACGTACTACAAGGACCTCCGCGGCTTGGACGTTGATGCGCTGACGCAATATTACAAGGCCCACACCGACAAGGCCTCAGCCGCCTGGAGCACCTCGATATTCGACCCCGAAAACTTCGTGGGCTGGTATGTCAGGCTCCGCACCAACTTCCGCATCTACGACTCGGGCACCTACGAGATAGTGTCCCAGCTGCCTTTCACCACAGCACAGTAATAACCATATTATATAACCAAAACTAAAAGCGTATGAAACTCATTTTCAAATGGTTAGGCGTCGCGGCCATGGCTATGGCCCTGTTCGCCTGCGCGCAGAAGCCCGAGGAGCCGACGGTGATTGACCACGGAAAGGACAATCCCTCGAAGGATCCGGGCTCATCGACGGAAGTGACCGTTCCAGACAAACAGGAGGTCAACCTCACGGTAGGCCCTATGGGAAGCGAGGAACTCACCACCAAGATTGAAGCCTACGCCGACTGGACGGTCTCTCCCGAAGAGGACTACAACTGGGTGTCCGTGACCCCCGCCTCCGGAAGCAAGGGCAAGAACGAGCTTAAGTTCGTCGTCCTTCCCAACGACAAGTCCAAAGAGCGCGAGGCCTGCTTCCTGGTCTACCAGGGCAAGGACCTCATCTATGAAATCTACGTCGTCCAGTCCAAGCCCGAGGCCAACGTCCTCGAAGGCGACCTGGCCTTCCTCAAGGCCGTCGTCGACGGCAAGCTCCTGGGTGACGCTACCCCCGAGATCAAAGACTGGTTCGTCCTCTCCGACGAGGATATAAGCGCCTTCACCGGCATCACCTTCGAGACCTTCGACGGAAAGTGGAGCATAGTGCAGATCGGCGAGAGCGCCCAGTTCACCGCCTTCCCCGCCGAGCTGAAGCTCGTCAACCTGGAAAGGCTTCGCCAGAATGGCAACGCCCTTCTCGCAGGTACTGAAATCCCCCAGGTGTGGAGCACCCCTAAACTGAGGCATATCGCCCTGTCCCACACCAAGATGACCGGTGCAATCCCCCAGGGCCTGGCAGACAGCCCGCTGCTGGCGGAAATCTACTTCGACGACACCGACTTCTACGGCGCACTCCCTCACGTGTGGGCCAGCAAGGTCCTCGAAGTGGCGCTCATCGGTTCCATACCCAACGGCACCTTCAAGGGTGAAGACCCGTATGAAGACGACCACGAGTGCCCTTATCTTGGATATATCGTTCCCGCCACCCTCGACGTCATCCTCAACTCCCAGCGCACCGCCCAGGGCGACTGCACCCAGATGAAGCTCGGCGGCGTGCGCGAAGGCCACTGGCTCGGCTTCGAGAAGGGCTGGGGCCAGGTCCGCTACGAGATGTTCGACCCCGAGGCCGTTGCAGGCAACACCGAGGTCTGGAGCATCTGGAGACTCCTGGTGGGTAGTGCAGACAAGGATCCCGACGTATGGGCCCACTACTACTCCAATATGGGCTACAACGATGAGAATATGCGCACCTTCATCCCGCGCAAGATGCTCGACTGGGACCAGAGCGTAGCCGACGCCTTCACGGCAGCAGCCAAGGCCGCCCACGACGCCAAGATTCCCATCGATATGACCGCATTCGGCGGCGAGGCCACCGAGAAGCACGACGACAACATCGACAAGGGTACCGTTACCACCGTCGGTGATGACTTCTGGACTTCAGTAGAATAATTATGGACCTAAAGCGACTCTAGATATGAAAAAGATATTGATCGTATCCCTTGCAGCGGCAGCAGCCCTCTTTATGGGTTGCCAGAAAAACGCAGTGCAGGCCCCCGAGACCCGCACCGTCCGCGTGTCCGCTTCCGCTTCCGAGCTTGTGACCAAGGTCACCAGCAGCAACAAAGGCCGCTTCACCTGGCAGAAGGACGATGCGATAGGCATCTGGACCGGCAGCGAGATCACCAAATTCACCCTTGACCCTCAGTGGGACGGTTTCGGATATGGTGAGTTCGTCGGCGAGCTCCCCTCCGGCGGCAAGATCGACGCATCTTCCTATGCGGTGTATCCTTTCGGCGAAATTGAAAGCGCAACCGCTACTGAATGCTCATTCACGGGTCTGAGCGGCTGGGGCATCCCCCAGAAGACCATACGCCTCTATGCCAAGGGCGAACCCACCGAGACCGAAGGCACGGTAGCCAACTACACCTTCCATCACTGCTATACCTATTTCAAGGTGACCCTGAAGAACATCCGCGAGGATGCCGGCTGCGTGTTCATCGAGTCCACGAAGCAGTTCCTCCCGGTGGCCACTTCGATAGACTTCTCCGGTGCCACTCCTGCAGTGAACGTGACAGAGACCAACGACTGGACCCACGTGGTGTTCCCCGAGCACAAGGGAAAGCTTGAAAGCTTCACCTTCATCGTTCCTGTAAAGCCCGACACCTTCACGGAGGACTTCAAGTTCGCCGTCAAGCTCTACAGCGGTGAGAACTTCAAGGGCACCCAGTATGCCGAGCATTACGGCTGGCTCACCGCCCCGACCTTCGCCCCCGGCGACTACTACATTTTCCCTGACATCACCTATCCCAATGCCAAGACCATTGACGACAGCGGCTCAGGTGTCAACGACGGCGTCGAAGATTCTGTTGTCATAGTTCAGGATCCGGACGGCTTCTGGAAATAAGATGTAACACCTTAAAAATGATTGCATTATGAAAAAGTATATACTTTCCATCCTCGCTCTCGCCGCACTGGTGGCAGCAGGTTGTGCAAAACAGGAAGCCGCTCCCGCACCATCCAAGGGCAGGGTCGTAACCATTACCGCCACCCTTGACAACACCGTGACCAAAGTCACCACCGGAAGCGAGATCGGCAAGTTCGCCTGGGAGGCAGATGATGTCATCGGCGTGTGGGACGGCGAGAAATTCGTCCCGTTCACCCTTGAACCCAGTGCCGCAGGAGCCGTTGCCGGCAAGTTCTCAGGAACTCTTGACGAAGGCAAGGAACTCTCTTTCGCAGTGTATCCTTACAGCGAGGCCGACGAATACAACTCCGAAGACGGCACCTACACCTCCAACTGGAATGAAACCTGGTGGGGCGACTACAAACCCACGGTTCACCTCTACGCCCCCAAGGCAGGTGATGCAAACTCCTACAAGTTCCAGCACCTCTGCGCCTATCTGATGGTCACCATCAAGAACGTTCGCGCAGACTGCAAATATGCCTATCTCGAAACGGTGAACGGCG
>CACZBP010000106.1 GCA_902779495.1 uncultured Bacteroidia bacterium
GCTTCTCCTTCGCTCTTCCTCCGTACCAAAGTCGGTGCAAAGTCGGTGCAAAGTCGGTGGAGAAGCGATTTTATAGCGAAGGATCAACGAGTTTGCTTAAGAGGAGCACAAGAGTTATAACGGGAAATTAATGGTTCATAAACCTATGCTCTGCAAGCTTCTCATACTTTGTTCCCGGACGGCCATAGTTGGCGTATGGATAGATGCTGATACCGCCACGTGGGGTAAAGATGCCCGTCACCTCTATATATTTAGGATCCATGAGACGGATAAGATCCTTCATAATGATATTCACAAGTAAGGCCAGCAGCACGAAATAAATGACAAAAGCCGGGAAACTTTCCCACCAGCGGCGGGTTATTCGCACTGGAAGGACATATTCTTCTTCGCTCCAACGGCGGTCGGCAGAGGAACACCTTACCCTTAATTCATAATTACCGGGACGCAGGTTGGAAAAGACCACTGTGGACGAGTTGCCAAGTCTCACCCAGTCGCGGTTGAAGCCATCCAGGAGGTATTCCAGTTCGCATCGGTGGGAATTGAGATAGTCCAGAGGCACGAAACGGAAACTGAACGAGCCTCTGCGGTGGGGCAGGGTAAGACGCCCTCCCAGCATATGGTCCTCCATGATTGCCGGCTCGTTGTCGAGGTAGAAGCCGTCACGAAGAAGCGGCGGGAAGAAGCCGTCACCATAGTCGAAATAAGGGTCGAAACGTGTTAAGCCGCGGATACCTCCGAAATACAGCATGCCTGTGGCCGGGCCTGCGTAGTAGGCTCCATCGGAGAATTCATTGTCCTGGATGCCGTCCGAGGCGAAGAAGGACATTATTTCATCGTCGGAGGTGTCAAGAAGCGCCAGTCCGCCGTTGGTACTTAGCCAGAGCCCTCCGTATGAATCAGGCACTATGCCGTGGACAGTATTGTTCGGAAGTCCGTCTTTTTCAGTATATTGACGCACGGTTCCGTCCGTAGCGATGCGGTCAAGTCCGGTGCTGGTTCCTGCCCAGATGCAGCCGTCTGCAGTGCGTGACAGGCACAGGACGTCATAACCGGTTGGGATGTGTTCTATCCTGCCGTCGGATATGAAAAGCCGCCGCACTCCGCCGCCTCGGGTGCCGATCCAGAGTGAACCGTCGCCGCCGTCCAGGACGCTGTAGACGACATTGCTGCCAAGAAGGTCAGAGTCATAACGCTTTGCCCCCACAAGGGTATGTCCGTCAAGACGAAGCATCAGAAGGCCTCCTCCGCTGGTGCCGGTCCAAAGGGTGTCCCTTCCACGGGGAAGAATGGAATACACCGCTGTCGGAGTGAATTCGGCCAAAGTGTCGGGGATCTCAAGGTATCGGACACGGCGGCCGGGCTTTTCAACATAATTCAGGCCGGCGCCTTCCGTCCCTATCCACACGGTCCTCCCGTCATCTACTGCACAGTAGACCGAGTTGGAAAGAAGCCTGTCCTCCATTGTAACTCTCTGCACAACACGGCCTTGAGGGGTCATAAGGTATAATCCGGCGCCTTTGGTGCCGATAAGCAGCCTGCCGAATTCATCTTCCAATATGCACCTGACCGCGCGCCCGCCGAAAAGGTCCGTAAAGGAAGTGAAACGCTGCCCCTGAGGGTTCACCATCGCGACTCCGCGCATATCCGTGCCGGCCCACACGATACCCTGGGTGCCTTTGAATACCGACAGTACGCTGACATCGCCTATGATCTTCTCCCCGTTCATATACAGGCCGTCTTTGCGGGCTGCATAGCTGCTGTCACCGTCAATCAGGGAATCATTGACTCCTGCCCAGTTCGATAGGACCTCGTCAGCGTCTATGGGGGAATTGTTCCTGTACAGGTTGTCGGACTTGTCGAGGATGACTGGGATAACGCCGTCCATACGGAATTTCCTCACGGAGAGGGAACTGTCAAAAACCTTCACGAAGTTTCCGTCGACAAGGCGAAAGATACCCTTCCTGTCCTTCGATACGAATACATCGGAAGAGTCCACATATATCGCAAAAGGCATCTCGCCGTCTATGGATTCGGCCTCCTCAGTAAAGAAACGTGTAAGACGCATGGTCTTTCGGTCAAGCCGGTCAACGCCACGGTCTGTGCAAACCCAGAGAAAGCCGTCAGAATCTTCCGCAATGTCCCAAATGACGTTGCCGCTGATAGTGGAAGGGACGCCCCTGTCGGACTTCAGGACATTGAAGTTGCGCCCGTTCCAGGAATTCAGTCCATCCCAGGTGCCAAGCCACATGACTCCGTCACTGTCCTGGAAGACTTTGATGACTGAACTGTTGGAAAGACCGTCCGAACTGTCCAGAAAATCCACCTTGAAGCCCTGTCCCAGAAGGGCCGTAGCGAAAAACAAAGATGTTACGAGGGCGAACAACTTTCTCATAAAACGATTCAGATTTCAGCGCAAAATTACACAATTTTTACAAAATAGCAAATTTAGTGTACTCTAATGAAAGGATTGTACACTCCAAACCCTATATGTTGTCATAACTTTGCATCAGTAAAACTAACGACCAATGGACATAGCAAAACGCAATCCGGCCAATCCTATCTTAAGGCCATCAGACCTGAAGCCCTGCATTCCAGGGATGGAAATCACCTGCCTCCTGAACCCCGGAGTCTTCCGTATGGACGGAAAGACCTGGCTCCTTCTCCGCGTAGCCGAGCGCCCGGTCCAGAAAGAAGGCATAATCAGTTTCCCCGTATATAATGAAAAAGGTGAAATCGAAGTACTAAGCTTCGACCAGAACGATCCTCAGCTTGACGCAAGCGATCCGCGCGTAATACAATATAAAGGTCAGTATTACCTCACCACATTGTCCTACCTGCGTCCAGTGTGCAGCGAGGACGACGTGCATTTCAGCGAGGACCCGGCCATTAAGCCCATTTTCGGCGAAGGCTTCCAGGAGTCCTTCGGCATAGAAGACTGCCGCGTAGCCACTATGGAGGACGGCTACTTCCTGACCTTCACCGAGGTTTCCCCCGTTGCAGTCGGAGTCGGCCTTATCGGCACTAAGGATTTCAAGACCCTGCGCCGCGAAGGGATGATATTCCCGCCCCACAACAAGGACTGCGCACTCTTCCAGGAAAAGATAGGTGACAAATACTACGCTTTCCACCGTCCCAGCAGCCCCGAACTCGGCGGCAACTATATCTGGATCGCCGAGTCCCCTGACCGCATCCACTGGGGCAAGCACGTTTGCATAGCCACGACCCGTCCCGGCCATTGGGACAGTGCCCGCGTGGGAGCCGGAGCCGCGCCCATCAGGACCTCAGAAGGTTGGCTGGACATCTATCACGGCGCCAACAAGGAGAACCGCTATTGCCTCGGAGCACTGCTTCTGGACCTGAATGACCCCACCAAGGTCATCGCCCGCAGCGACGAGCCCATAATGGAGCCTATCGCCCCATACGAGAAGACCGGCTTCTTCGGCAACGTGGTTTTCACCAACGGTTACTATATGAAAGACCCCGACACAATCCAGATGTTCTACGGCGCCAGCGACGAAGTCATATGCAGCGCCCAGATGTCCGTGCGTGAAATACTTAACACCCTGCGCTAATGTTCAAGGAATTCAAATACTTCGCCTCCCAGCCCCTGAATATCAGGACCCTCCTGCTGACGAACCTCCTTTTCGCGATGGTCCTTCCCCTGGTGGAGATCTTCGCCGGAGCATATATAATGAGGAACACAGGCACGCCCACGTACGTTATAATCTATCAGCTCTGCATGTATATCGGCGTGGTCCTTTCCGCCCTTGTCAACGGGCTGCTGCTCAAGTGGTTCAAGTCCGCAAGGCTGTATGCCTTCGGCATCCTCATCTCGGCGGTTTCGCTGATGCTGATGATGTTCATTAAGAACGTAGGAATGGTGATGATCTGCACGACCGGTTTCCTCATCGGCCTGTCCACCGGATTTTTCTGGACCAACCGCTATCTGCTAACCCTGTATGCCACAGACGACAACAACCGCAACTATTTCTTCGGTTTCGAGTCGTTCTTCTTCTCGCTGTGGAATATCGTCATTCCCATCGTGGCCGGAGCCATCATCGCAGGCGTTGACGGAAAGACCGTCTTCGGCATCACCCTTTCCATCAACAACGGCTACCAGATTCTCACCGTCGCTGCGTTCATAATCAGCATAATCGCCTGCATAGCCCTCTCAAAGGGTGATTTCAAGAGTCCCGAGAGCAAGAATTTCTTCCACTGGAACTTCCATATCCTCTGGAAGAAGATGCTCACCCTCGCCGGCCTAAAGGGAATGGTCCAGGGCTTCCTCGTGACCGCCCCCGCCATCCTCATCATGAAGTTCATCGGCGGCGAAGGGTCCCTCGGCCTCATCCAGGGCATAGGCGGCGCACTGACTGCCATCCTTGTCTATGTGCTCGGCCGCGTGGCAAAGCCCGAGGACAGGATGAAGATATTCGGATTCGGCCTCGTGGTATTCTTTATCGGAACCCTCACCAACGGCATCCTTTTCTCCGGCGCCGGCGTTATAGTGTTCATCCTGTGCAAGGTTATGTTCCAGCCCCTTCACGACCTGGCCTACCTTCCCACGATGATGAAGACCATCGACTGCGTGAAAGTGCTTGAGCAAAGGGATGAATACACTTACATTATGAGCCACGAATTCGGCCTCTTCTTCGGGAGGGCCTTCGGAATGGTGCTCTTCATAGCGCTGGCAGGGCTGTTCTCCGACGACATCGCACTGCGCTTCGCCCTCCCTATCGTGGGCGGCCTGCAGCTGCTCTCCCTGCCCCTGGCACAGAATATCATCAAGGACATCGACAACAAGTACAGCAAATGAAAAAGTATTTGATCCTCATTTCTTTAGCCCTCGCAGCAGCGTGCGCTCCCCGCTATGGCGGAGCCCCCGTGCAGCAGCAGGACATAGCCAGGGTTAACCTGATGGCCACGATGCCCGAGCCTTACAAACTGCTCGACTGGCATCAGAAGGCGTTGGATTTCGACGCATTCGCGTTCGACTTCGACAACCCTTACCCTTGCGGCCCCGTCATATGGCTTGACGACGCCCGCCGCAACATCGACCAGACCACTTTCGGCCTCTACACCGCGATGGCTGACGCCCGCCAGGGCGCATCCGTCAACGGCGGAGAGTTCCACGAGAGTCTCAACATACTCCACACCCTTCTGGGAGCCGGCCTCAACGGCATAGACAAGACTTCCCAGAACGGCTACAACTGGGTGAAGATGTCCCAGAACTATTTCAACACCGATAACGGCTGGAATATAGTTATGAACAACACCTGCCCCGAAGTCGCCCTCCTGGGAGGCGGCTACGGCCGTGACTGGTGGTACGACGTCTATCCCAACATCCTCTTCTACGCCGTGAGCGAGATATTTCCCGGCGTGGATGGCGCAGAAGAGATACAACGTACTGTGGCTGAGCAGTTTGCCAAAGCCGATTCCGTGCTTGCCGGCAACTATGACTTCACCTACTTCGACTATGCGCAGATGAAGGGCTGCAACAACTGGATCCCCAAGCAGCAGGACGCCGCCGGCGGCCACGCCTGGGTCCTGTACAGCGCCTATCAGATATTCGGTGACGAGAAGTACCTGCGCCACGCCATCAGCGCCATGCAGGCTCTTAACGACCAGAAGGAGAGCCGTTTCTACGAGATTCTCCTCCCTATGGGAATATACACCGCCGCCCGCCTCAACGCCGAGCAGGGCTGCGACTTCGACATCGCAAAGATGCTGGATTGGGTCTTCGACGGCTGCTCCGCCGCTGACGGACGCACCGGCTGGGGTATAACCGCCGGACGCTGGGGAGATTACGATATCAGCGGCCTTCAGGGCAGCCTCATCGACGGAGGCGGATTCGCCTTCCTGATGAACAGCATAGACGTGGCCTGGCCCTTCGTACCTATGGTCAAGTACCAGCCCCAGTTCGCCCGTGCAATCGGCCGCTGGATGCTCAACAACGTCAATTCCTGCCGCCTGTTCTTCCCCGACCAGCTCCCGGACAGCCTCCAGTGCCTCCCCGGTATGCAGGACTACACCGGCTCCATCATTGCCTACGAAGGCCTCCGCAGGACCGATGACCGCTATATGGTCAAGGAGCACGAAGGCCTGAGCCCCATCGCCATGGGCGACGGTCCCCTCTGGAACGAAAAGAACCCTCCGGAGAGCATGTTCAGCCTCTACA
>CACZBP010000107.1 GCA_902779495.1 uncultured Bacteroidia bacterium
CTCAAAGTCCCACTAACTGTAGAATGCAATTATGTCAAAGACTGGCTCCAAGCTCATTGACGCGAGCGACAACCAGCTCGTGGAGCTGGCCGTCCGGGAAAATTCCCAGGAGGCCTTCGGCCTGATATTCAGCCGCTACTACGCCGGCGTCTACGGCCACATATCCCGCTATGTAAGCGAGCCCGAGGAAATCCAGGACATCGCTATGGAGAGCTTCGCCAAGGCCTTCAAACAGCTGGCCTCATATGACCCCTCCAAGCGCTTCTCCACCTGGATCCTCACTATAGCCCGCAACACCGCCTTCGACCACAAGGACCGCGACAAGGTGCGCAGCAAAGGCCTGGAAACCACCTCTTTGGAGGGCGTGGACAACGAAGTGGAATCCTTCCCCGACGGAGCCAAGAGCCCGGAGGAGGAAGTGATAGACTCCCAGAAGCACGAGAGGTTTATGGCCATCCTCGAAGGCCTCCCCTCCCTCTACCGGGAGATAGCCAGCCTGTGCCTCGTGGACAATCTGGGCTACAAGGAGATAGCCGAAAAGACCGGCCTGCCGATAGGCACGGTTAAGACCCGCATATTCAGGGCCAAGGAATTGATAACCAAAGCAATGGAAGAACCGGAGGAAGAGCAGTGAAATACGAAGGGTTCATAGGGGTCGTCCAGGCCCGATTCCCGGACGCAGACGCAGAGAAGTTCCGCGCCCTGGAGGCGCTCTACCTGGACTGGAACGCCAAGATCAATGTCATATCCCGCAAGGATATGGACAGCTTCTACCCCCACCACGTCCTGCACTCGCTATGCATCGCGGCCTTCCTGCAGGAAGAGAGGCCCGAGGTGTTTGCACGCTGGCAGGCAGGCGGCCTTGACGTGCTGGACCTCGGCACCGGCGAGCCGCCTCGCTGGGTCTTTCCAACGTCGAGACAGTCAATGCCAGGGCCGAGTCGCTCGGCCGCACCTTCGACCACGTGGTCAGCCGCGCCGTGACCTCGCTGGACAGTTTCTACCCCTGGGTGAAAGGCCGTTTCCGCGAGAGCATCCTCTACCTCAAGGGCGGCGACATTGCCGCCGAAACTGCCTCGCTCGGCCTGCCGAAAGGCACGATATCCGTCTGGAATATCTCCTCTTGGCTCCCCGATGAGTGGTTTGAAGGGAAATATGTGGTGGAAATCGCAAAATAATTTTGCATTTTGAGGGAAAAATCTTAAATTTGCAGTCCTTTTGCGAAAAATATAAAAAGACAAGATAATGAAAAGAACATTCCAACCCTCAAGACGCAAACGTGTCAACAAGCACGGTTTCCGCGAGCGCATGTCCACCCCCAACGGACGCCGCGTCCTTGCGTCCCGCCGTCGTCACGGCCGTAAGAAACTCACCGTTTCTTCCGAAGACAGGTTCTAGGACCTGAGCAACCAGAGATTCAAAAGGCAGGAGAAATCCTGCCTTTTTGTGTTTTTGGATAATATTGCGTATCTTTGGATACGCATAATTAATAATATATGGAAAAGTACATCCTGGCCCTGGATCAGGGCACGAGCTCATCAAGGGCGATAGTATTTGACCACGAGGGGCGCACCCGGAGCGTGGCACAGAAAGAATTCACACAGCATTTTCCCAAACCAGGCTGGGTCGAGCACGACCCCAGGGAGATCTGGTCCAGCGAGGCCGCGGTCATCGCGCAGGCCATTACTGAGCTGGGAATCAACGGTTTGGACATCGCCGGCATAGGCATCACCAACCAGCGTGAGACGACCATGGTGTGGGACGCCGCCACCGGCGAACCGGTCTACAACGCCATAGTCTGGCAGGACCGCCGCACCAGCGAATACTGTGACAGCCTCAAGTCCCTCGGCCTGACGGACAAGATCCGCCTCAAGACCGGCCTTATCATAGACGCCTACTTCAGCGCCACCAAAATCCGCTGGATCCTGGAGAACGTGCCCGGTGCACGCGCAAGGGCCGAACGCGGCGAACTCCGCTTCGGCACGGTGGACACCTGGCTCATCTGGAACCTCACCCGCGGCGAGGTCCACGTCACCGACGTGAGCAACGCTTCCCGCACAATGCTGTTCAATATCAACGACTTATGCTGGGACAAGGAGCTCCTCGAACTGTTCGGCATTCCCGAATCGATGATGCCCGAGGTGAAGTCCTCCAGTGAGGTATATGGCTACACAAAGACGACCATCTTCGCCCACGAAGTCCCCATCGCCGGCATCGCAGGCGACCAGCAGGCCGCCCTCTTCGGCCAGATGTGCACGGACCCGGGAAGCGTGAAGAACACCTATGGCACCGGCTGCTTCCTTCTGATGAACACCGGCACCAGGCCCATAATGAGCAAGAACAACCTGCTCACCACCATAGCCTGGAAGATCGGCGACACGGTCAACTACGCCCTTGAGGGAAGCATATTCGTAGGCGGCAGCGTGGTCCAGTGGCTGCGCGACGGCCTCGGCCTCATCCGCTCATCCGCTGAAATAGAGGCACTTGCCCAGCAGGTCCCCGACAACGGCGGCGTCTACTTCGTCCCTGCCCTGACCGGTATGGGAGCCCCCTACTGGGACCAGTATGCCAAAGGCTGCATCCACGGCATCACCCGCGGCACTACTGCCGCCCACATCGCCCGCGCCACCCTTGAAGGCATCGCCTTCCAGACTATGGACATCGTGGGCGCCATGGAGAGGGATGCTTCCGTCAGGCTCTCCGAGCTGAAGGTCGACGGCGGCGCCTCCCGCAACAACCTCCTGATGCAGTTCCAGGCCGACATCCTGGGCACCAAGGTCATCCGCCCGGAGGTCACCGAGACCACCGCGATGGGCGCGTGCTACCTCGCCGGCCTCGCCGTAGGCTACTGGAAGGACCTCGACGACATCAAGCGCCAGTGGAAGGCCGAAAAGACCTTCTCCCCTCTCGCTCCCGCGGAGAAGGTGGCCGAGCTCAAGGCCGGCTGGGCGGACGCTATCAAACGGACAATCAATAACTTATAAACTAATATGGAAGTATCCCTTATCTCCAAGTGCGTGTTCGAACTGCTCGGCACGCTCGTACTGGTGCTCCTTGGCGACGGCGTGTGCGCCGCCTGCACCCTCAATAAGTCGAAGGCACAAGGCGCCGGCTGGGTGGTCATAACCCTCGGCTGGGGCTTCGCCGTTATGTGCGGCGTCCTGATCGCCGGCCCCTACTCCGGCGCCCATCTCAACCCGGCCGTGACCCTTGGCCTTGCCCTTGCCGGCAAGTTCCTCTGGGCGGAGGTCCTGCCCTATATCGTAGCCCAGATGGTCGGCGGTTTCCTCGGTGCCGTGCTGGTATATGCTTTCTATGCGGACCACTTCGCCGCCACAAGCAAGAATCCCGACGGAATGCTCGGCTGTTTCTGCACTATGCCTGCCATTGAGCACAAGACCGTCAACTTCTTCTCCGAGATGATAGCCACATTCGTGCTGGTTTTCCTAATCCTTATGCTCGGCACTTCCGGCAACGCCAATGTCGGTATGGGCAGCCTCGGCGCCTTCCCCGTCACCTGCGTCATTATGTCCCTGGGTATGTCCCTCGGCGCCACGACCGGATATGCGATGAACCCCGCCCGTGACCTCAGCCCCCGCCTGGCCCACGCCATCCTGCCCATAAAGGGCAAACGCGACAGCGGCTGGTCCTACAGCTGGATCCCCGTGTGCGGCCCCCTCACCGGTGCAGCTCTTGCAGCCTGCCTGTTCCTGATAGTCCTATAGGTATAATTTGACAGATTTTTCGTACCTTTGCGGGACTTTTTAAAGAACGAGATGAAAAAGATACTCATTTTCGCCGCCCTCATCATAGCGGCAGTCGCCTGCAAGTCGGGCAAATCACCCTTTGACAGGAAAGTTGCTGATTACGCAGTCGTAACCATAGAAGCCCCCGATCTGAGCGGAATAACCGACAACGGAAAAGAAGTCCTGAACCTCTACCGTTTTGCCGCGGACGAGGCCGACGCCATCTACTGGAAGCAGTATCTCGGCGACAAACAGTCCTTCCTGGACGCCATCTCCGACCCCGCCCAGAAGACATATGCCCAGATCAACTACGGCCCCTGGGACCGCTTCACCGGCGAATCCTTCGTCGAGGGCTATGGCCCCCGCCCCGCCGGTGCCGGCTTCTACCCTGCCGATATGACCGCCGAAGAGTTCGAAGCCTGGGACGAGCCCGCCAAGAACAGCCCCTACACGGTGATCCGCCGCAAGGAAGACGGTTCGCTGGAGGCAGTCTGGTTCCACGACGCATATAAGGAGAATATCGACAAGATAGTCAACTACCTGACCGCCGCGGCGGACATCACCATCAAGCCCAGCGTCAAGGCCTATCTCCTTGCCAAGGCAGATGCCCTTCGCACGGACAGCTACTATGAGAGCTCCCTGGCCTGGCTGGATATGGACGACAGCAAGATGGACCTTGTGATAGGCCCCAACGACGCTGCCGACGACCAGCTTTTCGGCATCAAGCGTTCCTACAACGCCTTCGTCCTCCTGAAGAACGAAGCCAGGACCGCCGAGCTGATGACCTATGTCTCCAGGATAGCGGAATTCCAGCAGGACCTCCCCGGCGACCCGGCCTACAAGGCCTTCCAGCCCGGCGCAGGTTCCAACATATTCTCCTATGACGCACTGTATTATGCCGGCAAGGCCAATGCAGGAGTGAAGGTGATAGCCATCAACCTGCCTTCCGACGCCGACGTCCAGCGCGCCCACGGCACCCGCTCCATCATACTGGAGAACGTCATCAAGGCGAAATACAACCACATCGTCGCTCCCACGGGATTCGTCCTCCTGGAGCCCGATGCCACCCAGCACCTTTCCTTCGACGCCTTCTTCTGGAACACCGTGTTCCGTGAGGTGGCCCACGGCCTCGGCGTCAAGGAGACGGTCACTGGCAAAGGCACTGTGACAGAGGCGCTTGGCAGCACTGCCATCACCTTCGAAACGGTGAAGGCGAATGCCGCCGGAGTCCTCCTGGTGTGCAAGCTCCAGAACCACTTCGACATCCACCACATCCTCACCAGGGAAGACGCCCTCGTGACGTACTTCGCCTCCCTGCTCCGCTCGGAGCGCTTCGGCGAAGGCTCCCCCCTCGGACGCGCCAACAACATCATCTACAACTACCTCTCCGATGCCGGCGCCTTCCAGAGGAAGTCATCCGGGCAGTATTCGCTCGACCTGGACAAGATGGAGTCAGCCCTGTCCGACCTCACAGCACTCGTGCTTGAGATCCAGGCCACGGGAGATTATGACAGGGCCGCTGAGTTCGAGAGCGCCTATGCCCGCAACAACAAGAACCTTGAAGCTGACCGCGTGAACCTCGGCCTGGAGAAGATCCCTGCCGACATACGCTTCAAATTCAACCGATAGCTTAATCCTCGAAGCAGGCCCCATACTCCTTCAGCGGAGCGAGGGACGGATAGCTTTCGAAATAGGCATCATCCATATATACGGCAAAGGAAGTAGCATTCCTTATGCCGTATTTCTTATATGTGGCAAGGTCGTCCCTGACGACTTCGGGATGCCAGGGAAGCTGCACGGCGGGCTTCTTCCAGCCGCTGCACATAGACACGTCGAGCCAGTAGTCGAGGATGACGGTGCTCTCGGCGGGAAAGACTTTCAGATTGTCTTCCAGATACTTGAGGTTCTGTCCGTGGGTCATCTGGCCATATCCCTCGGGCGGAAGGGCATCCAGCTCCGACAGAGGATGTTCGATATTCCTGTAGAAAGGCGCGAATTCCAGGAATATGTTCTTGTCTGGTTTCACCTTGACGGGGGCGTCAAGCGTGTTGGCATATGCCAGATGGGCCAGGGTGGCCTTCGGGTCCACCTTACGTATGGCTCCTATCATCCGGTTTTCTATTATCAGGGCCTGCTCGCTGGCGGAGTATTCCTTGCACAGGGGGCAGACGCAGGTGGGGGCTCCGTCGTCCAGCCAGAAGTAGTAGCGGTGATTGGTCGGGCGCAGCCGGGCGGCAAAGGCCGCGGCATTCTTCGCAATAATCTGAAGGGCTGCCTCGCTGTGCACGCAGCAGTTGAAGTCGGCAGTGCGCACGCCCTCGTCGTTGAGCCGGAACATCTGCGGGTCTTCTTCATATAAGTCCCTGGGCAGCAGCTCGTTCATCGAGTGGAGCTGGTGCTCGACGCATATGCCGTATTCCTCGCATTCCTGCAGGAACTCCTGCCCCTTCTCTGACTCCAGGAACTCGCACACCTGCGTGGGATGGATATGCGTCCCTAGCGTGTTGATTCCGCAGTCCCTGGCAATCTTCGGCCAGTCCACGCTCTGAAGATCCTCCACCGAAAGCACGGCGCCTCTGAGCTGCCACCACTGCTCCTCCTTTGTGCAGGAGCAGGCGACCGCCGCCACCAGGGCAGCAACCAATAATAGTCTGTGTTTCATATTCGCACTTTTTTGTCCGCCTCTAATTTACGAACTTTTTTGCTGTTTTGTGTTTTTTCTTTATATTTGCAAGGACAAAAGATGTGACTTATGATTGGTCAGAGACACATACCGCAGACGATTTCCGGGAAGCAGGCTGAAGCGATAGCCAAGACTCTTCCTAAAAAAGATCGTACGCAGAAGACTAAAGGCCGTGCCCCACTCCCCGACAAAATGATAATCAGTTTGAAATGAGCGAGGGGAACGATATTGTAATAGAGAGAGCGTTCGACATCGAAGCGCTCTCTTTGTTTAATTGTGGCGTCCGGGAGATTGATCAATTGATACACAAAAAACAAGGAGGCCTGTTATCCTTCATATGTGAGGTCCCCTGTGAATTCTATATTATCCGGAAAGATGAATCCCCGATTGCTCTTTTTGTGTTGAGCAACCGAACCATTACCGTCAAGGATGAAAGATATAATAGCCTGGAGATTGACTTCATCGCTGTTAGGGAAGACTGGCGGAATAAAGGAATAGGTACAGCAATATTGAATATCGCTGAACAGAATGCCCGTGAAGCCGACTTCTCTTTCTTGACAACGGCT
>CACZBP010000108.1 GCA_902779495.1 uncultured Bacteroidia bacterium
CTCGAAAAATAAATATACGGCAAAGGGAACCACGGCATACATCAAGGAAGGGTTGTTCAATTATGGCTTCAACGACGCTACCGTCAGCGTCCGTTTCTATTTCTAGTTCTGAAAAAGCTGCTTAGCGGTGACGGTCTTAATGCCGGTCCGCGGGGACATAACAATAACGGCCGTCCCGTAAACCGGGGCGGCCGCAAAAGTGTCCTGCGGGAACTTACCAGCGGATGTAGGTCTGGACCCAGATCTCGTTGTAGTGAGGGCTGGGGAGGAGCTGGTTGATGTGGTGGCGGTACTCAAGCTGGAAGTTGAGGTTCTTGTGGAGGCGGAAGTTCAGGGCGCCGGAATACATATCGTGGCTGGTGGCCGCGGTGGCTGCGCTGCGGAACTCGTCCCACTTGAGGTAGACCTTCAGCCAGCTCAGGACGGGGATGCCGGCGGTGACGTAAAGGGCGTCGGCTGCGCCGCTCTCCTGCTTCTCACCAGCGATGGCCATCGCATATTCAGCACGGAAAGTCCAGTTGTCCATATCGAACCTGGTGCCGAAGCTGACCCTCTGGCGCTTGAGCTCCACGCCGCTGCCGTTGGTCCAGGACCCCATCCATCCGAATGCTCCGATGTACCATCCCTTGAGGGGCTGGAACTGGAGCGTTCCGATAAGGTCCTTGGCCTTGTTGACGTCGGTGGCGTTGATGCCCTGGCCGTTGTAAACTCCTAACTGATAGTGGACCAGACGGTACTTGTCCTCTCCGATGGGGAAGAGGTCGCCCTGGATCTGGAGACCCTGGTCACGGCCGCCCATATTGGCTTCGCCCAGACGGTCGCCCATACCGGCGAACTTCTGCACGAGGAAGGAGAAGTCACCTACACCCACGTCCCAGGGGTTCATAGGGTTCTCGAAGGTGAATGCCCTCTTGAACTGACCGACCTTGACGGAGAATTCCTTCCAGCGGGCCCACTCGATGTAGTAGTCCTTCACGTGGGGGGTTCCGCCGCCGGCCTGGAACTGGACGCGGTACTTGAAATCATTGAATATGCTGCCGTCCACATATGCACGGATAAGCCGCAGGCCGAAGCCGGGACCGCCGTTGGCACCCTCGAGGTCACTGTACTTGTAGGAACCGATGATGTAGGCTCCCACTTTGGGGGTGCTCATGAAACCTGTCTGCTTGAAGCTGAACTTGGGGGCCTCGGTTTCCTGCGCCATAGCGGCGAGGGAAAGGGCCAGAGCAGAGACAATCAAAAGTATTTTCTTCATATCGAATAAGTTATGTTATCAGAAAGGGAACACCTTGGTGAGCCAGAAATAGCCCAGCACGAAGCCGATGAAACCGATGATGAGGCCCACCTTGGTCATATCCTTGGTCTCCACCATACCGGTCGCCGATGCGATGGCGTTCGGAGGTGTTGATATAGGGAAGAGCATTGCGATGGAGGCGCACACCGCGATGAAGATTATCATCGCCTGGGTGCCGCCCAGGGCCAGGAAGGAGGCGTTGTTGGCTGCTGTGGGGTCTGCCATACCGTTGGCCACCACTATGAGGATAGGGATGAGCAGGGCGGCGGTGGCGGAGTTGCTGATGAAGTTCGACAGCAGGTAGCACACAAGGCCGGCGACGATAAGCACCAGCACGACGCTCATTTCACCGAAGGGGATAGCCTGGATGAGGGTCTTGGCAAGGCCGGTGTCCTGCAGGCAGTAGCCGAGGCAGAAACCTCCCGCGACGAGCCACAGCACGTTCCAGTTGATCTCCTTGATCTCTTCCTTGCCGAAAAGTCCGGTGGCGGTGAATACGCCAAGGGGAATGAGGGCTACGATATTGGAATTGATATGCGTAAGCTGCTCGGTGGCCCACAGGAGGATGGTGCCGACGAAGGTGATCCACACCACATAGAGCTTCCAGTCTTTCTGGCGGTTGCTCTCGGGGATCTCGAGGACGAGCTTCTTGGTCTTGAAGGGGAAGAACACGCGCAGGATGATCCACGCGATGACGATCATAATGATGACATAGGGGATCATATGCACGCACCAGTCGCCGAAGGATACGTCGATGCCGGCCTGCTCGAGGGCGCCCTTGGCTGTGGCGTTCGGAGGGGTTCCGATGGGGGTTCCTATACCTCCGAGGTTGGCCGCCACGGGGATGGACAGCGCCAGGCCTATCTTGCCTTTGTCATCGGCCGGCAGCTTGGAGAGCACCGGGGTCAGAAGGGCCAGCATCATAGCGGCGGTGGCGGTGTTGCTCATAAACATCGAGAAGACCGATATCATTATCAGGAAGCCCAGCAGCACGATTTCGGGCTTGGTGCCGAAAAGCTTCAGCAGGGCGCGGGCCATCGTGACGTCGAGGCCATATTTCTCAGCCATAATTGCCAGCACGAAGCCACCCAGGAACAGCATCACCACAGGGTCTGCCATCGAGGACATTATGCGGCTGTACTTGACGAGTTCGCCATACTGCGGGTCGCAGAAAAGGCCTATTCCCTTGTTGGATATGGTCAGCAGGGATATCACTATGACCAGAAGGGAGGTGGACCAGTTGGGGATGATTTCGAATATCCACATCAGGGCTGCGAAAACGAACAGGGCGATGACCCTCTGCTGGACCACGGTCAGGCCGTCAATTCCGAAGAAAGTGACCGGAACGGCCCACAGGAATATTGTGATTGCCAGCACCAGCGGCAGGAACACACAATACTTCAGATTGAATTTTTTGTTTGCCATTATTTTGGTTTTATATACTTCTTTCCAAACAAAGGGCAAAGTTAATAATTATTAATAAGAATACATCGCAAAAAGGATATAATTTGCTACCCTGCGCCTTCCGGCCGGAAAAGGCCCCTGAATAGTCAATTTTTATATATTCAAAATTGACAAAATGGGCTAAAAACGAGTTAAACGATTAATATATAGGCGTTTAAGCATTGTTGATAAGTATGTTGATAACTTTTATTTGGTTTTTTCTTTGAATATATGAATCCCTTGCGTAATTTTGCACTTGAAGAGTTCGGACTATTCCCCGTGGTCCGAACCTTTTTAGCCCTATTTTTAGCTGAAGCATAGAAATATAACATAGCAATGGACGTACGTAAAACCAACGGAACCGTCGAAGAATTCGACAAGGAAAAATTGATGCGCGGTATCCGCGAAGCCTACAGGGGCACGGGCCAGACAGCCCCCGAGGAAGTGGTGGTCTCAATCACCGACAACCTTTACATATATGATGGCATCACCAGCAAGGAAATCAGGCGCCAGGTCGTCGATTCCCTGATGTCCATCAACAAGAAGGCCGCGGTGGAATATATTGAGAAATTCGACGCCGGCCTCGACCTTCGCAAGAAACGCGACTTCATCCGCGACTATATCAAGGCCTCCAACGCCGCCACCGGCTCCAAGTTCGACGCCAACGCCAATGTCACCCGCAAGAACATCGTGACCCTCGGCCAGGAGCTCTACAAGGAGAACAACATCAAGCAGAACCGCTACATCATGCAGGACAAGATCAAGGCCCTCTATGGCCGCACCCTTGCCCAGCAGTATGTCAAGGACCTTGAGGACCACACCCTCTACAAGCACGACGAGTCCGGCACCCCGGGCTATCCCTACTGCGTCGCCATCACGATGTATCCCTTCCTGGTGAGCGGCCTCCGCGAGCTGGGCGGCGTGTCCGTGGCCCCCACCGACCTGAAGTCCTTCTGCGGTGAATTCATCAACCTGGTGTATTCCATATCCTCCCAGTTCATGGGCGCGGTTGCGACCCCCGAGTTCCTGATGTATATGGACTACTTCATCCGCAAGGACTATGGCGATGACTATCTCGACAAGCTCGACCAGGTGGTGGAGAACAACGCCAAGCAGCGCACCCTCACCAAGGTGATAGACAACTGCTTCCAGCAGGTGGTCCACTCGATGAACATGCCCGCCGGCAACCGCGGCTACCAGACCGTCTTCTGGAACATAGGCTACTTCGACAAGCCCTATTTCGAAGGCGTCTTCAGCGATTTCCGCTTCCCCGACGGCAGCGCCCCCAAGTGGGAGACCCTCTCCTGGCTCCAGAAGCACTTTATGAACTGGTTCAACGAGGAGCGCAACCACTATATCCTCACCTTCCCGGTGGAGACGATGGCCCTTCTGACCGACGGCGGAGACGACTACGCCGACAAGGAGTATGCCGACTTCACAGCCGAGATGTGGGCCAAGGGCCACAGCTTCTTCTGCTACATCTCCAACAGCCCGGACAGCCTCTCCAGCTGCTGCCGCCTGCGCAACTCCCTGAAGGATATGGAAGACGAGGAGCACAACCACACGACCCACCAGTATTCGATGGGAACCGCCTCTGTGTCAACCGGTTCCAAGTCCGTGATGACCATCAACCTCAACCGCGTCATCCAGAACGCCGCCCGCCGTTTCTTCAAGGACAAGGGCGTGGAACTCGAGCCCGGAAAGGCCCTTCCCAAGTCCCTGGTCTATGACCGCGACGAGCTCTATGCCGCCGTCCACGCCGACGTGGCCGAGATGACCGAGCGCGTCCACAAGTACCAGACCGCCTTCAACGAGATCATCAAGGACTTCCTCAAGGCCGATATGCTCGATGTCTACAAGGCCGGCTTCATCGATATGAAGAGGCAGTACCTCACCATAGGTGTCAACGGTATGACCGACGCCGCCGAGTTCCTCGGCCTCAAGATCTCCCCGAACGACGCCTACAAGGAGTTTGTCAACGGCCTCCTCGAGACCATCAACGTCGCCAACCGCAAGGACCGCACCCGCGAGTGTATGTTCAACACCGAGTTCGTCCCCGGCGAGAACCTCTCCGGCAAGAACTATAAGTGGGACAAGAAGGACGGCTACTTCGTCTCCCCGGAGCACAATATGTACAGCTCCTACTTCTACAATCCCGAGGACGAGAGCCTCTCCATCGTGGACAAGTTCAAGCTCCACGGCGAGGAGTATGTGAAGTATCTTGACGGCGGTTCCGCCCTGCATATGAACATCGCAGAGCACCTGACCAAGGACCAGTACAGGCAGCTGCTGAACGTCGCCGCCCACTACGGCACCAACTATTTCACCTTCAACTGCCGCAACACCGTCTGCAACGACTGCGGCTACATCAGCAAGGACACCCTCACCGTCTGCCCCAAGTGCGGCAGCCACAACCTTGACTACCTCACCCGTGTCATAGGCTACCTCAAGAGGGTCTCCTCCTTCAGCGAGATGAGGCAGGAAGAGGCCTCCCACCGATTCTACATCGACGAGCCGGCTTCGGCGAAGGTGGAATGCTGAAGTATGTCCCCGCTATGACCTCGGTGGTCATGGAGGAAATACCCGGAAAAGTTACCCTGGCGGTTGAAATCAGCAACTGCCGGGGTAATTGCGAAGGGTGCCACTCCCCGTGGCTGCGTGAGGACATAGGCGAAGTCCTCGACGAGGCCGCCATCGACAGGATGTTCGCCGACAACTTCGGCGTGAACTGCTTCCTGTTCCTGGGGGAAGGCAAAGATCCCGAGACCCTTAAGCGCCTGGCATCCTACATCCGCTCCCGCTATGGTGTGGAACTGGCCGTCTACTCCGGCCGGATGGCCGTCGAAGACGACTTCTACGATGTCTTCGACTACGTCAAGGTCGGCCCCTACATCGCCGCCCTCGGCCCCCTGAACAAAACCACCACCAACCAGCGCCTCTACCACCACCGCGCCGACATCACCCCCCTCTTCTGGCACCGGGGCATCGACCCGAACGCAAGGTGATTCTTTTATTTTCCGCCGAAAACTCCAACGAAGAGGATGGCGCCGGTGGAGCGTTCCGAGACGATATACACAAACGGGCGGTCGGCGGTGAATATAACGGGGTCGGGGATTACCTCAGGCGTGCCCGGTGATGTCGCCGACAACTCTGCAACGGACACGGCCGCAGCCTCAGTACCTTTTTCATCAACGTTTATCTTAGCCTTCTGGAATATATCCTCGACATAGATGTCCGCATCGGTCATCCTTGAGAAGTCCGCACCGTCGAATGCCTTCTTTATTCCCATCACTTCCAGGATGTCTTTCAGCCCTGTCTCGGACGACACCTCGAATTCGGGAATGGACAGTCTCACATCCGTGCCCTTCCAGGACTGCCGGATCCTGTCGAAAAG
>CACZBP010000109.1 GCA_902779495.1 uncultured Bacteroidia bacterium
ATACGAGCCTGGATTCGCCCGGTTCCAGGGAGAAGTTCCCCAAAGGCTCGGCATCGCCGTCAATACGGTAGACATCCTCAGGGAGACGCAGATCGATGGAAACGTCATCGGCCCGTCCATAACTCAGATTCTGGACTACTGCCTGGAATTCGAAAATGCTTGCTTTCTTAAGGACGTTTGCTCCGCTGCCAGCCACCTGATAAGACGCCATCACCACCTTAGGGGCCTTGAATGAACGGGTCTGGATGGCCATTATCCGCGGTTCAGTCCCGAATCCTTTAGGCTCGTCAATGGCGAATTCGATATTCATGGAGCCGTCGGCAGTGTTCAGCCCGGCGGTGATAGGGAAAACTACCGAGGACGTTCCTCCCACGGGGATGTCCGGCAAGCGCTCACCGTTCCTGGCCGAGACTCCCTGGGTGGTTCCGGAGAGCTTGACGGCCGACTTGAGCCCGGTTGCCGGTCCCAGCCCGGAGTTCTTGACAGTCAGGACTATACGGCACTGTTCACCGGCATTGATGGCGTTATTGCCATCCGCGTCTTCAAACACAGGATCACCGACAATCTCGAGGATAGGCGGTTTGAAGGAAGAACTGCCACTGTTGTTGATAGTAGTACT
Source organism: uncultured Bacteroidia bacterium (assembly GCA_902779495.1). Classification (GTDB taxonomy): domain Bacteria; phylum Bacteroidota; class Bacteroidia; order Bacteroidales; family UBA932; genus Cryptobacteroides. Next base: position 620 of record CACZBP010000109.1, read on the forward strand.
CCTGTCCTTGCCAGACCCTTTGCCGATGGACAGTTTTCCAACCTTGGATGTCTGTGCGCAAATGGTCCCGCAGGCTGATGCGAGTGCGATTATGAAGACTATTCTTTTCATTACTCGGCTTTTGTGAAGGTTACTACTCCTGTTTTTTGTGAAGAGTCGCCGCCCTCGAAGACTGTCTTGACCCTCCAGTGGACTTCACCGTACGAAAGCAACTTTCCGGCTTCAATGCTCATTTCGGTGAGTGTCTCACCTTTGTCTTTGGCGATGAGATTTCCCTCGGCGTCAAGGAGAATTATCTCGGAATACTCTGCACCGGATGTCTGCCAGCGGAATACGAAATGACGTTCAGGATGGGAAACGCGGACAGAATAAATGTCTTTTGAGGGACGGATCATTTCAAGTTCCCTGCGGATAACAACACTTGGGGCGGCTGTCGAGACGTTATCCTCTATGACAGAGCCACTCTGGGGAGCGGGTTCCGTCTCACCTGAAATGACCTGAGGCGTCAGGGCCGGAGTGTCAGCAGGGGCCTGCCCGGCAATTTGTTCATCCGAAGTCGGGATGTCTTTTCCGTTTTCGGCATACATAGGTTCCTTGGCATTCCAGCGAGGGACGACGACAAGGGCTACTACCAGCATGGATGCCGCAATGGCCATTACGATGGATATCGTTCGGAAAACCGGAAATTTATGGACTTTCTGTTTGGATACGAAAGCTCTGGCCCTATCCAGATCCGCTGCTCTGGCAGGGGTGGTTCCTGCAAGGGAGGCGGCTACCTGACATTGCCGCCATTCCTCTGAGGACTCTTCAGACAGGGTGAGATCCCGAAGGACTTCCTCCGTTTCTTTATCAGATGCAGAGCCGTCAATAAATGCTGCAAGTTTTTCTTCGTCAATCATCACTGTAGCTTTTTAACCTTTCCTTAATTCTTTTTATAATCCGGTTCTTGATGGTATAGATATAGTCAACTCCCAGTCCGAACCTTTTGGCAACTGTCTGGGGGGCTTTGTCTTCCACTATCAGTTCCCTGGCTATCACCCTGTCCCTTTCAGAAGGAATTTCAGCAAGAGCGGAGGAAATGTCCATGCTCATACCGGCATCACTTTCCTGGACCCAGTCACCCACATAGGACTCCCATTTATCATTTATAGTGATGAGCCCGGAGGAATCTATCTTGGAATGCTTGAAATTTCTGAAAAACCGATATGAAACCACGGATATCCACGTAGTTAACTTGGATGAACCGTTGAAAGTTTTCAGCCTGTGCCAGTTGTCCTGGCTCATATGCAGGTAAAACTCATTTACGAGTTCTTCCACATCCTGTCCCTGGGGGAAGAGCTTGTAGACGTGATATTGGAAAATTGGCCAGCACCTTTCATAAAAGAACCACACAATAGCATCGCTATTGTTGCTAGACAAGAGTGAAACTATCTGATTGTCAGATAGTTGCCGATATGGGTGGAGAGGGGCAGCCGACTGACTCATCACGGTTATCAATATTAGTTTTTACAAATATAGTCAATAATCGCTGGTTATCATATAATTAAATTAAAAAACTCCGCCGGTGCCGGCGGAGTTATGTCAGGGTAGACGGGCTACTAAAGGTCTTCATCAAAGTGCTGGTTCTCATAGGCTTCCGAGAAGCGGTCGAAATCGAACAGTTTGTTGAATTCCTCGCGGTGCTTGTCGGACTTGTCCTGAAGTGTTTCCATAACAGCCTCTTCCACAAGGTCAGCTGCCTGACGCATGTCATAGATGTAGGTGGATCTCACTTCATAGACTTTCTTGTTCTGAAGCCTGTACATTGTCCCGGTGTTGACAATCCTGCCAAGTTTCTGTGCGACAATGATCTTTGCATCTGAAAGGGTCTGACTGATGGAGGCTCCCATCTCAGGGGAAGTTTCGTCGTTGGCGATTGACTGGTCAATCATAGCTGCGACCGTAGACTGAATCTGGGAGGCGAGATCAACGATTGCCTGGGTCCTGGCTGAGGTGTTGGCTGCTGCATAGGAGCCGCCGGTAGCAGTCACTGAAGAGTGGATATACTTCGGATATCCTGCTGCGTCATCCTGCCAGAGTTTCTCATTTCTCCTCTGAATCATCTTGTCCAGAGGGAGGTCCATACTCTTCCAACCTTCCTTGGTGAGTTTCTTTGCCTCCTTGCGGATTGCCCTTTCGGATTTCTGATAGAGGGACTTGCGGGATTCCTTGAGTTCCTTCTTAATCTGCCTGCGCTCCTTATTGGTGAGTTCATCCTGGGCATAAACATTGACTGCGGAGAGAGTCATAATCGCGGCGAGCGCAATACCGATAGCATTAAAAGTTTTCATAGTCGTATAATTTTTTTTGTTGTTTGTTTTCCGTTTTCTGCTTATTTATAGCATTCAGCGAAACGGAATCTATCAACGACAGCAAAAAAAATTGAAAAAAGTGTTATTTCATCCGTACCGGCTGGTCGGGGTAGAGGGAGAAGCGCTTGGCCTTGCGGATCCACTTCTGCTCCTCGGCCTTGACGTGCTCGCGGGCGTCCTGGAAGGAGATGTCGCCTTCGAGGTAGGTCTTTAGGACGGGGTCGGAGAGCTTGCGCCAGAATTCCGGGGCGATTTCGAACTGGGAGTAGCGGCCCAGGAAATAGTGCATAAGCTGCAGCGTGTGGAGCAGGGAATGGTATTCCGCTCCGGGCTGGAGCATAATCTGGTAGCCATAGCAACGCTCGCCCGCATAGCGGCCGGCGGAAGGCTTGAAGGAGCAGGGACGCATCAGCACGCCGTCGGGGCGGGGGACGGTCTCCAGCTGGCCCGGCTTGATGAAAGGCGCACCTATATACTCATACGGTCGCGCGGTGCCGATTGCCGGGGTTATGGTCGTGTTGTTCCACAGGCCGCCGCCGCTGTACATATAGCAGGTGAACATCCCGGGGATGTCGGAAGCGGGCGCGATGGTCCAGGGCATAATCTGCCGGGTGGCATCGGAGGCGAGTGCGGAAATCACGTGCAAGGGGAACTTCGCACCGATTTCAGAATAATAGAGGTTGCACAGCTCGCCGAGTGTAAGTCCGTGGCGGTGAGCAACTTTCGGGACGAATTCCTCACTCTCGCCACTGGGGATGGAACCCTCCACGAACCGGCCTGCGGGGTTGATGTGGTCGACTATATACAGGGCGGGGGAGTCCTCTCCCATCTGTGCGAGGCAGCACATCAGCCGGCAGACGTCCTTGGTGTAGTTGAAATATCTTGCCCCGACATCCTGGATTTCGACCACTACGGCGCTGAGCCCCTCCAGAGCCTCCTTCTCGAAGGATATGTGGTTGGTGCCCGGAGTGAGCTCGGTGTCGTGCGGCGTGAAGACAACCTCGAGGTTGCCCCTTTCCCGGAAGAGGTCATACATATACCTGTCCCTCAGGGTGTCCCAGCAGTTCTGGGTGCAGAAGCAACCGACCCTGCCGTCAAGCAGGGCCTTGTCAAGCTGGTCTTCCAGCGGGGTCGTTCGGAATGAGAACATCAGCCTATGATCTTCTTCGCCACGGCGATGATCTCCTCTCCGAGAGCCTCGGCAGCCTCCATAGTGGGGGCTTCGGCATAGATGCGGATGATGGGCTCGGTGTTGGACTTGCGCAGGTGGACCCACTTGCGCTCAGCCTCGAAGCTGATCTTAACGCCGTCTATGGTGTTCACGTCCTCCTTGGCATATATGCTCTTGAGCTCTGACAATATCTTCTCAATGAGTGCCGGATCGCTGAGCTGGATCTTGTTCTTGGCGATGAAATACTGCGGATAGGTCTTCTTCAACTCGCTCACGGAGAGTTTCTTATGGGCGAGGTTGCTCAGGAACAGGGCGACTCCGACCATCGCGTCGCGGCCGGCGTGGATGGCAGGATATATGACGCCTCCGTTGCCTTCTCCGCCTATGAGGGCGTCCACCTTGTGCATCAGGGTCGTCACGTTCACTTCGCCGACGGCTGAAGCATAGTACTTGCCGCCGTGAGCCTCCGTGACATCGCGAAGGGCGCGGGTGGAGCTCAGGTTGCTCACCGTTGCGATGGGCTTTCCTTCCTTCTGGGCAAGCGAGCAGAGGTAGTCGGCTACGCTGACGAGGGTGTATTCCTCCACGAAGGGCTCGCCGTCCTCGCATATGAAGGCAAGGCGGTCCACGTCAGGGTCTACGCTCACGCCGAGATCGGCCTTTTCCTTCTTGACGGTTTCGCAAAGGTCCACGAGGTTCGCAGGCAGCGGCTCGGGATTGTGGGCGAAGTCGCCGGTATGATTGCAATTGAGGCCTATGCACTTGACACCCAGGCGTTTAAGCAGTCTGGGCATTATGATTCCGCCGACTGAGTTGATGGCATCCACCACCACGGTGAATCCTGCGGCCTTTATGGCCTCGACATCGACGGCTTCAAGGGCAAGGACTGCATCGAGGTGCTTGTCGGTGAAGTCTTCCTCGGTGATTGTGCCCAGTTCATCCACTTCAGCAAAGTTGAAGTCCTCTTTTTCTGCGAGGTCGAGGACTGCCTGGCCTTCCACCGCAGTAAGGAACTCGCCCTTGTCGTTGAGGAGCTTGAGGGCGTTCCACTGACGGGGATTGTGGCTGGCGGTGAGGATGATACCGCCATCTGCACCTGCAAAGAGCACTGCCATTTCTGTGGTGGGAGTGGATGCGAATCCGCACTTGACCACGTCGATGCCGCAGCCTATGAGGGTTCCCACAACCAACTGCTCCACCATATCACCTGACATCCTGGCGTCCTTTCCTACCACTATCTTGTACCTGGGGCCATTCGGTGCGGGCTTGCGGCTGGGCAATGTCGCTGCATATGCAGCGGTGAATTTGACGATGTCAATGGGGGTGAGTGCGTTACCGGGGGCGCCTCCTATGGTGCCTCTGATGCCGGAAATGGATTTGATAAGTGTCATATCGTTAAAAAAAATTTGCAGGTAAAAATTTTTTGCGTATCTTTGCATTCCCTAACGGAAATGCTGGGTTCGTATAACGGTTAGTACTCGAGATTCTCAATCTCGCAATAGGAGTTCGATTCTCCTACCCAGTACCAGGCAGCCGACCTTTATGGCCGGCTGTTTTCGTTAATTCTGTACGGGGATTCCTCCGGAGAGGGGCTTGGAAGAAGTGTTGATCGGGGTGCCTGCCACTATGGGCTTCACGGGCTGCTGGGAGGCCTTGGGGGCCACCACATTGCCTGCAAGCTTGTCGAACTCGCCGTCTGCGAGCATCTTGCAGTTGCCGTCGAAACGGGCTCCGAGCTCGACCACGAGCCTCTTGATGTGAAGGTCGCCTGCCACGGTGCATCCTGCCTTCAGGGTGAGGGTGTCACGCAGGTAGAGGCTGCCTGTCATACGTCCCCAGAAATCGACGTTGTCGCAGATGATGTCGCCG
>CACZBP010000110.1 GCA_902779495.1 uncultured Bacteroidia bacterium
CCGCCTCGTCAAGGGCGAGGGCATCGTCTTCCATGGTCACGTCCATGGTCTGGCCGGAGACAGGGACTTTCTGCGTCTTCATACCGATCATGGAGAACTCCAGGACATCTCCCTGCTTTGCGGCAATGGTGTAGCGGCCGTCGGAGCCGGTCATCACCATATTGCGGGTGCCCTTGATCATAACGGTCACGGCCACCAGGGGCTCTCCCTCCTCGTCCGTAACGGTTCCCGTCACGTTCTGGGCGAAAGCCTCGAAGCAGGTGAACACTGCCAGGAGTGCAGCTAATACACGATACTTCATAAAAAAATGGTTATTTTTGGTTATTATAGTTGTTAATTCCTTCCCTGGCATATTTCCACTGGTCGCTGATGCGCAGGTGGCACATATCAAACAGGAAATATGCATCCATTATGGCGCCGCACACCGTCACGCTGCTGACGATGTCCTGGCACTCGTCCTCGAAGGGAACGACGTCCGAAGGGTCCCAGTTGCCCACGTCGGGGCCGCCCACCAGCAGACCGGCCGCACCCATCACCCGCTTCTTTGCAAGGGTGCAGAAGCCTTCCATCGTCCATTCGGTCTCGCCCCACACGGCCCAGGCCTGGGCATATGCGCCTATTATCAGCACGTCCATAAGGTCCGCATAGCCATAGTCCTTGTAGGAGGCAGTGGCCCAGCTGAATTCCTTCGAGGGGTCATACCGGGGGCTGGCCCAGTTGACTCCGTTGGGGTAATAGCTTGAATACCAGCCGCCCGCATAGACTCCGAAATCAAGGCCGGGGTCCACGTCCTTAACTGCCGCGCGGGCTTTCTCCATAAAGTCGTGAATGACCTTGGCCCTGAATTCCAGCCACTTAAGGTGATAGGGCGGAAGCGGCGAAGGCAGGCTTTCCACCACGGTCTTTGCAGCCGTGTCAAAGCCCCAGCCGGGAGGACAGACGTCATCGGGCCATTTGTCGACGCTCTTGCCTATGTACTTTTCAAATTCAGCTCGGGTCAGGTCGGAAAAATCCGACTGGTAGCCATAGAAACGCCCGCGGTCGAGAATTATGCCGTCAAGGCCTGTGGAGGAATATGCAGCAAGGTCCCGCAGCTGGGCAAGCAGGTAGTCCTGCACATCCGGATCCACCGGATTGAGGAACTTGATGAAAGTCTCCGACGTCTCGGCAGTCGTTACGTTCATCATACTTTTAAGGCCCGAGGAGGTGTTGAGCACCGTGACCATCTTCTGCATCTCGGGGTGGTCATAGACCGGGCCGGTGGAGCCCCAGCTGCTGGTGAAGCCGCCGCAGAAGGTCTGGAAGGCGGCATACACCCTCAGGCCGAGCTCGTGGCCTCGAAAGTCGCCGTGCGGGTTATCTTGATATAGTCCGAGCCGCGGTAGGCGCTGAGCCATTTGACCGGGTCGCCGTTATCGCTCTTGTAGAAAAGGCCTCCGGAAGAGGAACGCACCTCCACGACGATGTCCGTAAAACCGCAGTCCGCAGCCTTGCGCAGGTCGCGGCGGATGTTGTCCTCACTGTTGGCCAGCTCATACATATTGGCATACGAATCGACCCATATGAAGCAGCGCTTGCCCTGGGGAGCATCCCCGGAAGGGTCCTGGGGCTGCGGCTCATCCGAAGGGTCCTCCGAGCAAGAGAGCTCCTGCGACGGATCGCCGGATGTCACCTCCTGCGAAGAGCCCTTAGGCTGGTCCGGGAACGCATATGACAGGGTTTCGTTCCCTCCCGAGCAGGAGAGAAGCACAAGAGCCGCTGCCATAAAAAATATGCTACGCATATAACGCAATTCCCAATATTGCACAAATATAACAAAATTTCATTACAAAATCAATATTTTTAAAATTTTTTCATAAATCGTCTTTTTTATTTCATTTTTTTCAACTTTTTCTATCGGAATTCTCCCCGACATTTTTTATATTTGCCTTTTGGATATAAAACTAAAACCAATACTTTATGACTGACAGAAGACAATTTCTGAAAACGGCCGGACTGGGAGCAGCGGCGCTGGCGGCAGCACCGGTACTGGGTTCCTGCTCCGACCCCGTCAGGAAGAAAACCGGCCTTGAAAGCACCCTGATAGTGGAAAAGGCCAACGCCGTCCCCATCACCGGCACCTTCCTCGACGAAATATCCACCGACATCCCCCACCAGAACTGGGGCGAAGCCGAATGGGACCTGGACTTCCAGTATATGAAAGCGATGGGCATCGACACGGTCATCATCATCCGCTGCGGTCTCCGCAAGTTCATGACCTACCCCTCGCCCTATCTTCTCAAAAAAGGCTACTATATGCCCTCGGTCGACCTTGTGGATATGTTCTGCCGCCTTGCCGAAAAGCACGGAATGGCCCTGTACATAGGCCTTTACGACTCCGATGAATACTGGTACACAGGCGTTTACAACAACGAAATCGAAATCAACAAGTTCATAATCGACGAGCTCTGGGAGCGCTACGGCCACTACAAGAGCTTCAAGGGCTGGTACCTCAGCTACGAAATCTCCCGCGCCTCCAAGGGCGCCATCGACGGCTACCGCCAGCTCGGCAAGCAGTGCAAGGACCTCTCCGGCGGCCTCCCGACCTTCATCTCCCCCATCATCGAAGGCATCAAGGGCGTCTCCGCCCAGTCCGCCCAGCTGCGCCGCGCCGAGAATCCCAGGATTGAGGAGCATATGCGCGACTGGGACGAAATATTCTCCGGCATCCACGAATTCGTCGACGCCTGCGCCTTCCAGGACGGATATAACGACTACGACGAGATCGAGGACTACATCTCCGTGAACAAGATGCTCGCCGACAAATGGGGCATCCACAGCTGGACCAACTGCGAAAGCTTCGACCGCGATATGCCCATCAAGTTCCTCCCCATCAAGTTCGACAAGCTCCGTATGAAGCTCGAAGCAGCGAAGAGATGCGGGGTCGAGAAGGCCATAACATTCGAGTTCTCGCACTTCATCAGCCCCCAGTCGGCCTACCTGCAGGCCGGCCACCTGTATGACCGATATATGGAATATTTCAAACTGAAATAGCAATGGAAAACAGAAGACAGTTCCTCAAGGCCGCAGGCCTGGGCGCAGCAGCCCTGGCAGCGGCGCCCGTTCTTTCGGCAGCATCCAAGCCCCGCAAGGACAACTCCTTGGAAACCAAGTATATAATCCCCAAGGGTGAAGCCCTGCCCATCACCGGCACCTTCCTCGACGAAATCTCCCACGACATCCCCCACCAGAACTGGGGCGAGGCCGAATGGGACAAGGATTTCGCCGCGATGAAGGCCATAGGCATAGACACGGTCATCGACATCCGCTGCGGCTACCGCAAGTTCATCACCTACCCTTCCAAGTACCTCCTCGGCAAGGGCGCCTATATGCCTTCGGTGGACCTGATAGATATGTTCTGCCGCCTCGCGCAGAAGTATGGAATGAAATTCTGGCTAGGCCTGTATGACTCCGGAAAGTACTGGGACACAGGCGATATGAGCTACGAGGTGGAGTCTAACAAATATGTTATCGACGAAATCTGGGAGAACTACGGCAGCAAATACGACAGCTTCGGCGGCTGGTACATCAGCGGCGAGATTTCCCGCGCCACCAAGGGCGCCATCGAGTCCTTCCGCACGATGGGACGCCAGTGCAAGGAGGTCTCCGGCGGCCTGCCCACCTTCATCTCCCCCTGGATCGACGGCAAGAAAGCTGTCGCAGCGGCGGGCGGCAAGCTCACCAAGGACGACGGCGTTTCCGTAGCCCAGCACGAGAAGGAATGGAATGAGATATTCGACGGCATCCACGAGTTCGTGGACGCCTGCGCCTTCCAGGACGGCCACATCGACTACGACGAGCTCGACGCCTTCTTCACCGTCAACAAGAAGCTCGCCGACCGCTATGGGATGCAGTGCTGGACCAACGCGGAGACCTTCGACCGCGATATGCCCATCCGCTTCTTCCCCATCAAGTTCGACAAGCTCCGTATGAAGCTCGAGGCTGCCAAGAGGTGCGGCTACGACAAGGCCATCACCTTCGAATTCTCCCACTTCCTCAGCCCCAACTCCGCCTACCTGCAGGCCGGACACCTCTATGACCGTTACAAAGAATACTTCAATATCAAATAGTTATGGCTAAAGAAAAAGTGAATATGGGCTATGTCGTGTTCCTGGCAGTGGTCGCCGCCATCGGCGGCATCCTGTTCGGATATGACACGGCCGTCATCTCAGGAACCACCAAGGCCGTCACCACCCAGTTCGCCCTCGACTCCATCCAGGAGGGCTGGTATGTGGGCTGCGCCCTCATCGGTTCCATCATCGGCGTGCTCTTCGCCGGCGTACTTTCCGACGGCATCGGCCGCAAGAAGACGATGCTCATCGCCGCCCTTATGTTCAGCATCTCCGCATTTGGATGCGCCGTGGCGGCCAACTTCTCCCAGCTGGTTGTCTTCCGTATGTTCGGCGGCTTCGGTATCGGCGTAGTCTCCATCGTCTCCCCTATGTACATCTCCGAGGTTTCGGTGGCAAGCAAGCGCGGCACCCTGGTGGCCCTCTACCAGCTTATGATCACCCTCGGCTTCCTGCTGGCATATCTTGTCAACTTCCTGATATACAAGAATGTAGACGAGAGCGTGAGCGGCTCGCTGATGACCAATATGTTCAACTCCGAGTACTGGAGGGGAATGCTCGGCTGCAACCTGATTCCCGACCTTATATTCCTCGTGGTGATTTTCTTCATCCCCGAGAGTCCCCGCTGGCTGCTGGTCAAGGGCCGCGGCGCCGAAGCATCCGTAATCCTGCAGAGGATCTATATCACTGAAGCCGAGGCCTCCAAGCAGGCCGACGAGACCCTCGCCTCCATCGGCAGCGAGGTGAAGGCTAATTGGAAGGAAATCTTCGAGCCCGGCATATTCAAGGCCGTCCTCATCGGCTGCGCAATCGCTATCCTCGGCCAGTTTATGGGCGTCAACGCCGTCCTTTACTACGGCCCCAAGATCTTCGAGGATGCCGGAATGACCGGTGACGTCTCCCTGCTGTCCACCGTGCTCGTCGGCGTGGTGAACTTCCTGACGACCATCATCGCCACCGTGATTATCGACAAGGTAGGCCGTAAACAGCTGGTCTACTGGGGCGTAAGCTCTATGATCATATGCCTTCTGGCCATCGCCCTGTACTTCTTCAAGGGCGCTGAGCTCGGCCTTGGCAACGGCTTCCTGCTGACCTTCTTCCTCCTGTATGTGTTCAGCACCGCCATTTCCATATGCGCCGTCGTCTTCGTCCTCCTGAGCGAGATGTACCCGAACCGCGTGCGCGGCCTTGCGATGAGCATCGCCGGTATGGCCCTGTGGGTCGGCACCTACCTCATCGGCCAGCTCACCCCCTGGATGCTCGAGAACCTCACCCCCGCAGGCACCTTCCTGCTCTTCGCACTTATGTGCATCCCCTACCTTCTCATTATGTGGAGGCTTATGCCTGAGACAACCGGAATGACCCTCGAGGAGATAGAGGCTTACTGGAAAAAGAAATAACTTATGGCTACATTCTCAGGAACCCTCGACGGCAAGAACGCCGCCATCAAGAAAAAGATACTGGGACTGTGTATGAGCGATGACAGAAGCATCGCCGAACTGAGCCGCGCGCTCAACAGCAGCATCCCGACGATAACCAAACTGGTCGGTGAACTCATCGAAGAGAGATTCCTGCAGGACAAGGGCAAACAAGGCACGTCCGGAGGCCGGAGACCAAGCATCTTCGGCCTCAACGGAGGCGCCGGCTACCTTGCCGGAGTCGATGTCGGACGCAAGACGATTTCGGTGGCCATAACCGATTTCAGGGGCACGCTGGTGCATTTTGCGGAGGATATCCCTTTTGTCCTGGAGAATTCCCAGTCCTCCTTCTCTAACCTCTGCGATATTGTCCGCAAGCAGCTTGGGCAGGCCGGAGTGAGCATCTCCCAGGTCATCACCTGCGGCTTCAACCTCTCGGGCCGCGTCAACTCCGAGACCGGCTACAGCTTCACCTACCTGCTTGGTGAATACCACCCCCTGACCGACATACTGTCAGAGCTCCTGGGCGTTCACGTCACCATCGAAAACGACTCACGTGCAATGACTTACGCCGAGTATCTGACCGGCTGCACCGACGAGAAAAACGTGGTGTTCGTCAACGTGAGCTGGGGCCTCGGAATGGGCCTCATAGTGGACGGGAAACTCTACTTCGGAAAGTCCGGCTACTCTGGCGAAATAGGCCACGTGCCGATGCTCAATAACGACGTCATATGCCAGTGCGGCAAGGTGGGCTGCCTCGAGACCGGGGCTTCCGCTTCCGCCGTGCACAGGATCATCCTTGAGCGCCTGGCCGAAGGCCGCAGTTCCGTCCTCACGAAGAAATATGCCAAGGGTCAGGAGATTACCCTATATAATATAGTGGATGCCGCCCTTGAGGAAGATGTCCTGACAATAGAGGTGATAGAGGAGATAGGCAACTGCCTTGGCCGGGCCATCGCCGGAATCATCAATATCTTCAACCCCGACCTGGTGGTCATCGGAGGCCGCCTCGCCGCCACGAAGGACTACCTGATGCTGCCCATCAAGAGCTCCATCAACAAGCACTCCCTCAACATCGTCAGCCAGGACACCTCCGTGCGCCTGAGCAAACTAGGCAACAAGGCCGGCGCCCTCGGCGCCTGCCTGCTGTCTCGAAGCAAGTTGCTGGGTATTATCTAGTTAAGGCGGTCCTTACTCGTCCTCGTCATCGAATGAAATGGATTCCCACAGGGAGTCCATTTCGCGTCTTTCCTTCTTGGTGGGACGGCCGGCACCGCGGTCGCGGCGCACGAAGAAAGTCTCCACCGGGGCGTGCATCTTGGCGAGTTCGTCCTCCGGAGTGAGATTCTCGGCATATTCGGGGACAAGCTTGGCGCCTACCCTGTTTTCGAGAATGGCCTTCACCTTATAGGTCATCACGACGGCGCCTTTGCGCACCTCGATGGTGTCTCCCGATTTGACTTCGCGCGAAGGTTTGGCGGGCTGGCCGCCCACTTTCACCTTATTCCCCTTGCAGGCATCAGTGGCTTCACTGCGGGTCTTGAAGAGCCGGATGGCCCATATATACTTGTCAACTCTTACTGAATCAGCCATAGCACACGTGTTTTTCCCCTACCCCTTGCAAAAATCGGGCAGAACCGCCGCCGTCAGGCTACTCCCAGCCGACACTTTTGGTTCTTCGTCAATTTTCGTGCACATATTTTTTTGAGTAGAGGATGATTTTGATTAGTAAGAGATCATCCTTTGCTCTTCCATACATGGACCTCTTGAC
>CACZBP010000111.1 GCA_902779495.1 uncultured Bacteroidia bacterium
CGGAGACGCTTCCGAACATAGTGCCGTCGGGAGCTTCACCTTCCTTGACCTTGCCTACTATGGAGAGGATCTTGCCGCTGAACACAAGGTGACGGTTCTTGATGAAGTTGAAGAGCCAGACCTTGGTCATCTTGCCATAGACGTTGTTCAGGTATTCCTTGGTGATGGGGATCCACTTGGGCTCGGATGTTGTGCCGGACGTGGTGGCATAGAGGACGGGCTTGCCGGGGAAAAGGACGTCGGCCTGGCCGTGCTTGTGCTTCTCCACGTAGGGACGGAGGTCCTCATAATCGTTGATGGGCACGTTCTGGGCATAACGGCGGAATAGTTCCTCAGCGCTGTCGGCCTTCAGTATTTCGGCGAAATTGTGCTCTTTTCCATATTCGGAGTCCTTGGCATATTCGAGGATGCCGCGGAGGGTCTTTTCACTGCTCTTCCTGGGGTCTTTGGATGCCCTCTTGAGGGCCAGATACTGGATACCTCCTGCCATTCCAAGCAGGAAGTTTGCTGTCAACATACTTCTTAATTCCATAACTGGTTTAGGTTAGTAAATCACGCAAAGATAACCTTTTTATTCTAAATGACCAATACTTTCATCCTTTTGACCAAAAATTGACCCTATTCTCCACCTACGGTGAGGCTTCCTATCAGCACCGTGGGAATCCCGCAGGAGACGGGAACCTGCTGCTCCTTGCCGCAGGTCCAGGCGCTTTCATCCACCAGGCCGTCGTTGCCCACTGCCTGGATGTCGGCAAGGGCCTGGGGACCGTTCCCGATTATGTTTATGTCAGTCACGGGCATTGTCAGGCGGCCCTTTTCGATGAGATAGCCGCTCTTGACGTAGAAGGTGAAATCGCCTTCGCCTATCTTGACCTGGCCGTTGGCGAATTCGTCCACATATATCCCCTTGGCCACGGAAGCTATTATGTCCGAGGGATTTGCGTCGCCGCTTTCCATATATGTCGCCCTCATCCTGGGGATGGGGTTGAAGCGGAAGGACTCCCTGCGCCCGTTGCCGGTGGGTTTCACTCCGTAGTGGGCAGCGCTGACCCTGTCGTGTAGGAAGGAGGTAAGGATGCCGTCTTCGACCATACAGGTCCTCTGGCCGGGGACTCCTTCGTCGTCGTAGTTGAGGCTGCCGCGGTTGCCGCGCAGGGTGGCGTCGTCCACTATGGTTATGCCTTCACGGCACACCCTGCGGCCCATCATATCGGAGAACACCGACTGGCCCTTGCGGTTGAAGTCGGCCTCAAAGGCGTGTCCCATCGCCTCGTGGAGGAGGATGCCGGAGGCGCCGGCCCCCATAACCACAGGCATCTTCCCGCCCTTCGGCCTTTTGGCCGCGAGCCTGTCGGAGATGCCGTTCACGGCCTTCTCGGCAAGTTCGTCAAGCAGGGACTCGGTGAGCATCTCGGCACCGCAGCGCCAACTCCTGCTGACGTGGCTGTTCTGAACCGTCTTGCCGTCGCCGTAAATAACTGATACTGCGAGTGTTCCCATCGGACGGGTGTCATATTTTAGTTCCAGGTGGGAGTTGAACATCATCACGTCGCTCATCTGGCTTGAGAGCATCGCTATGACCTTCATCACCCGGCTGTCCTTTGCGCGTATCTTGGCTTCAAGGCTTTTCAGCAGCGGCACCAGCGTGTCCGCCTGGCAGAGCCTCCAGTCGTCCCTGACGGGATACCGGTCCGCAGCCGGATTGGGCTTCCCGGCGAAGGCGTGGGTGCGGTAGGGCTCCGTTTCCGGAGCGCCCTGTGCTATCGCCGAAGCCGCCTTCGCGGCGGAGACCATATCCGCGGGCCGCGTGCTCTCGGAGTAGGCATATCCCGTCTTGTCGCCCTTGAGGACGCGGATGCCCACGCCGTAGTCCACGTGGAATCCTCCCGATGTGACTTCCCCGTCACGCAGGAGAAGGTCCTTGGAGGTGGTGCTTTCGAAGAAAAGGTCGGCGTAGTCGCCGCCGTGGCGCAGGGCCGTCGCTATCAGGCTTTCCATTGCCGGCACGTCCGTGCCGAAGAGTCCGGTATAGTAATTACTGCTGAGAATCATCCTTGTTGTCGTGCATCGCCTGCGAGACGATGGATTCGTATTTAATATTGTCTTTCACTACCATATGCTTCTTCCACCCCTGGGCTATCACCTTGAAGGGGATTTCGGTGTTGTCAGCCAGGATCCACCTGTCGGCTATGGGGCTGTAGTCGAAGAAGAAATACTGCAGGCCCAGTTTATAGCGGCGCCGGATTGTCTCTTCCGGGACGTCGTGTCCGCCGGCCTCGACCCTTGCCTTGACCCTTGCGACCGCCAGTTCCGGGGAATCCAGCCAGAAATACAGCACCGTCACGAAATAGCCCAGTTCCTGGGCCTGGGTCACTATCTTCTTGAGGCTTCGCGTGGCAAGCGTTGTCTCTATTGCGAAATCCGCCTTGCGCTCAAGCAGATACCTGATTTTCAGCACCATATAGCGGCTGGCCTGGATGGACGCCGACCCGGGGCTGAAAGGCGAGAACGCCTTTGCGAACTCGTCGGAGTTGACGAATTCGCGGCAGTCGAGGATTTCCGGGAGCAGGGTGTAGGAGGCCGTAGTCTTGCCCGAACCGTTGCATCCCGATATTATGTAGAGCTTTGGCTGTCCTTTCCTGCCTTCGGATGGGTTACGCCGTAGCCGAAAAGGGAAAAATCTCCTTTGCATGGATCTGAAGGGAAAATGTCTCCGAATGATGCGGTTATCTCCCGCACAGTGACTATGTCTTTGGGCTTTCTGGATGTCAGGCCGAGGATGGTCGCTACTTCATAGACGTGAACGTCCAGGGGAATCAGCAGGTCGGCCGGGCTGGTGTCTTTCCACAGGCCGAGGTCCACCTTGCCGTCATCCCTGACCATCCAGCGGCGCATCAGATTGATCTTCTTGTTGGGGGCCTTGGCATCGGGCTTCTGGCCGAAGACGTCGGTGCGCCACTGCTCCGGGGTGAGGCTCTCCAGGCTGTCCTGCCCCTGGTAGATGTCCCTCAGCCTTCGGCATATGGCGGCGACTTCGCTCCATTTCACCGTGCGATGTATGCTGACGTCGGAGTCGCGCCAGTTGCCCCGCATTACGTAATCATATGGTTTCCAATCCATTTCGTCGAAAAGCCGGGTGCAGTCGCGGACTATCATCGCGCGTCTGCCCCAGGCGAAATGGGCGGCGAAGACCGCTGCAGTCTCCACATCCTGGAGGCAGGCCTTACCTGCTTTCAGGAGCCCTGCGAACCGGGTGGGGAAGGCTATGGGGTCTTCCTGAAAATAGAGCGGGTCGTTGTAGACAGCGGCCCACTCTATGAGTTGTCTTCTGACGGATTCTTCCATTTATTCGGTTGCGGCCTCAAGTTTCTTCATCATCGCGAACATAAACACTGCCGAGATGACGCAGACGCCGAGGAACACTGCCCATACGACCCACAAGGGGAGTCCGCCCCAGAGGTGTCCGCCCACCTGGACGAGGAAGTTGCCGAGGGCCGTGGCTACGAACCACATACCCATCATCATACCCTTATATTTGGGAGGGGCTACCTTCGAGACGAAGGAGATTCCCATAGGGCTGAGCAGCAGCTCGCCGAAGGTCAGGATGAGATAGACGCTGATGAGCCAGTAGGGGGAGACGAGGGTCTCGGGCATCCCGGCTTCCCTTGCGGCAGCCTGCACGTCAGGGGTGTTCAGGCCTATCGAGGCGAAGGCCATAAGGCCGAATGCGACGGCGGCTACAAGCATACCGTAGGCTATCTTGCGGGGAGCTGAAGGCTCCTTGCCTTTCTTGGCGAGGGCCCCGAAGATGGCCATTGACACGGGGGTGAGGGCCACCACATAGAACGGGTTGAAATGCTGGAAGATAGGGGCGCTGATGGCGACGGAACCGCTCAGGCGGTTATACTGCCATACAAGATATGCGCACGCGAGGGCGACGACGCCCACGCCTATCCATTTGCCGTTCTTGGAGGTCTCCTTGTCGAATATGGAGAAGAGGGCGTAGACTATAACGATCACTGCCACGAGGTTCCACACGTTGAACGGCATCGAGGCCAGTCCTTCGGCGGAGCGCTCGGTGAATTCGTCGGCGAAGTAGGTGAGTGTCAGGCCGTTCTGGTGGAAGGACATCCAGAAGAATATGACAACCGCGAACACGAGGAACAGGGCGACCATACGCTTGCGGGTCTGCTCGGGGGTGAGGGTGTCCACCACAGCCTGCTTTTCGCCCTTGGCGTGGCCGCCTTCAACGTGCTTGAACCAGCTGCGGAAGGCATAATATATCGCTATCGAAACGATGAGCGAGACGCAGGCCACTGCGAAGGAGAAGTGATATGCCGAATTGCCGTCGAAGCCAAGGCCTATGGCCCATTCGCGGATCTTGATTGCCGCGGTGGGGGCGAACAGGGCGCCGATGTTGATGGCCATATAGAACAGGCTGAAGCCGGAGTCTCTCTTGTCCGCATACTGCGGGTCGTTGTAGAGGTCTCCTACCATCACCTGGAGGTTGCCTTTGAACAGTCCTGTGCCGAATCCGATGAGGATGAGGGCCGCCATCATTCCCACCAGGGCGACGGTTCCGCTGCCAAGGGGAATCGACAGCAGCAGATAGCCAAGAAACATCACGAGGATGCCGGTCGTGACCATCTTTCCGAAGCCGAACTTGTCGGCGAGGATGCCTCCGATCAGGGGGAAGAAATAGACCAGCATCAGGAATGAGCTGTAGATGAGGCCGGCGGTTCCGGGCTCAAGGCCGAAGTTTGCGCGAAGGAACAGCGCGAACACGGCAATCATCGTGTAGTAGCCGAAACGCTCGCCGGTGTTTGCCAGTGCCAGGGCGAACAGGCCTTTGGGTTGTCCTTTAAACATATCTTTAACTTCTTGACTATTAACTAATTACTTTTCGGGGACCGCTTCCAGGACGGCTTTGAGGTATTCCCAGGTGCGGGCGACGGAGGCGATGTTGACCCTTTCGTCCGGGGAGTGGGGATACTTGATGGTGGGTCCTATGGAGACCATCTCCCAGGCGGGATATTTCGCTCCGAGAAGGGCGCATTCGAGGCCGCCGTGGGTGGCCATAATCTTCATAGGCTTGCCATAGACCTTCTCGAACTGCTCCATCATCACCTTGTTCATAGGGGTGTCGAGCTTCGGGGTCCAGCCGGAGTAACCTCCTGCGAACGAGACCTTTGCGCCGGCGAGCTCGAAGACGCTGCGCACCCTGTCGGCAAGGGCTGCCTTGGCGGAGTCGACCGCGCTGCGCATCAGGGAGTGGACGATGATGGTGCCGGGGTTGGTGCGGACGATGGCCATATTGATGGAGGTCTCGGTGAGGCCTTCCATCGTGCGGCTCATACGGATCACGTTGGACGGGCAGGCCAGCAGGGACTTGATGACGCGGAGGGCCACCTTGTCACCGACATATTTTGCGGGGGTCGCCACCTTGGCATATACCATTTCAGCGGAGGGGTCGCTCTCCTTGAACTCGAACTTGATCTTTGCGAATTCCTCTTCCACGGCAGCCTTCACTGCGCGGGAACCGGCCGACGGGACGAGGATGACTGCCTCGGCCTCGAAAGGAATTGCGTTGCGCAGGGAACCTCCATTGAAGGAAACGAGTTTGACGCCCCGTTTCTCCATCAGGGGGAGGAGGATCCTGGCGACAGCCTTGTTGGCATTGGCCCTGTAGAGGGAGATGTCCATTCCGGAGTGGCCTCCCTGCAAGCCCTTGTTCTTCCTCGGAATCTATATTTATAAGGATATCGCCTTTGAGCACGCCGGGTTTCAGGCACTCGGCACCTGTCATACCGGTCTCCTCGTCATAGGTGGCGAGCACCTCGATGGGGCCGTGCTTGACGTCCTTGCTTTCCAGCACTGCCATCGCCAGGGCAAGGCCCATACCGTTGTCGGCACCGAGGGTGGTGCGGTCGGCAGTGACCCATTCACCGTCTACATATGCATTGATGGGGTCCTTGAGGAAATCGTGGGTGCTGTCGCCTGTCTTCTGGGGAACCATATCCATATGGCCCTGGAGGATGACGCCGCGGCGGTTTTCAAATCCGGGGGTGGCGGGAGCGGTGAAGATGATGTTTCCGGTCTCGTCGCGCCTGACTTCCACGCCGTGGTCCTTGCCCCACTGAAGCAGGTATTCCTGCACTTTGCCTTCGTGCTTTGAGGGACGGGGAACGCGGGTGAGTCCGTAGAAGTTGTTCCAGACTATCGTAGGTTGCAAATCTTTGATTGACATAGTGTTATATGGTTTTGGTTATTTAATCGGCATAGTGCTGTCGGCCCCAAGCTGATAGACGGGGACGCGGGTGCGCAGAAGGACTCCGGAGCCGTCGGTGAGCCTGGCGGTGCATATCGCGGGAATGCGGTAATAGACCACGGGACCCTTGGAGGGCTTTGTGGCGCTCTCGTCGGCAGCGGATATCTTTTCGCTCTGCAGTTCAAGTATATACGGCTTGCCGCCTATGTCCTCGGGCTCCACCAGACCGTCGGTGTCGGACACGCGGAATGCTATGTATCTCTGGTTCTTGGCGCCCTTGTTGGGGATGACGTCATAGTTCTTGTTATATTGGCGATAGACGCTGTAGCCTATGAACATCGACATATATTCCTTTTCCAGGCGGTCGATTTCAGCCACGGCGGCTCCGAGGGCTTCGCCGCTGAAGGTGGCGTCGGTGTCGCCGGTCACTATCTGGCGTCTCTTGGCACGCAGGTCGAAGATGATGTCGGCGGTTTCCTTCGCTCTCTGGTCGGCGGATTTTTCCACCACCATCTGCTGCTGTACGGACACCGTGCGACCTTCGGAACCGTCTCTGCGATAGAGGGTTGCGGATTCGGAGGTGAGATTGGACGCAACGCCGCGGGTCTCGAAATCGCTGCGCTTGACGGCGGGGAAACGCCACTCGTCCTGGGCGGGCACCGACCCGCCGAGGGACACCAGGCCCTGGGTGGAGAGTTTCATAAAGGCGGGCACCTCCTTGGCCTGGGGCAGGACATAGCGTGCGCTCTGGTCGGCCTCGGTGAGGGCCTCGAGCCTGACGGACACAAGGCGGGTCACCGACTCGTCGCTTTCGCGGGCGTCAATGCCAAGGTATTTGGATGCGTAGCGGGCGTATGGTCCGGCGTAGAATATCTCCTGCTCGGCTTCGACCTTCAGGCGGAGGACCGTCCTGGGGAGGGAGTATTCCTGGGCCTTCAGAGGCAGGGCCAGAAGGGCTGCTGCCAAAAGTATAAATGCTTTTCTCATAATCATTTCCATCTTTTGTGTGTCCATAGATAATTGGTGGGCTTGCGGGTGACGTCCTTCTCTATCTCGGCGTAATAATTCTCCATTATCTGGTCGGGAGTCATCGTGGAGGCGTCGTCGCAGATTTTGCGGAAGGAGACGTCGTACCGGCCCCTGGAAATCCTGTCCACGCACATATGCCAGACGGACATACCCAGCTTGCAGGCAAGGGCCGCGCCGCCAGTCATCGTGTTGGTGGGCTGGTGCATAAAGGAGGGAATCCAGTGGGAAGCCTGCCCGTAGGGATACTGGTCGGTCGGGAAAAGATATATCACCTTCTCGCGGCGCCTGCTCACGGCATAGCGCAGCACCGAATTGGCTTCTATGTAGCCTTTGAATCCGGGCGTGACAGCGCAGCGGTTCTCGCCGATGAAACGGTCCCAGAACTTGCTGGTGAACCTTTTGTAGACCACGCAGACATTGTCCTGGGAGACAGGGTCAGGGAGCCTGGCCAGATACTGGAGGCAGCCTCCGGTGAACTCCCAGTTGCCGAAATGCGAGTTCAGGATCATAACGCTGGAGGAGTCGCTGTAGGCCTGGCGGAGCTCCTGGATGTTAACCATATTCACCACTCCGCTCCGGAAGAAACGCTCGGGGTTGTGCCTGCAGCCGCCGAACCACATTGTCTCGGCGAAAATATCGCCCATACGGGCATAGGACTCTTTGCTTATGGCGGAGAGTTCGTCGTATTTCTTTTCCGGGAAGCTCCTCGAAAGGTTGACCATTACTACGTCGGAGCGATAGTGAATAACGCTGCGGAGGAACCACGCAAGGACCTTGCCCACTCCGTAGTGGAAGCCCAGAGGCAGCCTCTGGAAAGCCCGCAGGATGCCTGCGCCTATCTTGTAACCAATTTCACTCATATCGTACAAAGATAATAATAATTACTGGAAAAGATATTCCATTTTCCTTATTGATTTTTCAAATAATATTGCTAACTTTGCAGTCCTTTTGCGCCGAATTGTGTGCAGAAGGACTGTAAATTATTTATAAACAAACAATTAACACCAATGGTTAAACAGTACGAGACCGTTTTCATTGCAACTCCCGTTTTGTCTGAAGCCCAGATGAAGGAAGCGGTTGCCAAGTACGTCGGTTTCATCAAGGAAAATGGTGAAGTCGTGTACGAAGAGGACTGGGGCCTGAAGCAGCTTGCCTACCCCATCCAGCACAAGACCAGCGGATTCTACTATCTGGTAGAGTTCAAGTCCACCCCTGAGTTCGTAGCAACTCTCGAGACCCAGTATCGCCGTGACGAGCGCATCCTCCGCTACCTCACCGTAGCCCTCGACAAGGACGCCGTCGCATATGCCGAAAAGAGAAGGAACAACAAGGCCGCCAAGGCCCAGGCTCCTGCTGAGGAAGTAACAGAATAAGGAGGAATGAATATGGCACAGACAAATGCACAGAACGGTTCCATCCGTTATCTCAACCCTCCTACCGTAGAGGTAAGGAAGAAGAAGTACTGCCGCTTCAAGAAAGCCGGCATCAAGTATGTGGATTACAAGGATCCCGAGTTCCTCAAGAAGTTCCTCAACGAGCAGGGTAAGATTCTCCCTCGCCGTATCACCGGTACTTCCCTGAAATTCCAGCGCAAGGTTGCCCAGGCCATCAAGCGTGCCCGCTCCCTCGCCCTGCTTCCCTATGTTACTGACCTTCTTAAATAATTTGGGGTATGGAAGTTATACTTAAGAAAGATGTGGCATATCTTGGCCACGCAGACGAAGTCGTAAAGGTAAAACCCGGTTACGCACAGAATTATCTCATCCCCCAGGGCTTCGCAATCCTCGCCACTGCTTCCGCACTGAAGCAGCACCAGGAGACCATCCGTCAGCGCGCCCACAAGGAGGCAAAGAAAGTTGCAGACGCTGAGGCTCTCGCAAAGAAGATCTCCGAGGTCCTCGTGAAGGTCCCCGCCAAGGTCAGCGAGTCCGGCAAGCTCTTCGGCAGCGTCACCACCGCCCAGCTCAGCGAGGCTCTCGCAGCCGCCGGCATCGAGGTCGACAAGAAGGACATCACCATCACCTCCGAGGTGAAGGAACTTGGCATCTTCGACGCCGAAGTCAAGTGCTACAAGGCCGTCAAAGGCGCCCTCAAGTTCGAGGTCGTCGCCGAGTAACCCTCCGCACACACCGAAAAGAAGAGGGTGACCAAAAAGTCAAAGTTGACTTAAGTCACTCTCTTTTTTATGTTTAGATATGTAATGTGAGGAATCCTCGGATTTATCAGGTAGCTACCTGTAAGCCGTGGGAGCCATCCCGGTATGTGAAAGGAAGAATTTGTAGAAAAGGCTTTGGCTGTTGAAGTTAAGGGCATAGGCTATTTCCTTCACGCTCATGCCTGAGTACCTGAGGAGGTTCTCCGCTTCCAGAATCACAAAGGAATCTATCCAG
>CACZBP010000112.1 GCA_902779495.1 uncultured Bacteroidia bacterium
GTGAAAAGTCGTTGAGGGAGAAAAGGCCGAGGGGGTTTGGGGGAGCGACAGTTCCCCCTCATTGAATAGTCAAGTGCCCGGTGCCGCCCATTCCCGGAAGCTGGCCTTCCGTCCTCATCCTCACCGCAGCAAAAACAGGGGACCTGCCATTTTTCCGGCGTTTTTATGGCAGGTGGGGTGAATTTCGTGGGGACCTGCCATCCAGGGGGCGTTTTTGTGGCAGGTCCGGCGAGGGCAACCGGCACATCGCAGAAAAAAGAGATAAAGAGCCCGGCTCTTGCGAGTCGGGCTCTTTCGGGTCTGGATGAAAGGACTTGAACCTTCGACCTCCTGGTCCCTAACCAGGTGCGCTACCAACTGCGCCACATCCAGGGTTGCATTGTCGGGGTACCGTGACTCGAACACGGGACCCTCTGGTCCCAAACCAGATGCGCTAGCCAACTGCGCCACACCCCGGTTCTCCATCCGGTCACTCCGAAATGGACTGCAAATATACTGCTTTTTCCCAACATTGCAAAAAAAATCTCGATTTTCTCCACTTTCTTCACCGCCCCCAAAACCTCCGGTAAAAAATATTTGGTTTTATGGGGTGGGGAATTTAACTTTGTGCAAAATTCCTTCAAATGAAAAGAATTCTTTCTTTCATCCTAGTGTTGGCGATGGCGCTGCCTTGCAGCGCGCAGAAGATTATCGCCCATCGCGGCGGTGCGCTCATCGGCAACGAAAACACCCTATCCTGCACGACCGACACCAAGGGCGCCATCGAAGATATGACCCTGGAGCAGTTCAAGGCCGCAAAGGCGCTTGACAGGGAAACGGGCGAAGTCACCGACGAGTCCCTCCCTACCCTGGAAGAAGTGTTCAGACTGGTTGATGGCCGCTGCGGCATCCTACTGGAAATCAAGAAGTTCCGCAAAGGACAGTACGAAGGCATAGAAAAGGCCTGCCTGGACCTTATCAACGCCTATGGCATCCACGACAAGGTGACGATGCAGTCCTTCGACGACAGCGTCGTGGAGAAGATCCACGAGATAGACCCCACGATGAGGGTTGAGAAACTCATATTCTGCCGCCTCCCCTTCGGCCTGTGCTTCGACGGAGGCATCCGCCGCTTCTCCTTCAAGAAATATGACTACTGCGCCGCCATCAACCCGATGGGCAGCCTCATAGGCAAGAAATTCATACGTGACGCCCACAAGGCGGGAAAGGAAGTAAAGATATGGACCATCAACAAGCCTTCCAAAGCCAAGGAGGGCGCAGACGGAATAATAACCAACAGGCCCGACCTCTTCGTGAAATAGGCATATGAAATCCCTCCAAGACAGAATCCTCTGTGAAGCGCTGACCTTCGACGACGTACTGCTTGTGCCGGCGTGGTCGGCGGTCCTCCCGCGCGAAGTGTCGCTCCAAGCCCGCTTCTCCCGCAGCATCACCCTTGACATCCCCTTCGTCTCCGCAGCTATGGACACGGTGACGGAAGCCGCTATGGCCGAGGCGATTGCGCGCGAAGGCGGCATAGGCGTCATCCACAAGAATATGAGCATCGAAGCCCTGGCACAGATGGTGAAAACCGTCGCCGACAAAGGGCTTAAGGTCGCAGCCGGAGTGGGCATAACCCCCGACTTCCTCGAAAGGGTGAAAGCCCTGAAAGACGCAGGAGTGAGTGCAGTTGTACTGGACTCAGCCCACGGCCACTCCGCAGGAGTCGTCGGCGCCCTCAAGGCCATCAAGGAAGCCTTCCCCGGCCTTGACGTGGTTGTCGGAAATATAGCAACGGCCCAGGCGGCCAAGGACCTTATCGCGGCCGGCGCTGACGCCCTCAAGGTCGGCATAGGCCCCGGCTCCATATGCACCACCAGGATAGTAGCAGGCGTGGGAGTGCCCCAGCTGACAGCCATCTCCCAGGTGGCCACGGCGGCCCAGGGCAGCGGAGTCCCCGTCATAGCCGACGGCGGCCTCAGGTATTCCGGCGACATAGTCAAAGCCCTTGCCGCAGGCGCCGACTGCGTGATGTGCGGCTCCCTGCTTGCCGGCACGGACGAAACCCCCGGGGAAGTCATTGAACTGGATGGATGCAAATGGAAGACCTACCGCGGAATGGGTTCCATAGACGCGATGAAAGCCGGTTCTGCCGACAGGTACTTCCAGAAAAACGCCAAGAAACTGGTCCCCGAAGGAGTCGTTGCCCGCACTGCATATAAGGGCAGCGTTGCCGAAGTGATATACCAGCTGTGCGGCGGCCTCCGCTCCGGAATGGGCTATTGCGGAGCCCCCGACATCGAATCCCTGCACAATGCAAGCTTCGTGAGAATTACCTCGAACGGAGTGAGGGAAAACCACCCCCACGATGTAGTCATAGCCAAGAAAGCACCTAATTATTAGTCAGTTATGTATAACGGTCAAATTATCGATGTGCCGCAGTTCATCGCGGATGCAGTCTCTTCCATCAAGACCCAGGTGGGAAATGACGTCGTAGTGTTGGGCCTTTCCGGCGGTGTGGACTCCACTGTCACCGCCCTTCTGGTTGACAAAGCCATAGGCGACCGCCTTGTCTGCATATTCGTGGACCACGGCCTGCTTCGCAAGAATGAATTCGAGGACGTGCTCAAGCACTACGAAGGAATGGGCCTGAACGTCAAGGGCGTACGCGCCGCAGACCGCTTCTTCGCCGCCTGCAAGGGCATCACCGACCCCGAGCTCAAGCGCAAGGCCATAGGCAAGACCTTCATCGACGTCTTCGCCGACGAAGCACGCAAGGTCAAGGACGCCAAATGGCTGGCCCAGGGCACGATATGGCCCGATATCGCCGAATCGTTCTCCGACAAAGGCGTCATAAAGAGCCACCACAACGTGGGCGGCCTCCCCGAAGACCTGAACTTCGGCCTCGTGGAACCGCTCAAGTACCTGTATAAATATGAAGTCCGCCAGGTTGGAGCCGCCCTCGGCCTTGACAGCCACTTCCTTGGCCGCCATCCCTTCCCCGGCCCCGGCCTCGGCGTGCGCTGCCTGGAAGAGCTCACACCGGAGCGCATCCATATCCTCCAGGAAGCCGACGACATATATATCAGAGCCCTCCGCGAAGCGGGCCTGTATGACAAGATCTGGCAGGCCGCGGCGATTCTCCTTCCCGTGCGCAGCACCGGCATCAAGGACGGCCGCCGCACCTACGAGAACGTCATCGCACTTCGCGCAGTAAACTCCAAAGACGCCGTCACCGCCGAGGTAATCAACCTCCCCTTCGAATTCCTCCAGAAGGTGGCGACCGAGATAATCACCAAGGTGGACGGAGTCAACAGGGTTGTCTATGACATCTCCCCCAAACCACCGTCCACAATTGAATGGGAATAAACCGATGAAGGTAGTTTCGTATATTCTTTCAGCCCTTCTTGTACTTGTCTCCTGCGCCACTGGGGAAAACTCCGCAACCCTTCTTCGCAGCGAGGAAGACCTCGCCGGCCGCAAGGTTGCAACCGTCAACGGCAGCTACTATGCAAGACTGCTCTCCGCCAGGGAAGACCTCCAGACGATGCTCTTCTCCCAGGAAGCGGATGCCGTGCAGGCGCTGCTCATCGGCAAAGCCGACGTGCTTGTCAGCGACGAGACCCTGCTCAACAGGAATTTCCGCTCCGAGCACGGCATCGAAGTGGCCTTCAAGGGGAAAGAAAGCATCCCCACGGCCCTGATGTTCCGCAAGGATGGGGTTCCCCTGGCCGAAGCTATGAACGAAGTGCTACGCCAGATGACCCTGGACGGCAGCCTGGACAGCCTGAAAACCTATTGGCTGGGAGAGAATTACCTTGACGACAAGACCTATTCCCACATCCCTCCCGAGAAGGAAGGCGAACCCCTTCGGGTCATCAGCATAACGACTATGGCCCCTATCGCCTTTATGGTGGAAGGGGAATGGTATGGCCTGGAAATGGACCTTGTCCGGGCCCTGGCCCGCAAGCTTCACAGGCAGTTGGTGATAAAGAACGTCGATGCCGGCTCCGGGATGATGGCCCTGAAGACCGGGATGGCGGACGTTATGATAGGATGCATATTCATAACCGACGAGCGCAAGGAAGAATTCCTCTTCTGCGAGCCCTACAACGAATACCATCCGGCCTACTACGTGATGGGACAGGGCGTCCGCCGGGGAGGAGCATCCATATGGAAAAGGATAGGGAACAGCCTGGAAAAGAACCTTGTCAAGGAAAACCGCTGGAAGCTTATCACATCCGGCCTGTGGGAAACCGTCAAGATAACCGTCTTTGCCATCCTCCTCGGCGCGATCCTCGGCATAGGCCTGTGCGCAATGGCCCGCAGCCGCCGCAGATGGCTGCGTTCCGTCGCTTCGGCATATAACTGGTTTATGGCCGGCATCCCTATGCTGGTGCTGCTGCTCATCCTCTTCTACGTGGTTTTTGCCGGCAGCGGCCTTAACTCCACGGCCGTGGCGGTGGTTGCCTTCGCCCTGAACTTCGCCTCCGGCGCAAGCAGCGCGTATGGAACTTCCCTCGACGCCGTCTCCCACGGGCAGACCGAGGCAGGCCTGGCCCTTGGCTTCACCCGCCTGCAGACATTCATCCACATCGTGCTGCCCCAGGCGGCCAAGACCGGAATGCCTCTTTTCCGAAGCCAGTGCATAGCTCTTCTGAAGGGCACTTCGATAGTGGGATATATTGCTATCCAGGACCTTACCCGGGCAGGCGACATCATCCGCGGCCGCACTTTCGACGCCCTTGTCCCGCTGCTGGTAGTGACGGTCATATACTTCGTCCTGGCCTGGCTGCTGGGCCTTGCAGTGAAACTGCTTGCCACCCCTAAAAAGAACGTGTTATGATCCAGGTAAAGCATCTTAGCAAATCATACCGTAACCCCGACGGAAGCAGCCTGACCGTTCTCAAGGACATCAACTGCACCATCAGCAAAGGCGACATCATAAGCCTCATAGGCCCCTCGGGCACCGGCAAGAGCACGTTCCTGCGGGCGCTGAACCTGCTTGACCCTCCCACGGGCGGGGAGATACTCTTCGAAGGGGAGAATATCCTTTCGAGGTCATATCCCGTGCACAAGCTCCGCCAGAAGATGGGAATGGTGTTCCAGGGCTTCAACCTCTTCGAGCATATGACGGTGCTCGAGAACGTGATGTACGCCCCGGTCAAAATCCTGGGAAAGACAAAGGAGGATGCGCTCAAGGAAGCGATGAGCTTGCTTCGCAAGGTGGGGATGGCCGAAAAGGCCAATGTCTCCCCGTCCTGCCTGTCCGGCGGTCAGAAGCAGAGGGCTGCCATTGCCCGCTGCCTGGCGATGAATCCCCAGGTGATCCTGTTCGACGAACCCACATCCGCACTCGACCCTACGATGGTCGGCGAGGTGCTCAGCGTAATGCGCCAGCTGGCCAAGGAAGGGATGACTATGATAATCGTCACCCACGAGATGAAGTTCGCCCGTGACATCAGCACCAGGATATTCTTTATGTACGACGGGTATATCCACGAGGAAGGCACGCCTGAGCAGATATTCATAGCCGAAAAGATAACGCCAGCCCTGGAACTGTGCCAGCTGTTTATGCCGGTGTTCCTCATCGCGGGAGACAACCTCACCATCCGCCTGACCTACAACGAATTTTCCGAAGTGGCCTCGCTGGACTTTATGGTTGCAGGCATCAGCTCCTCTCCCCTGGAGGACTGCGATGCCGACATCCTTCAGAAGGCCCGCACACTCAGCAGGGAGATAGTGGAAGAACCCACCTCGAAAGGTTTCCGCGTGAAGTTCCTGCTTTAGTGCACGCCTACAGTTCGTTCACTACGATATCCTCAAGGCGGTTGACGACTA
Organism: uncultured Bacteroidia bacterium; assembly: GCA_902779495.1. Lineage (GTDB taxonomy): Bacteria > Bacteroidota > Bacteroidia > Bacteroidales > UBA932 > Cryptobacteroides. Next base: position 5,821 of record CACZBP010000112.1, read on the forward strand.
TCTGGATGGTGCCCTGATAGAGGGTCATAACTCCGGTGACATCGATCGTTGCGCGTTTGATTCCGTCGGGAGTGACGACGCCGGAGAAGACCTCCTTGGGGATCTCTGTATCCGCGAACTTGGCATAGCCGCTGGTGCGGATGACGACCTCGGTGCCGCCCTTTTTGAAGTACTGGCTCACCGTTGCGGCGGTCGCCGTGCGGCGGATGGATTCCTTGTTCTCGGGATCGGCCACGGTGCCGTAGTTGTAATCGCCTGAGTTGCCGACGCTTACCTCGTCAAAATAGCCTGCATCAAGGAACTCCAGGAACTTGTTCTTGCTCATAGCCCAGGTGTTGACTCCGAAGGTCTGGTCGGAGAGGAACACGCGGTTGGAGGACTGCTTGTGGTTCTTGTTGTTGTCCACATAGACCAGGGTGAATATCTCGTCGGCATAGACAAGGTCCTTTATGGTCACCAGCGTGCCGATATACGGGCAGTCGGCGAGAGTGGCAGTCCTGGAAGGGAGATCCTTCTCCTCGAGCACTACGGGCTCCACGGGTTTTCCGAACTCTCCGCGGATGATGTGCGCGTCCACTATGGAGGTGCCGTCCAGGTACGAAGTCTCGTATTCGGGCTCGGTACCTTCCTGATATTCATACAGATAGCCTATCTGGACCATACCGCTTCCACCGGAAGGGCCGTCGTCATAGACCTTGAGGGTCTTGTAGCCATATTCGCCCACGGTCAGGCCTGCGAGCTTGACATATATGGTCTGGCCTTCCTTGTAGTCGGAGTAGAGGCTGGTCTTGCCGACCTTGACCTCCATTCCGCCGGTGCCGTCCTGGATGTAGAAACTCTTGTAGAAGTTGCCCGTCTGGTCGGAGGAGGAGATCTGTCCGGAGACTATGGCGTCGCTCTCCCAGTCGAAGGTGATGGGGCTGCCGTGCTTGTACATCGAGGCAAGCTCGGCGATGGTCATCGTCGGCTCCAGGATAACCTGTTCATAATTCTTAGGCGCGGGATATTTGCCCGTGAAAACCGGCTCCCACTCCTGGCAGGAGACCAGGGCCGCTGCGGCGGCAATCAGAAGTATAAGTGATCTTTTCATAGCCCTAGAATCTGAAATAAATGTTAAGCATATAGTTGAAACCGCTCATATAGAAGTACTTCGAGTCGAAACGGTAGTACTGGTACTGGTTCTGGGTGTTGTCCACGATACGGTTCTGCTCGAAGCCGCCGGTGCGGACATCCTTGTTGTTCAGCAGGTTCTTTGCGTTGAGCGAGAAGCCCAGCTGGTACTTGCGCTGGATGTACCAGGACTTGCCCACGCTGAGGTTGAGCATCAGCCAGGGCTTGTCCTTGAGGGTGAGGCTCTCCTGGGCGGCGAAATATTCCACTTCTGCGGGAGTGACGATATTGTCGGCTCCGGCGGTGGTGGCATCCGTGCGGTAGAGAGGGTTCATCGACAGGTAGGACTTGGCGAAGTAGTCGAGGCTGGCGTCTATGAACCAGTAGTTGTGGTTCCAGGCGAGGCCCAGGCTGGCTGCAAACTGCGGAGTAGCAGGCACATAGTGCTTCTGATGGTGGTCGAGCACATAGTTGCCGGTGTTGTCGATGATGTAGTTGCCGGCCTCGTCCTTCTTGTAGACAGGGTGGCTCATCCAGTAAGGGACTATCTCGTTTTCGACCACTACCTCGGAGCTGTTGTCAACGGTCTGGGTCAGGCGGGGGTTGGAGGTATATATGTACTCACCCCAGGCGAGGACGCCCTGTACGGAAAGGCCCGTCAGAGGGGTGGGAACCTTGAAACCGAGTTCAACTCCCATATGCCTCTCGTTTATGCCTGTCATCGCGAAGTTGGTGAAGGCGTTCTGCAGGTCGTCATAGACGCTCATCACGTCGGACTGGTCCTTGATGGTGGTGTAGTAGAGCGTGCCCCTGAAGTTGAAGCCGCTACCGGAGAACTGGTAGTTCAGGTCGGTCGAGAAGGTCTTGCTCGTGGTAAGGCCGTTCATAAGGGTATTGCGCGTGCGCGGGGATATGAAGGCCTTGTTGAAGGTGGGGGCGTCGGTCAGATATGCCACGTTGGCATAGACACGGGAATTGCCGCCGATCAGGTACTCAAGATTGGCTTTGGCCGTGTAGGTGAAGAACCTGGCCTTGCGGGACTTGCCATAGGAGGATATCGCCTCGCCGGTCTGGGGGTCGTAGCTGGTGAGGACCTCGCCGGTGGCGGGGTCAAGCACTTCTGCGCCGCTCTCCCACGTGCCTGCGAAGAGGCCGTTACGCATCAGACCGTCCCTCCAGAAGCTCACATAGCCTACCTTGCCGGCTAGGGTGCTGCTGAAGCGGCCCACGGCGAAGCGTCCAGTGGCCCAGGCGGTGAGGTTGCGAACCTGGGCGAGATAGTCATATCCATACTTGTCGCCTTTGTGCAGGACCTGCGCCTTGCCGTTGGCAATATAATAGTCGAGGTCGTTCTGGTAGCGGCTCTCCTGGGAGGCGTAGTCGCGCTCGGCGAAGTTGTTGGTATTGAGGAAGTAATCACCTCCGAGCAGGTCGGCTATCACCTTGTAGTACTCAGTGCGGTTGATGCGGGCGCTGAGGCCTCCATTGAGGGTGAACCAGTCGGCTGCACGCCACTTGGCGGAAGCGGCGAAGTTGAGGTCCCTCTGGTCCACGTGACGCTGTTCCTGGATATACTTCGAGCGTGCCCTGCCCCACTCGTCGCGGTTGTTGCGGTTGACGTTGTAGAGGCGGTCCCAGTTGATCTGGGTGATATTGGGGTCCCTCATCACCTTCCAGGCGTCCTCAACCCAGGCTGCCTTCACCTCGCTGTAGCGCTGGAGGTCTTCGTTCTCGAAGAGGTAGTAGCTCGGGAGGTTGCGGTACCAGTCCGGCTTGGGGTCCGCCGCGTCGTTCCAGTCGAGGGCGGTGTAGCCGTTCTTGCCGAAACGGTAGAGGACCGTAGCGGATGCGCTGAGGCGCTCCGAAGGGGTGAAATCATATTTCAGCACGGCGATGGGCTCGTGGGTCTTGCGGACGCGGGCGTTGCGCACCCTGCCGTTCTGGTAGCCCCAGTTGGGGTTGTACATATTGTCGCCCATAAGGTCGTAGACCTCCTGCGTGGCGGCCATCTGCGCTCCCCTCTCGCCAGGCGCTGCCATAAACAGGGCGCTCAGCTTGTGGACATCGTCAAACTTCTTCTCGACCGAGCCGTAGTAGGCGAAGGAACGGTAGTAAACACCTTTTATCCAGTCGTTTCCGCCAAGGCGGGTGGAGACGTTGAAGGCGTATGACCAGCCGTTGTCCATAGGGCCGGAGGCATACGAGAGCATAAGGCGGAGGCGGTAGAGCGCGCTGTTGGTGAGCACGCTTCCGCGGAGGCCTTTGCGCACGTAGGACGCGGTTCCCGGGACGTTGGTCACGCCGTTGACGCCGCCCACTGCATAGTCGGAAGCTTCGGCGCCGTTCACGCTCATCTTGGTCCTCGTCGCCTCGTTAAGGCCGCTCCACAGGGAGAAGGGGCCATATCCGGTGATGGCGTCATTCATCCTGACGCCTGCCAGATAGACCTCCTGGGACTCGCTGGAGAGGCCGCGCGTGCGGAAACGCACGTTGCTGAAGTTGAATCCCGCGATGTTGTTGAACACGTCGTTCTGGCCGAAGAGGATGGTGGGGTTGTCGTTGTAGCCGTTCTCGTCGGGGTCGAATTCGGCTATGTCGTCGGCGTCTTCCTCAGAGACCATCTTGACCTGGGTCATCGAGAGGTTGAACATATTCTTGACATAGCCTTCGACGACGGCGAAATTGACCCTCGTCTGAAGGAAGTTCGGGGCGTCGATCACCAGATCGTACGATCCGTCCCTGAGATTTTCGACGAGGAAGTCACCGTCCTGGTCGGCTGTGGCCGTGGCAACGAGCGAAGCCCCCTGGTAGATGGTGAGGGTCGCGCCCGCGACAGCTTCCCTGTCGGCACGGTTGATTACCTTTCCTTTCACTCCGCCGGTGTATTCCTGGGCCATAAGGCTCAGGCTCACAAGGAGAAAGGCAATCGCCAGAGTTAGTTTTCTTGACATATCTAGTTATTATATTTTTACTTGTTGGAGACGACGATATAGGTCGGGAAGTGGTCGCTGTAGCCGTTGACGAACACGCCGTTGGAGAAGGTCCTCAGCGGCTGGTCCTTGTACTGGCCTTCCTGCTGCACCATAAAAGGCTTGTGGAAGATGCGGCCGTAGAATTTCTTCTGCACGATGGGGACCACCTTGAGGCTGCCCTTGGGGGCATTGACGAGGTTGGAGTTCACCATCAGGATGTCATATATGTTCCATTCTCCCCTGTAGGCGAGGGAGCCATAGCCGTTTTTCAGCATTGAGACGAAAGGCGAGAAGAAATCCTTCGGGCCCACGTCGGCTATGTTTTCCTTGCCGTGCATATACACTGCCATACTCGGGTCGGTGGGGTTGTCGTTCATATCGCCCATCGCCACGATCTTGATGCCGGGATACTGCTCCATCAGTTTCATTGACTCCTGGTACATTATCTCGCCGCCGCGGCTGCGGGTGTCCGTGCCCTTGCCGCCGAGCCTTGAGGGAAGGTGGGCTACGAAGAATGCGAACATCTCGCCGCCCAGCATTCCGCGCACCATCAGGATGTCACGGGTGCGAAAGTTCTCCTGCTCTTCCTTGGTGAGCTCGAACTTCACCTCGGAATTCTCGAAGGTGAAGGGGATGGAACGGCTCTCAAGCACCTGGAAGAGTTCGGGACGATAGAACAGGGCGACATCGACGCCACGGCGGTCGGGACCGTCGTAGTGGACTATCTGGTAGTTGGCCTCCGCAATCTCGGGCTGGGCAACGAGGTCCTCGAGGACGTGCCTGTTCTCGATCTCGCTCACGCCCAGGATGGCGTGCCAGACCTTGTTGTCCTCCTTCATCGCGCGGATGACGGTGGCCATATTGTGGAGCTTCTTCTCATACTTCACCTCTGTCCATTCGTTCGCTCCGTCGGGAAGGTATTCGTAGCCGTTCTTGCCGTCGTCGTGGTAGGTGTCAAAGAGGTTTTCAAGGTTGTAAAAACCTATGACATAGCTCTTTTTCGGTCCTGCAAATGAAAGCGGGACCGCAACGAGGATGGCTGCCAGGAAGAATAACGTCTTTTTCATAAATTCCAGTTCCAGGATGATTTGTGTGGATCTTCTGCCTCAATCTTGTCGGCGGTCTCCTTACCCACCTTGTCGGGAAGGGCGGCGAAGAGGTCGTAGCCGATCAGTGTTTAGAGTTTGTCTATAGAGATGGAATAATCGCTTATAGACTTTGCATAGAGTGCATCAGTAGGCACCCCTGTATGACGGAGAACAGCCTTGAAATATGCCGTAGGGACAGATATCGCTATCGACCCCGAGTAGGACTTTTCAGTGCTATCATCTACAACGCATCCGGAAACGACATAACATGTGTCGGTTCCGGCAGTTTGAGCCCAATTCCTGACACGGCCTTCGAGTGACGCCCAGAGCCCTCCGTTGAAGTTATACTCCTGAGGAGTCATATTGGAGGAATAGTAAGTCTGTGCATTGCCGTTACCTACATACCTGTCAGCAGAGGCTATTTGGTGACCACGGGTATATTTGCTGAACGTATGAGTAACATCGGGCTGGGAGATTCCTTCAGCTTCAAGCAGAGGGTCCTTTGCCCAAGGTTCAGGATTAGGGCGAGAACCTTTTCCGATCAGCGTAGAGTTCATAGGATATGCCACCCATATGGACACCATATCCTTCTTGCTCCAGCAGAAGGTGTAGTTGCGCTTCTCGACGTTGCTTATCTTCATATAGTGGGTGCCCAGGACATAGCCGCTGCCGACGTTGACGTCGGGGAGCTCGAGCCAGGTGGGGGCGCCGCCCTGGCCTGCAGGGTCTTCGCTTTCACCGCCGTCCACCGGGGAGTCCGGGGAAGGACCATTCTGGGTGAAGGTGTACTTGGAGGACTTGCTGCCGGAAGCGATGACTATCTCAACCTTGCGGGTGAACTCCGTGTCGTTGGTGTTCCAGCTCAGGGCCACGTTGCCGTAATCGCCTTCGCCTTCGAGAGGGACTATGGTCATCCAGTCCTTCTGCTCACCCTTGAAGGTGACGGTTATCTTCCACGCGGAATTGGCCGTCACGGTGATGAACTGGGAGCCGCCCTTTATCCCGACAGGGTTGGTCTTGAAGGCTATCTGGGGCGTAACCACCAGGGCTTCAGGGTCTTGCTGCTTACAAGACGCAGCCGCCCCCAGCAGCAGGAGGGCTGCCGGGAGAAGTGCGAGTATGCGGGAGAAGATCTTCACTTGTTATTCGACGTAAACTGATTTGAAGCAGAACTGGCCGGAGGTCTTGTCACTGGAGCCGAAGTCATTGCTGTCTCCGACGGTGAATATGACCTTTGGAGTCGTTCCTTCCCAGGTGACGGTCGTGTCGCCCTTCTTCTGGGTCGTTACCGTTCCGGTGGAAGCCGTTATGGTGGCGGTCTGTTCCAGGCCTTTGCTCGAAAGATTGAACACTATCTTGTAGAAAACGCTTCCGGGAGGGCCTATCACGGTCACCGTGCCCTTGGCATAGACCCTGATGTCAGGCTCGAAGGTGCTGTTGGGATTGGCCTTGTATGCGGGAGCGGTGCCGCCGTTGTTCTTGTCGAATTTGAAGGTGAAGCCCTCGGCCTGGAAGTCAGGGGATCCGCCATCCTCAAGGCCGAGCTTGGAAACATCTATCAGGACGCCGTCACCGAGGACGGGATCGGTGGAGGTGCCGGGGTCGACACTGGGATCTGTGGAAGTGCCAGGATCGGTGCTGGGGTCTGAGCTGGGTTCTATGGGGGTGGGGCCGGAGCCTGAACCGCTGCCATAGACCTTCAGGTTCTTTATCTCCCAGGTGCCGCCGGCATTAGCGGTGCTGGTATAGACGAAGGCTATGTAGACTTCGCCCTGGCCGGCGAACTCGCTCAGGTCAACATCGCCGGTGACGACGAATTTCCAGTCGGTGTTGGCGAACCAGTTGGGGATGGTCAGGTCATACCACTGCTCCATATCCGTGCTGGCGCACACTGCAACTTCCTGTGAAGGATTGGCGAAGAATTTACCGGTGTGCTCGAAGGTAAGCCAGGCGGAGCCGCAGGAAGAAAGGTCAAGAGGCTCTTCCATAATCAGCCAGGACTCGGCGTCATTTGCCTTGTCGGTGTAGCCGGTGGCCTTCATATTGTGATAGGATGCATCGTGTGTCCAGACAGTCTCCAGGCCTTCGGGAAGGGTGACATCCTCTACGTAGAAGACACCGGGGCCTTCACTGAAGGACTCTTCGAAGATGACGGTCGCCTCGCCCGGAGTGGGGTCGGTGGAGGTGCCGGGATCGACGCTGGGATCACCGCCCTGGCCGTCGATGGCAGTCGTGCCGAGGTCGACACCCTGGCCGAAGTTCACGGCCTGGCTGGTCGCGGAGGCGGCTACGCTGGCGAGGGTCACGTCGTCAAGACGATATGCGCTGGCAACCGTTGCGGTGAAGTAGATATTCAGATACTGGGTTCCGGAAGGAACTGTGAAATAAGCTGTTGCGAGATCCCAGCGGCCTTCGGGCATTGCGCCCTTGGCGAAGCTGTAGTCGAGGCTTACCCAGGAGGCGCCGCCGGCGGTGTCGCTCACGTAGACCTTGAACTCATCCTTGCTGAACAGGGAATTGGTCTGGGTGTATTTCTCGCTTCCGAAGCTCAGGGAGAAGCTGGTCGCTCCGCCCAGGGCTATCTTGCGCACCTGGAAGTGCGCCTCAGTGCCGAAGAACAGGTTGTTGGCGCCTGAGCCGGCATAGTCGGAATAGCTGCCGTCGGAGTTGCTGTTGCTCCTGGCGGACATCGCCTTGTATTCATATTCGACACCGGATGCACCGGAACCGACGGTGTTCTGCCATCCGTCGAACTGGTCGAGGTAAGGATAGCTGCTGCCGCTGCCATATGTCTTCTCGGCCGTGGCCTTGTCGAAGTTGTTGCCAAAGAGGACGCCTTCAGGGGCGGGGCCGGGCTCGGTGCTCGGATCGACGCTCACGTCGCAACCGCCATCGGTGCCAAGGTCAATGCCCTTGCTGAAGTCCACTCCGACCGTAGTGGTGGTGGAGGAAGCCTTGGCGAGCTTGACGTCGTCAATGCGGTAGGCACTGCCGACAGAAGCGGTGAAGTAGATATAAAGGGTCGATGTGCCATTGGGAACGGTGAAGCTCGTGCTGGCGACGTTCCAGCGGCCTTCGGGCAGGGCGTCATTGGGGAAGCTGTATTCAAGGCTGACCCAGCTGGCGCCTTCGGCGCTGTTGCTGACATATACCTTGAACTCGTCCCTGTTGAACACGCTGTTGTCCTTGAGGTACTTCTCGGCGCCGAAGCTGAGGGTGAGGTCCTTCACGCCACCCAGGGCTATCTTGCGCACCTGGAAGTGGCTGCCCGCTCCGAAGAAGAGGTTGTTCTTGCCGGAACCGGGATAGTCGGAATAGCTGCCGTCGGAGTTGCTGTTGGCACGAACGGAGATGGACTTGAACTCATATTCAACCGAGGCTGCGCCGCTTCCGGTCTGGTTCTTCCAGCCCTCGAATGCATCGGCATATGGCCACTTGGAGTCGGTCTGTGCCGCCTCTTCCTTGTCGAAGTCGTTGAAGAATATCACGTCGTCGCCGACAGGGCCGGGGCCGGGACCCGGATCGGTGCTTTCACCGGGAACCGCCTCGTCGTGCTTGAGGGTGGAAAGCGTGAGGCTCTCTATCTCCCAGGTTCCTGCCTTGGCGGCCGTGGACTTGTAAAGGAAGCCGAACTTGACGGTCTTGCCCTTATATTCGGAAATGTCTATGTCACCGGAGTTTACAAAGGTGAAGCCGGAGTTGGAGAAATATGTGGGGATCTCCAGTTTCTTCCACTGCTCACCTGCCTTCGTGGAGGCGTCCGTAATCCAGAACGTGCACTCGTCCTTCATCGTGGAGGCGTTGAAGTAGTTTCCGGCGTGGCTGAAATAGACGTAGTTGGTGCCTTCGCCTTCGACCTTGACCTCGGGAGTGATGAACCAGCTCTCGGTCTCGTAGTTGGTCTTGTTGCTGGAAAGATATCCGGAGGCGACCATACCGTAGCTGGAGGAGTTGTACCAGACATAGCTCAGCTCGTCCGGTTTCTTCACGTCCTCGATGACGAAGCTGCCCTGGCCTTCCTTCTTGAAGTTGTAGTCGAAATAGGGGCCTACGATGGGAGCTTCACCGGCTGCGCCATCCTGATAGATGGTATAGGCCTTGGTGATGAGCTTTTTGCCCACCACGAAGGTGATGGAGGCGGTACGGTTGTAGGCATCTTCAGCTGCGTTGGGCAGGGCGGAAATCTTGATTTCCTGGGCCTTGGAAGACCCCTTGCCGGAAGTCTGCTGGATTCCGAGCCATTCGGCATCCGTGGAAGCCGTCCAGTCGCGGGAGATGGTCACGACGATGAAGGCGTCACCGCCCTGCGTGCCGAACGTGAGGGACTCCTGCGTAAAGCGGATGGAAGGAATTCCGAGGCTCTCAGTTTCCCTCTGACAACCGCACAGCAAGGCCGCAGCTGCCAGCAGGGACACAATTAAGGTTCTGAATTTCATTATATTAGTTTTTAAATGTTAATGTGCTTAGGTGAGTATGGTCTACCATCTTGCAAATATAGCGAAAATTATCCGGCTTTCCCATAGGGAAACGCAAATAATTTCGGATGGCAGAAAAACAATCCGAGTCACCCTCCGGCGGGGACCTTGC
>CACZBP010000113.1 GCA_902779495.1 uncultured Bacteroidia bacterium
GACGACAAGAAGTTCATCGCGCCGAACGTCATCAACAAGGCGCCTGCCTACGCGCTGCTGGACCAGTTCAAGACTGACGAGCAGTTCGAGGCCTCCTTCGCCGACCGCGACATCGGAGTTGATGCGGAAGTACCAAGTGCCGTTCTGGACGATCTTGCCTATCTCGAAGATGCCGGTGCCGGATTCGGGATATGCCAGAAGGTATTTCTCAGGATCGCCGTCGGTTTCATTCCACTGGTTCAGATTGAGCCGGCCGAACTTCAGGCCGTAACAGATCAGGCCTTGCTCATCCCAGGAGGGCCTGTTCATAATCATGAATATTGCCCGGTCGTAGTCTTCTCCCTTCGAAACCCTGGAGGTGTAGAGGTTGTGCTCGATGCGTTCCATCTGGGTGAAGGAGTCCGTTGCGTAATCATATACATAATATGCCTGCGGCTCCTGCTCTTCGGGCTGTTCACCGGGGCCGACCTCGAAGCTTTCGCCTTCTTCCCAGGGGAGGATTTCGCTGGAGAAGGTTACTTCCTTGTCGGCGGTGACTGAGACGCCGATGCGCATTATCTTGCCGCTCTCAAGGGTTATGGGCTGGGGAGGAGCGAAGGTGATCTGCCCGCCGTCGGCCGTGTAGATCAGGAGCTTGGGAGTCGAGGTCTGGGGAACGGTGACGAGGGAATAGCCTCCATTGCCTGTTTCATAGGGAATATAGGCGGATTTTCTTGAATCTTCATAGGGAAGTGCCGTGCCGCGAAGGGGATAGACATAGGCATCACAGCAGAGGTTGTCAGCCACGACAGTTTCCACGGGGAGTTCGCTCCGCAGGAGGATGTCCACCCTGGAAAGGACGTGCCTGAACGGCAGATGGACGGTCTTGCCGGGAGCGGCGGATGTGCTGGCTACAAGAAGGTCAGCCTGGGTGTAGGATGCCAGGTCCGACTGGTCGCCGCCGGTGGTGAACAAGCCTCCCTGCTGGACGTTAAGCCCGTTGTTGTAGGGATATACTGCCGCAAAGAGGGTTTCTTCCGTTTGCTTCCGGCCCCAGTAGACGGGCTGCTCGGGAAGGAAGGCGCCGTTTGTCCAGGTCAGTTTCACGCCATTGACATTGATGGGGGAGAGGGCAGTCAGGGCGACTGCGTCACCGTTCTCGAAAGCATCGTCCGAAACCTTTGTCCGGTAGTCTCCGACCGATGCTGAGAACTTGATTTCGTCCCCTTGCGCGGCGATGTCCTGCTCGGAATTGTTCTGGCAGGATACCAGCGCGGCTGCTGACAGCAAAGTTGTGAGGATGAATAATCTTTTCATATCAATAATCTGATTCTATTGTTCTTCGAATTCTGTTTGCCCGCCGTCTTGCCAGGGGTCTATGCTGCCGTCAAACCCTGCCTCTTCGGAAGGATCTTCGGGTTCTGTGGACGGGTCGCTGCTGGGTTCTGCCGAAGGGTCACTGCTGGGCTCTGAAGAAGGATCGCCGCTTGGCTCTGCGGACGGGTCGTTGCTGGGGTCTGCGGAAGGATCGGCTGAAGGTTCTGCCGACGGTTCGTCGGACGGCTCCTGTGAGGGATCTTCTGACGGCTCATCAGAGGGTTCTTCCGAAGGTTCAACCGACGGCTCCTCAGAAGGTTCCACGGAGGGTTCCTCGGAAGGCTCGATGCTGGGCTCTGAAGAAGGCTCCCGGCTGGGTTCCTCGGAAGGCTCGACGCTCGGGTCGGTCACGGTTCCTTCCTCGCATCCAGCCACAAGCAGGATGGCCAGCAACGGGATGAGAAATCTGAATAGTTTTACCATATGTATGGAAGTTTTTTTAATGCTAAATCACTGAGCGGGTGCAAGATAGCAAATATTTTTCTAATTTGCTACTTCGCTTATGAATTTTATTCGGACAAGGCGGATTTCCAGAGGTTCGTAGTCATCTGACAGGGCGTTCATCGCGTCTTCCAGGGAGCCGCTCACGGCCTCATTGCGGAAGTAGTCATACAGCTCCTGGACTACCTCCTCGTCGAGATTCTCTTCGATGTAATAGTCCAGGTTGAGGCGGGTGCCTGCGTCCACTATGGCTTCTATCTCGCCGAGGAGCTCGTCCATCGACAGGCCGCGGGCCTGGGCGATGTCTTCCAGGGCCATCTGGCGGTCTATGCTCTGGATGACGAAAATCTTGCCTTCCGAGCGGCTTGCCATGGACTTCACCACGAAGTCTTCGGGACGCACTATCTCATTCTCTTCCACATATTTGGCGATAAGGCTGAGGAACTCGGCCCCGAACTTGCGGGCCTTACCTTCGCCGACCCCCTGGCAGTTTTTCAGCTCGTCTATGGTCAGGGGATACATTATGGACATATCCTCCAGGGCGGGCTCGCTGAAGATTACCCAGGGCTGGAGGCCCTTCTTTCGGGCGACGTCCTTGCGCAGGTCCTTGAGCATTGCCAGCAGGGTCTGGTCTCCGCCTCCTCCGCCGCCTGCGGCAGGGATGTCTTCATCGTCGTCCACGCCCTCGGAGAATGTGCGGTCTTCGATTAGCATCACGGGGCGGGGGTTCTCGTAGAATTCCTTGCCCTCGGGGGTGACGAATATCAGGCCGTAGCTGTCTATTTCCTTGTCCAGCAGGTGCAGGATGAGGCCCTGGTGGATGACCATGCACCAGAACTTGGCGTCGTGCTTGGAGCCCATCCCGAACTCTTCGAGGCGGTCGTGATGGTAGGACTTTATCAAGGAGTTGTCGACGCCGGCAAGGATGTTGGCCAGGTGTTCGAGCTTGAATTTTTCGGGCAGCGACAGGATGAGGTTTATCATCAGCCACATCTCCCACTGGCCGTCGAAGCGTGGCTTGGGATTGAGGCAGTTGTCGCAGCAGCCGCAGTTCTCCTGGGGATAGACTTCACCGAAGTAGTTGAGCAGCAGCTTCCTGCGGCATTCGCCGGATTCGGCATATGCCACCGTTTCGCCAAGGAGCTGCTTGCCTATTTCCTGCTCGGAAAGGGGCTTTCCCTGCATAAATTTCTCGAGCTTCTGGATGTCTTTGTAGCTGTAGTATGTTATGCAGCGGCCTTCGAGGTTGTCGCGGCCGGCGCGGCCCGTCTCTTGGTAGTAGCCTTCTATGCTCTTAGGGATGTCATAGTGGATGACGAAGCGCACGTCCGGCTTGTCTATGCCCATTCCGAAGGCTATGGTGGCAACTATCACGTCGGCCTCCTCGTTAAGGAAGCTGTCCTGGTTCTCGGCCCGGGTCTTGGCATCGAGGCCTGCGTGGTAGGGCAGGGCCTTTATGCCGTTGATGCACAGCAGCTGGGCGAGCTCTTCCACCTTCTTGCGGCTGAGGCAGTAGATGATTCCCGACTTGCCGGGGTTCTGGCGGATATAGCGGATTATATCCTTCTCAGGCTCGACCTTGTCGCGCACCTCGTAGTAGAGGTTGGGCCTGTTGAAGGAGGATTTGAACACCTTGGCGTCCTGCATCCCGAGGTTCTTGAGGATGTCGCTCTGGACCTTAGGGGTCGCGGTGGCGGTAAGGGCGATTATCGGGGCGACGCCTATCTCGTTCACAAGGGTGCGGATGTTGCGGTATTCCGGGCGGAAGTCGTGGCCCCATTCGGAGATGCAGTGGGCTTCGTCCACGGCATAGAAGGAAATCTTTATCTCGCGAAGGAGCTCCATATTCTCCTCCTTGGTGAGGGATTCCGGAGCCACATAGAGAAGTTTTGTGACGCCTTTGAGGAGGTCTTCCCGCACGGCCGCGATCTGGAACTTGTTGAGGGAGGAGTTCAGGAAGTGGGCGATGCCTTCATTGCCTGATACAAAACCCCTTATGGCATCCACCTGGTTCTTCATCAGGGCGATTAGCGGGGAGATGACTATGGCGGTGCCCTCCATCATCAGGGCGGGGAGTTGGTAGCACAGGGACTTGCCGCCGCCGGTGGGCATCAGCACGAAGGCGTTGCCTCCGGCGACCAGGTGCCGTATGATATCCTCCTGCTCGCTCTTGAACGAGTCATACCCGAAGAATTCCTTCAGGAACTTGCGTATGGTTGCTGAATCAGTTGACATAGGCAGTCCGTGACTGACACAATAAATGTAGACATTATTTTTCAAAAATCCAATTATTGGAGAGAAAAAATATTTTTTGGCTCATTTATTACGTAAATACAAAATAAATTGCGATATTTGCAGTTCGCATAGAATATGCGCGGAACGATACTTAAAATTATTAAATACAAACTATGAAAACTTACAGAATCCTCGCAGCCGCCGCAGTCATTGCCGCACTTGCTGCCTGCAACACCAAGACCGACGAAGCCCAGGCTGATGCCGATGCAGTCGAAAACGAAATCAAATCCGAGAAGCCCGTCAATCCCAAGGACCTCCTCCCCAAGAAGGCTCTCACCGACTCCGCCAGCTACTTTATGGGTCTGAACTTCGGTATGTCCGTCAAGCAGTATGATATGGGCAACCTGAACTGGTCCCTCCTCCTGAAGGGCCTCAAGGATGCAGCCAATTCCAAGGGTGACTTCCGCGACTCCGCTTTCATCTATCAGTTCAAGTACAACCCCGGCGAGCAGTTCTCCACCTTCAACCAGACCCTCGACAAATACATCCGTATGCGTCGCGACTATAAGCTTGCCGTGAACAAGGAGAAGGAAGAGAAATTCCTTGCCGAGAACCTCAAGGCAGAAGGTGTCCAGGTCACCGAGAGCGGCCTGCAGTACATCATCGAGGAAGCCGGCAGCGAGCTCAAACCCGGTCCCAAGGACACTGTCTATGTGTTCTACAAAGGCCAGACCCCTGACGGAAAGGTCTTCGACGAGACCAAGGGCGAAGAGCCTGTCCGTATGCTTATGAACAGGGTTGTCAAGGGTTGGACCGAAGGCCTCCAGCTTATCGGCGAAGGCGGCAAGATCAAGCTCTTCATCCCCTCCAGCCTCGGTTATGGCGAGCGTGGCAACAGCGGCATCGAGCCCAACACTCCTCTGTGCTTCGACGTCACCCTCCAGAGCGTGAAGCCTTTCGTTGAGAAGCCCGCAGAGCCTGCAAAGCCCGCAAAGAAGAAGTAATTCTTTCGCTCAGGAAATGATTCACAGCCTGCCGGGCTTCGTTGCCAGGCAGGCTTTTTCACTCAAAGATATGGCAAACCTTGAAATAGAAGGACGTATAGTCCGCAAGATGCAGGTCCAGTCCGGTTCGTCCGCAAGGGGCGAATGGGCCAAGCAGGAGTTCCTGGTAGAGTATCAGGACGGCAATTTCCCCACCACGGTGATGTTTGACGTGTGGGGCGCCGACAAGGTCCAGGACCTCCAGCGCTACCAGGTGGGCGACCAGGTGAAAATATCCTTCCGCCCCTCCAGCCGCGAATACAACGGCAGGTATTACACCGACCTCCGTGCCTGGCGTATCTCCCCCGCAGGGGAAGCCCCCAAGGCTGCGGCTCCGGCTCCCGCCGCTCCCGCCGCCGCCCCGGCTCCCTCCGCCAACGACCTCCCCGCCGGCTTCGCCCCCGCCTACCAGCAGGCCCCTGCCCCGAGCATCGAGGATATGCCCGCCATAGATAACGACGACTTACCATTTTAACCTTAAATTGTTGCTAGTCAGATGCTATACCTCGTTTCAAAACCCATGGCCACCCTCGGCCATGTTAGAGGGAGGGGCCCGCTGGCTACAAGTTATTTGCGGAGCAAATGACGCGGTAGACAGTGGGAGGGATGGAGCATCCCGCAGGACACAGTTGCCAAGATACTGGACTCGGCCCGCATCGAGGATGTGGTCGGGGATTTCGTGTCGCTTAAGCGACGCGGAGCCAATTTCGTGGCCTGCTGTCCGTTCCATAACGAGAAGACGCCGTCTTTCTACGTCTCTCCGTCGAAGGGAATCTACAAGTGCTTCGGGTGCGGCAAGTCCGGCACGGCCGTCGGTTTCATAATGGAGCACGAGAGCCTTGCATATGTGGATGCCCTGAAGTACCTGGCACGAAAGTATGGGATCGAGGTGGTGGAGAAGGAAGAGACGGCCGAGGAGATTGCCGCAAGGCAGCGCAGCGAGAGCCTCTATATCGTGTCCGATTTCGCCTGTAAGTTCTTCCAGAAGAGCCTGGACACGGATGAGGGGAAGGCCATAGGACTGGAATATTTCCGCAGCCGCGGCCTCGAAGACGAAACCATACGCAAATACGGCCTCGGATGGGCTCCCAGGGACCGCAAGGCCCTGCTCACGGAAGCCCTCGCCAAAGGCTACAAGGAAGAATATCTGGTCGACACCGGCCTGTGCATCCGCTATGACGACGGTCACCTGGCAGACCGCTTCTTCGACCGTGTCATATTCCCCATCCACTCGGTGAGCGGCCGCGTAATCGCCTTCGGCGGCAGGACCCTGCGCACGGACAAGACCGTGGCGAAATATGTCAACTCCCCGGAAACGGAGATCTACGACAAGAGCAACTCGCTCTATGGCATATACTTCGCCAAGAACGCCATCACCCGCGCCGACCGCTGCTACCTGGTGGAAGGCTACCTCGACGTACTGTCGATGCACCAGCTGGGAATCACCAACGTGGTGGCCTCCAGCGGCACTTCGCTCACCGTCCCGCAGATCCGCCTCATCCGCAAGTTCACCCAGAACGTCACCATAATGTACGACGGCGACTCGGCCGGCATTCACGCCGCCCTGCGCGGCATCGGCCTGGTGCTCAAGGAAGGGATGAACGTGCGGGTGGTGCTGCTCCCGGACGGAGACGATCCGGACTCATATTCCCGCAAGCACACCCTGCAGGAGGTTCAGGACTTCATATCGTCCCACGAACAGGACTTCATAGCGTTCAAGACCGACCTCCTGCTGGGCGAGGCAGGAAACGACCCCCTGCGCCGCGCCGAGCTGATCAACGACATAGCGGACACCATAGCCCTCATTCCCGACGCCGTCAAACGTACGACCTACGTGCAGGCCAGCGCCGAAAAGTTCAACATCGACTCCCAGATCCTCTTCGAGCGCATACGCGTAACGCGTGAGAAGATGATAGAGGATGAGCGCAAGGCGGCAATCCGCTCCGGCGCCCCTGCGCCGCAGGAAGATATCCCCGCAGGTGAATATCAGGAAAAGCCCCGCGAGCAGGCCCCGCAGACGGGTTCACTCATATTTGAGAGTCCCGCCCTGGCCTCCTGCGAACGCGAACTGTTGTGGCTCATCCTGAACTGGGGCTCCGACCCCCTGGAGTTCGAAACAGACTCCGAATTCTACGACAGCGAATACACCTTCACTGTCGCGGAATTCATCCGCAGCGCCCTCGAGGCCGACGGCCACCAGATGTGCAACACCATCTACAAGAGGGTATATGACGCCTTCTTCACCCTCTATGACACAGACCCTCCTATGGGCCAGAACGATATGGTGAAAGCCCTTATGGACGGCCCCGACAGGGTGACGGCCCAGATGACGGCCGAGCTCACCCAGGAACGTTACCAACTGACAGTCAAGAACTTCGCAGCCTCGATGACGGCCACTTCCACAAAGCTTGTGAAGAACGTCCCCAAGGCCATACTGGTCTACCAGTCCAAGCGCCTCGTGGAACAGAACCGCGCCCTTATGGACAGTCTCAAGGCCAACCCGGGGGAGGCTGCACAGATATTGTCACAGATCCAGGATATATCCCGCCTGCGCAAAGCCATAGACGAAAGGCTCGGCCGGGTGCAATAAAATAAAGTATATATGGAAAAGAACCACAAAAGAACCCTCGTGACCTGCGCGCTGCCGTATGCCAACGGCCCCGTGCACATCGGACATCTTGCGGGAGTGTATATCCCCGCCGACATCTATGTGCGCTACCTCCGAATGAAAGGGGAGGACGTGCTCTATGTGTGCGGCTCCGACGAACACGGAGTTCCCATCACGATAAAGGCCCGTAAGAGGGGAGTCACCCCCCAGGACGTGGTGGACGAGTACCACAAGACCATTAAGGACTCCTTCACCGGCCTGGGAATCAACTTCGACATCTACTCGAGGACGACCTCGGCAGTCCACTGCAGGACGGCGTCGGACTATTTCCGCAATCTCTACGACAAGGGGCTCTTCATCACCAAGAGCAGTGAGCAGTACTATGACGAGGAAGCGAAGCAGTTTCTCGCAGACCGCTATATCACCGGCACCTGCCCCAAGTGCGGCAACCCTTCGGCATATGGCGACCAGTGCGAGAAATGCGGCAGCACCCTCAGCCCCGAGGAGCTGATAGATCCCAAGTCCGCGCTGAGCGGCGGCGCCCTGGTAAAGAAATCCACCACCCACTGGTATCTCCCCCTGGACAAGTATGAGCAGTGGCTCCGCGAAT
This sequence comes from uncultured Bacteroidia bacterium, assembly GCA_902779495.1. Lineage (GTDB taxonomy): Bacteria > Bacteroidota > Bacteroidia > Bacteroidales > UBA932 > Cryptobacteroides. The sequence continues at coordinate 8,294 of CACZBP010000113.1, forward strand.
GGATCCTGGACGGCCACAAGGAGTGGAAGACCAATGTCTACGGCCAGTGCAAGAGCTGGCTCGACAACGGCCTGCAGCCCCGTGCCGTCACCCGCGATATGGACTGGGGCGTGCCCGTGCCCGTGGAGGGAGCCGACGGCAAGGTCCTCTATGTGTGGTTCGACGCCCCTATAGGATATATATCCAACACCCGCGAACTCCTGCCGCAGAGCTGGGAGAAATGGTGGAAGGACCAGGATACAAGGCTCGTCCACTTCATCGGCAAGGACAACATCGTCTTCCACTGCATCGTCTTCCCTTCGATGCTCAAGGCCGACGGAAGCTATATCCTTCCCGACAACGTCCCCGCCAACGAGTTCCTCAACCTCGAGGGCGACAAGATTTCCACCTCCCGCAACTGGGCCGTGTGGCTGAACGAATACCTCGAGGACTTCAAGGGCCAGGAAGACGTGCTGCGCTATGTGCTCTGCGCCAACGCCCCCGAAACCAAGGACAACGACTTCACCTGGAAGGACTTCCAGACCCGCAACAACTCCGAACTCGTGGCCATATTCGGCAACTTCGTCAACAGGGCTATCGTGCTGACGCAGAAGTACTTCGGCGGCAAGGTCCCTGCCAATGCCAAGCCCGAGGCCATTGACCGTGAAACCCTTGAGTCCATCATCCCCTGCAAGGAATCCCTGGAGCGCAACGTTGAGACCTTCCACTTCCGCGAGGCCATAAAGGACGCGATGAATATCGCCAGAATTGGCAATAAATATATCTCCGATTCCGAGCCCTGGAAAGTGGCGAAGACCGACCTTGAAAGGACGGGCTCCATCCTCTACACCTGCCTCCAGATCTGCGCCGACCTGGCAATAGCCTTCGAGCCCTTCACCCCGTTCTCCGCAGAGAAGCTTCGCGGTTTCCTGCGTGTCGGCCTCGAGGCCGGGAACGACCATCGCACCGGCGAGGGTGAGCCCACCGTAAACTTCTATAAGGCAGGCGAATGCGCTGCCCTTCACACTGGCGTTGCATCCGACTGCGACATAGTCCTGAAGTGGTCCGACCTGGGCCGCACCGACATCCTTCCCGAGGGCCACGTCCTCGGCGAGGCATCCCTGCTTTTCGCAAAGATCGAGGATCCGGTGATTGACGCCCAGACAGAAAAACTCAAGGCCATCAAGGCAGCCAACGAGGCCGAGGCCGCTGCCAAAGAGGCCGCCGAGGCAGCGAAGAGAGTAGAGCCCCAGAAGGATGAAGTGTCCTTCGACGACTTCGGCAGGATGGACATCCGCACCGCAACCGTGCTCGCCGCCGAGCGCGTCCCCAAGACAGATAAACTCCTGAAGCTCACCATAGATACGGGCATCGACACGCGGACCATCGTCTCCGGCATCGCCGAGTATTACGCCCCCGAGGATATGGTTGGCAAACAGATATGCATCCTTGCCAACCTTGCCCCCCGCACC
>CACZBP010000114.1 GCA_902779495.1 uncultured Bacteroidia bacterium
ACACCGATGTGAACGGCGACGTAATCGACAAGGTCAATGTCAAGACCGATTCCCCTTTCAGCTATTATGTCTATCTGGCCTACCCCGAGTATGTAGCCGATGAATATGGCGGAAGTATGGAAGCCTTCTTCAACGGAGTGGTCGATGAGATATATGACGGAATGGGCGAGAAGGATTCCTTCATAGACCAGATTTACGATGTCCCCGACCTCACAATAGAGTTTGACCGCATCCGCTCCGGAGAATGGACGGTATATGCCTTCGGACTCGATGCCGCCGGCAACCTCACCGGAAACTGGTCCGAAGCATCCTTCACGGTGGCCGAGGAGAAGCCCACCGATGCCTTCAACCGCTGGCTCGGCACCTGGGAAATCGGTGACAACCACTTCACCTATCCTATCGTGATCAGCAACTCCGAGTCCAACGTCGCTTATCTCGTAAGCGGCTGGGAGACAGGCGAAAACGTTGATGAAGACGTGAGCCAGTACACAAAGACTTTTGACTTCGAAGCCCGCTTCGACGCCAAGACCGGCGACCTTGTCTTCTACGTCCAGTACCTCGGCTACCCTTACGATTACGAAGGCGAAACCTATGACACCTATCTCCTCGGCGTCTATAAGGAAGGCAAGGAAGAAAGGGTCTATGAGCTGAACTCCGACATAGCCCGGGCAGTCCTCAACGAAGAAGGATCGGCCGCTGCCGTCACGGCAGTTCCCGCCACCCTCGACGGAAAGGCAATCACCTTCGTCTCAATGAGATACGCGGATCTCTCCAGGAACGCCGACAACGGTGAAGCGCAGATCTACGACACCCATCTCCCTTACTTCCCGATGACGATGACCTGGGTGTCCTCCAACACCACTCCCAAGGACGCAGCCCGCAAAGTGCTCCGCACGGCCAAGCCTCGCGCCGCGGTCCGTGCCGCTGGCACCAAGGCGTCTGCCATCTGTGGTGATTCAGCAGCAGCCAGCGCTTCCGGCTCCCGCGCCGGCGCATCGGCCTTCCGCAAGGCCGCCGGTGCAAGCTCCCGCGCCGCAGCCGCAACCGGCACCGGCCGCCTCAAGGGCACCGTCCGCCACCGCTAGCGCCGCCGAGGACTGCTCTGCAGAATGAGCGTTCTAACCAACGTTCTAGCTCTCAGAGGCTTATGGAAAAGTCCCTATCTCATTTGAGGTAGGGACTTTTTTGTAAATCCCTGAAATAGAAGCCGTTGTCTAGAACGCTTCAAATGAAGGAACTTAGCTATCTGTATTGGATTGGCTCCGGTTCTGGTGTGTAGTTCGTTTGCAAGGGCGATTTTATCCCTTTCGTCCCAATCTAATATATCGTGAATGTCCTTTATGCCTTTCTTCATCATAATATATGACGAGAGTTCCCTGTATATGGTATCAGATCTACCTACAAAAGTTTCATTGATGTCATACTCGCTTCCGGTATTATACTTCATTGCGGCCAGCATATTGACCCTGGTATCAAAGAAACGGATTGCATAGTCGTAGTCTATAACAGAATAGGTTCTTATGATATAATCTGCCAACTGATTCTTTTCAACTGAATCCAGTCTGCTCATCGCGTTTCGCAAATATGCATAACTGACAGCCCTTCCTTTTGAATGCATAGACTTTATTTCATAGATGAGGGATCTCATACGAAATGATGCTTTCCTAATGACGAGATGGGCTGAATACGGGGATGGGTTGTTGTAATAGGACAGGAAATTCCACCTGTATTCTTCTGCACTCGTAGACAGACGTCTCTCCACAGGGTTGTTTCCTACATATATTATGTTGGTTCGAGCCGCCTTGTCTCCGCGTTTGACAGCACTTCCGAATGGAGTATTGAAGAACGGTCCAGAATGATGCCAGGTATGGTTATAATCTTTTACGAACCATGAAGTATAATCCCTTACGAAAGCTGATAGATCTTGCTCGGTGTCAGCCGTCACAATAAAGTGGACGTGGTCTGGCATCAAGCAAAGTGAAATGACCCTGATATGATGCCGACGGGAGGCAATGCAAAAGTAGGTGAAAAATACCAGGCAGTCGTCGACCGTATGGAAAATCAAGAATCCCTCCCGGGTGTTTTGGTAGCAGTGGATCAGAAGCCCAGTGCTGAAAGAACGATTAGCAGGCATAATCAGCAAAGCCTTTAAACTATTAAATATGTTATGCCAGCTTTGCTAACTATCTTCTAAAAATCGGCGCTACAAATATAGTAAAAAAAATTTTGTTTGCAGACGTTCTAAGTAACTGTTTGAGTGACAGTATTGCACAAAGAAGTCCCTACCTCAGTCGAGATAGGGACTTCTTTGTAATTATATGCAAATCAAGTATTTATGTAGAACGCTTCCTAAAAACGGGGCAAGTGTGCTCCGTAGCGAAGCGCCACGCTAGCGGCGGTGGCGGCGGCGGGCCGCCTTGCGGCGACGGCTGACGATGGCGGCGACGGCGATCGCCACGAGCACCAGGGCGATGAGGATGTAGGTGAAGTAGGATGCGTTGTCTCCTTTCACGCGGGACCACATCGCAAGGAGCTTGTCGGTGTCCTGGCCCCAGTCGTGCTCAAGTGCGCAGCGGTCGATGACCTCCTGGGGAGGATAGAGCACGGGATCCACCCTGACGGAGTCGGCGCCTTCGCCGAAGAAGTAGGTCAGGTTGATGGGATCGAGTTCTTCATCTATCTGGGACTCAAGGACTTCGATGGCACCGTTGGCGGAGACATATCCGGTCTCTTCCATATTGCGGATAGCAATGTCGGGGCGGCACATAAAGTCGATGAAGTAGGTCGCGGCCTTGACGTTCTTCGCATACTTGGGTATGACCCAGCCGTCGCACCACACGGTGCTTCCCTCCTCGGGAACGACATACTTAAGCTCTACGCCGACCTCAGCGGCCTCCTGGATGGCCCAGACTGCATCACCGCTCCAGTTCAGGGAGATCACTCCCCTGCCCTTGGTCATCTGGTCCTTTCCGAAATCGGCCTCCCATCCGAGGACGTTATCCTTAGCCCCCTTGAGATAGTTCTCTACCGCGGCTATGGATGCATCCGAAGAGTCGTACATAAGGTCCTGCAGAGTGACTTTACCTTCCTTCAACTCATTCTGTTTCAGGTATATGAGCACGGGGCCGTAGACATCCCTGGGGGCGTCTTTGATGAGCACCTGGTCCTTGAACTTGGGGTTGGCTATTACGCTCCAGGTGGAGGCTTCCTCGTCTGTCACGTAATTGGGGTTATAGATGATTCCCGTGGTTCCCCACATATATGCCACCGAATAATCGTTGGCGTCGATGTCAGGATTGATGTCGCGGAATATGCCCTCGATGTAAGGAGACCTGTTGTTGGCTATATAGTTGATCGAATCGGGGATGGCGGCGAAATCCAGGGGGATCAGCAGGCCGCTGTTGAGCATCCTCTCGATGATATAGTCGGAAGGGCATATCACGTCATAGTCCTCGTGGCCTTTCTCGATCTTGGAGAGCATGGTCTCGTTGACGTCGAAAGTCTGATAGACGACCTTGATGTCCTCTCCGGTGTGGTCCTTGTACCACTGCTCGAACTCGCCGAGGGCGGTCTCGTCGATGTAGTCGGACCAGTTGTAGACCTTCAGGACGGAATCCCTTGAAGAAGAACAGGAAAGGGCGGCGATAAGGACTGCCGCCAGGGCCAGGAGTTTTTTCATTGTACTTTGCTTGTTTTGGTTGATCTTACGTTGATGACGAGGAGCACCGCCAGGATGACCAGGAATATGATGGTCATAAGGGGCTTGAGCTCCGGGGTCAGGCCGCCCTTGCGGGCATCTGTGTATATGAACGTGGACAGGGTGTCAAGCCCTATGGTTCCGCGGGTGAAGAAGGTCACGGCGAAATCGTCCAGGCTCATCGTGAAGGAAAGGATGAAGCCGGAAATCATACCGGGACGCAGGGCCGGAACCAGCACTTTGCGCAGGGCCTGGAAAGGCGTGGCGCCAAGGTCGAGGGCGGCCTCATAGACATTGGGGTTCATCTGCGAGAGCTTCGGCAGCACGTTCAGCACCACATAGGGGGTGCAGAAGGTTATATGGGCCAGGATTACGGTAAGATAGCCCTGGGAGATATGCAGGAAGACAAACAGCAGGAGGAACTGCATCGTCTGCTTCTTGCGGCCCTTCATATTGAATATGCCTATCGCGGCCACGGTGCCAAGCAACGTCGCTACAAGGGAGGCGACAAGTGCTATCAGCAGGGTGTTCTCCACCGCAGAAAGAAGGCCCGCCGAATTCTGCATCGAACCGGTGAAGAGGTTCTTGTACAGATTCATCGAGAAGCCTGTCCAGTTGCCCATAGACTTGGCCTCGGTGAAGGAGAACACGGCGATGAAGACTATAGGGGCGTAGAGGATGACCAGCACCAGCCACAGATATGCTTTTGCAAGTATCTTTTTCATATCGCACCTCCTACCGTCTCATCGTCTCCCTTACCCTGGAAGAACGTAGTTATACCTATGATTATCAGCATAAACAAGGCAAGAGCGGCTCCGTAGTTCCACATCGAGTTGTTGATGTTTTCCTGGATAATGGTACCGAACAGCTTGATCTTGTTGTTGGTGAGGAACTCGGATATGGCGAAGGTGGACACGGTGGGCATAAAGACCATCATAATGCCGCTTATCACTCCGGGCATCGACAGTGGCATCGTCACCTTCCAGAAAACTTCGTGCGGCTTGGCGCCGAGGTCCTGGGCCGCTTCCGCATAGGACTTATCCATCTTGGCCAGTTGGTTGTAGATAGGATATATCATAAACGGCAGGTAGTCGTAGCACATACCGAAAAGCAGGGTCCCCTTCCCCAGGGTTATGCCGGCCATATTGAAAAGCTCGGCCGTCGCCAGGGTCCTCATCAGGGCGTTGACCCACATCGGAAGGATGAACAGCACGACGGTTACCGCGCTCTTGTTCAAGGACTTGTCCGCAAGGATATATGCCGCAGGATAGCCTATCAATATGCAGAGCGCCGTATTCTCCAGCGCCACCTCTATCGACAGGGCAAAGGTGCTGAGGGCATCCTTGTCCGTGAAGAACTTGGTTATGTTCGAGAAGGTGAAGTGCCCCGAAGCGTCTTGAAGGGAATACAGGACGATGAGCAGGAGCGGCATCACCACGAACAGCACCAGGAATATGAAATAGGGCAGAGCCCAGCTAGAGCGCTTATTCATCCTTCTTCTCTATATGGATATCCTTCGGCAGGATGTTGATTCCCACGAAGTCGTTCTTGTCCCAGATGTCGTCGGTGTCCACCCAGACCTTGTCACCGTTTTCGGTCTTTATGGTAAGGTGGTAATGGTTGCCTTTGTAGAGGATGAAGAATACGTTGCCGCTGAGAGTGGCCTCGTCATCGCTGTCGAGCAGGTCCACTCCGTCGAAGGGGACGCGGACAAGCACCTTGTCTCCGGCCTGCAGGCCGGTGTCGGCGCATTCGAACTCGGCGCCGAGGAACTCCACCTTGTCGGGGGCCTTCATAACGCCTTCAAAGGTGTTCTCGGTGCGTTCCTTGCGCATTACCTGGATGTCGTCCGGGTCTATGTACAGTCCCACTTCACCGCCTACGGGATAGGGGTCATAGTCCTGTATCATCAGCTCGTTGCCGGAATCGGTGTCGACGAACATCTCATAGTGGACACCCTTGAAGACGCAGGATTTCACCGTGGCCTTGAACTGGACCTCGGAATCTTTCTTCGCGAAATATATATCCTCGGGGCGCACGACGACATCCACCGGGACATCCTCGCCGAACCCTTCGTCAACACAGTCGAATTCGTGTCCTATGAACTCCACGCGGCGGTCACGCAGCATCCTTCCGTTGAGGATATTGCTTTCGCCGATGAAGTCGGCGACGAAGGAGTTGACGGGCTCGTTGTAGATATCCATCGGGGTGCCTATCTGCTGGATGATACCTTCGTTCATCACGACGATGGTGTCGGAGAGCGTCAGGGCTTCCTCCTGGTCGTGGGTGACATAGATGAAGGTAATGCCGAGCTTGCGGTGCATCTCCTTCAGCTCTATCTGCATATCCTTGCGCATCTTCAGGTCAAGGGCCGCCAGCGGCTCGTCAAGCAGCAGGATCTGCGGCTGGTTGACGATGGCGCGGGCTATGGCTATCCTCTGCTGTTGGCCTCCGGAGAGGGACTCGACGTCGCGGTCTTCGTAGTCCGACATCGAGACGAGCTTGAGCACCTTGCGGACACGCTTGTCTATCTCGTCCTCCGGAGTCTTCTTCAGCTTGAGGCCGAAGGCGATGTTGTCATAGACGTCCAGATGAGGGAAAAGGGCATACCTCTGGAACACCGTATTGAGCTGGCGCAGATGCGGGGGGACCTCGGTGATGTCATTCCCGTCCATCACGATGAGGCCTTCGTCCGGATGGAGGAAACCCGCTATCATTCGCAGGAGAGTCGTCTTGCCGCAGCCGGAGGGGCCGAGCAGGGTTATGAACTCGCCTTTCTTGACGTAGAGATTAATGTCGTGAAGCACGTTCTTGTCCCCGAAGGACTTGGAAACGTGCTGGATGTCGATTATTCTTTCTTCCATTCCCCTACCAGAGCTTCAGGTTGAAATTATATGTGGCACCGAGCATTCCATAGAAGCAGCCGACTCCTTCGCGCAGGGAATTGACTCCCGCGGCGGCCTGGATGCGGAGGCCTTCGACAGGATACCAGCTGGCCCACAGGCCGGCGCTGAAAGTGGAAAGCTCATCGAAGCCATAGACGTCGTCCGGGTCGGTCAGGAAGACATCGGGAATCTCGACGGCATCCTTTATATTGTTGAAGCCATATGGATGGTCCTTGTCGGCGAGGTTCATAACGCCTTTCACACCGAAATCCCATCCGTCTTCAATTTCATATACGGCACTGGTCACTACGGTGTGGCCATACAGGCTCGGATAGAGCATCTGGGTCCCGTCGGAGATGAAGTTGCGGTCGCCGACGGCGTTGAAATAATCGGCCGTGAAGCTGAAGCCTCCGAAAGTGAGGCGGTTGCCAAGGCTCACGAGGACGTTCCAGGGGGCGCCGGCATAATTGTAGTTAGGGTTGGCAAGGACGCTCCATTTCATGGAATAGGGGCCATATTCGCCTTCCCAGCCAAGGGCCACGGAGAAGCCAGAGTTACGGGCGTTCATAGCTCCCTGGAGGGATATCTTGCCAAGCTCACCTATCGTATAGCCGGCGGTGATACCCCACTGGTAGCACGTGTAGGAATTCCATAATTGGCTGGCCATCAAAGGATTGACATCGAAATCATAGTCGTCGAACTCAAATCCGCCCATAAGGAGGACCTGCTTTCCGAGGGTAAATTCGAAGTCTCCGGGAGCCCAGGTAACGTAGGCCCAGTCAACGAAGTTGTTGGCATTGGAAGCCACTGAACTTCCTATGCCTCCGGGAAGGTTGAGATGATACAGTCCCTTAGTCGGCTCGAGGAGCGCGTCGCTGAAGGTGCCATACGAATAATCGGATGCCACCCAATGATTGCACAGGGAAAATGACCAGCTGTCGGTAATGTTACCCTCGAACAGGGTATAAAGAGATGTGTTGCCGAACGTAAACGAAAACGCTTTGTTTTCTCCATCATAAAGAACACCGGCATCAATACGCGGGATAATGGACAACCCGGCACCACGGCCGGAGTCCTCAGCCTCTTGTCCTTTGGCAAGAGAGCAGCACAGCATCGCGGCTGCGCAGACTACCAGGAATCTCTTCATTAAGCCTCATAAAATGTTAATTTCGTGACACATACCTGCACGGGGCACCCCCTTCGCAGGTTTACAAGGTGCAAAGTTAGCAAAATTATGGGAATATAGCCTTTATCGGATTATTTTTTCGCCAGAAGTTCCAGCTCCGCCTCAGCCTTGATCTTGTCGATAATGGTACTTACGACCCGGAAAGCCCTGCCTTCACGGGTATAAACCGCAGGGGCTATGAAGTTCACCCTGCCCTGGCGGAGAAGTTTCTCAGCCACGGCTTTCTTGTCGGGATTCTGGGGATTATAGACCGCCACGCTGTTGCCGCCGAACATAGTGACTATCTTCATACTGGGCACGTCCGTCTCTCCGTCGCCGAAATAGATCATCCTCGAGAAGGGGATGCGCTTCTTGTCATCGGCAGTGCTTTCATTAACTCGCTTGGAGTCACGCGAGGAGAATATGCCTTTGCTTATCTTGAACATGAACTGGGTCTTGGCGGTGTAGTCCACAGCTATGCCCGGCCACTCCGCCTCCCCGTTTTCATTATATATATACGTGCACGCGAAGATATGCTTGAACTCCCTGGCTATGGCCGTCCCCTCGATAATCTCTTTCAGGCCGGAGGAGTTGATATAATGTTCGACCTTCACACCGTGCTGGGCGCCATACTCGTTCACCTGGCTGAACCAGCTGCGCAGGCCCTCGAAAAGCTGAACGTGCTGCCCGAACTTCTTGAATTCGCTTCGGCGCAGCTTTATTCCGTTTTTCTTAGCCTCGTCGAACCTCAGCTTCATATAGGAGAGGATATTGCTGGCATCCTGCCCTCTGGCGATGCCGTCGCTCTTGGTCCAGAACTCCTGGGGGGTCTGCCCTATGGCCTGGATAAAACCGAATTCCTGCATATTGCCGGGAGACAGCGTCCCGTCGAAATCATATATCAGCGCAACTATGGGTTTACGTTTCATTTTTGCAATTTTTTGTTTCAAATTTCGCCACATCCACCTCGATTTTGCAAATATACTATATTTTTCCAACCTTCTTGTCCCCATTTTTCGTAAATTTGCACAATACCTAAACTATACTATATGGAACATTATCTTGCAAGACTGCAAAACGCTACAAAGAAATTCTGGGACAAACCCGCCCTCAACACCATAGGAGGCGAATCCTACACCTACGGCGACATGGCCGTCCAGATTGAGAAATTCCACTGTTTCTTCGAAGCCATAGGAATAAAGAAAGGCGACAAGATAGCCCTTTGCGCAAATAACGGCGCCCGCTGGGGTATGACCTATATGTCAGTGGTGACATATGAGACCGTCATAGTCCCCATCCTCGCCGACTTCACCTCAGAAGCCGTCCTCACCCTGGTGAACCATTCGGACAGCATCGGCTTCTTCACCACCGCCGACAGGTGGAAAAAGCAGGACCCTGCCAATTTCCCTGCCCTGCGATTTGTCGTGGACGTCGACTCCTGGGGCCTGCTGTACTCAAAGGACGAGAGCGTCAAAGCCGCATTTGATGGTATGGAAGCTGCCTTCAAGGCCAAGCACCCCGCCGGGTATGGTCCTGACGACGTAGTCTTCCCGACGGACAATATGGAAGACCTGGCTGCCATCAACTACACCTCCGGCTCCACCGGCAACCCCAAGGGCGTGATGCTCATCCACAAGAACTTCAGCGCCATCGTGGACTACTCCCAGCGCCACGTTCCGGCAGGTGACAAGATGGTCTCGATGCTGCCGATGGCCCATATGTATGGCCTCGTCATCGAGTTCATATATCCCCTGTGCAACGGCACTTCCATCTACTGGCTCGGCAAGGCCCCGACCCCGGCGACCCTGCTCAAAGCCTTCGCCGACGTGAAGCCCTACCTGCTCATCACCGTCCCCCTGGTAATGGAGAAGATCTACAAATCCAAGATCAAGCCCACGCTGGACAAGCCGG
>CACZBP010000115.1 GCA_902779495.1 uncultured Bacteroidia bacterium
TCCTGGCCGACACCCTCCAGGCGATGGCCGACTATGACAAGGCCATAGAGCTTGACCGCTCCGAGCCGGAAGGCTACCTGCGCCGGGGCCGCCTGTATGCCGCGATGGGCGACTACGACAAGGCCATAGCCGATATGGACAAGGCCGTAAGCCTCGACAGCACCAGCACCTTCGCCTACTTCAACAGGGCCATAATGTACTACGAGCTCAAGGACTTCAACAAGGCGATGGACGACCTCAACACCGTCCTCCGCTACGAGCCCGGCAACGCCCTGACCCTCTATAACCGGAGCCTCATCCACGCCCAGGTGGGCAACTTCCCCGAGGCCCTGGACGATATGGACCGCGTCATCAACATCAACCCCCGCAACGTCCTTGCCTATTTCAACCGCGCCTCCTTCTTCCTGCAGATGGAGCGCTGGCGCGACGCCATCGACGACTATGACAAGGCCATCGAGCTCTATCCCGACTTCGCCAAGGCATATATGAACAGGGCATATGCCGAAAATATGCTCGGCCTGAAAAAGGCCTCGGAGAAGGACTACAACACCGCCCGCGAGAAAGTCCGGGAGTACCGCAGCACCGCCGGCACCTCCTCCTTCGCCGACACGACCCGCAAATACAGCTCCCTGCTGGCCCTCGACGCCGAATTCGCCAAGAAAGACTTCGACGACGAGCTCCTCCAGCACAGGGACATAGACATACGCCTCAAGCCCCTGTACAAGTTCGTCCTCAGCACCGAAAGACCCTCCGGCCACAGCACCCTCCAGTCAAGGTATGAGAACCCCCTGGTGGACAAGTTCTACGCCGAAGCCGCCGTCCCGGTGCGCCTGAGCAGCGCCGACACGGTCAAGGCTCCCGCGGCCGAAACCGTCGAGGAGGTCCTCTACGGGATGGACTCCCACAGGATCCCGCAGGAGGAGAGGGACTTCCTCAAGGCCATATTCGAGGCCTCGGGCAAGAAGTTCAACACCGCCCTGACATACTACGACAAGGCGGTCGACGCCGAGCCTGCAGAGGCCTACCGCCGTATGTGCCAGGCCTTCTATATGATGAACCGCGGCGTGCTGAGGGCGGAGATGATAGACTTCATCGCCTCGATGGAAAACAACGTCCAGACCCTCAGTATGGACGACAAGGGCACGGTCCGCGCCCGCGTCAAGGAGAACGTCACAAGGACATATGACTACACCGAGGCAATCGAGGATATGGAAGCCGCCGCAAAGCGGGTGGAGGACATCCCCTTCATCCACTACAACCTTGGCAATCTCTACTGCCTGTCCACCCGCCTTGTGGAAGCCATCGACAGCTACTCGCGCGCCATCAGCCTCTACCCGGGTATGGGCGACGCCTACTATAACCGCGGCCTTGTCCTTATCTATCTGAAAGACAAGGAGAAAGGCTGCATAGACCTGTCGCGCGCCGGCGAGCTCGGAGTGACGGATGCATATGGCGTGATATCAAAATACTGCGAACAGAACAAGGAATGATACGGTTTATGAGTCTTTCCAGCGGCAGCTGCGGCAACTGCTATTTCCTGTCCGACGGCAGGGAAGGCATCCTGATAGATGCCGGGGTGAGCCTCCGCAGGATGAAGAAGATCCTGGGGGCAGAAGGGCTTGGCTATGAGAGCTTCGGCGCCGTGCTCGTCACCCACGACCATATGGACCACATCCGCTGCCTCCATTCCTACTGCGAGAAACTCTCCAAGCCGGTCTATGCGACCCGGGTGCTCCACGAGGCTATGGCCACAAGGACTATGCGCAGCGCCGCCCTTTCGGCCTGCCGCCGCGACCTTTCCGAAGGCTGGAACCAGATAGGGGCGTTCCGCGTGAGGTGGTTCACCGTCCCGCACGACGCCAGCCAGACAGTGGGCTTCGCCATCCAGGTCGAAGACCACAATTTCCTGATAATGACGGACATAGGACGTATGACCGAGGAAGCCCTTGAGCTGGCCCGAAAGGCCGACACCGTGGTCATAGAGTCCAATTACGATATGGATATGCTGATGGGGGGCCCTTACACGCACGACCTGAAGATGCGCATCTGCAAGGGCAACGGCCACCTCAGCAACGACCAGTGCGCCGAGGCGATAGAGAGTTTCTGGCACCCCGGCCTTCGCAACATATTCCTGTGCCACCTGAGCGAAAACAACAACACTCCCGTCAAGGCACACGACAGGGCCCTGCAGGCCCTCGGGAAGCTGGGCATAGAGCCCGGCACGGTCAACCTCCGCCCCCTCCCGAGGAGGTCTCCTTCACCGCTAATGATACTGTAACTATATGGCAAAGACAGCTCTCATAACCGGAATAACCGGACAGGACGGTTCCTACCTGGCAGAATTCCTGCTGGAAAAAGGCTACCAGGTGCACGGCGTGATGCGCCGCAGCTCTTCGTTCAACACAGGCCGCATCGAGCACCTCTACCTCGACGGGTGGGTGCGCGATATGCGCAAGGGCCGCTCGCTCCAGCTCCACTACGGCGATATGACCGACTCCAGCTCGCTGATTCGCCTCATCAGCGAAATACGCCCCGACGAAATCTACAACCTCGCCGCCCAGAGCCACGTCAAGGTGAGCTTCGAAGTGCCTGAGTTCACGGCCGAGACCGATGCCGTGGGCGTCCTGCGACTGCTGGAGGCGGTGCGCATATGTGGCCTGGCCTCCACCTGCCGCATCTACCAGGCCTCGACTTCGGAGCTGTTCGGCAAGGTCGTCGAGAGCCCCCAGAACGAGAACACACCTTTCTATCCACGCTCCCCCTATGGAGTGGCGAAGCAATATGGCTTCTGGACGGTGAAGAACTACCGCGAGAGCTATGGGATGTATGCCGTGAACGGCATCCTCTTCAACCACGAATCCCCGCGCCGCGGAGAGACCTTCGTCACGAAGAAGATCACCCAGGCCGCAGCCCGCATCGCTGCCGGATTGCAGGACAAACTCTACCTTGGCAACCTTGGCGCCCTTCGTGACTGGGGCCACGCCCGGGACTATGTGGAGTGTATGTGGCTTATGCTCCAACAGGCTGAGCCTGAAGACTTTGTGATCGCCACGGGAGAGCAGCACTCAGTTCGTGAGTTCTGCACCCTGGCTTTCAGGTTTGCCGGGATAGAGCTTCACTGGGAAGGCGAAGGCGTGGACGAGAAGGGCATCAGCGCCGACGGCCGTGTCCTCGTGGAGGTGGACCCTCGTTTCTTCCGCCCCGCCGAAGTGGATTCCCTGCTGGGAGACCCTTCCAAGGCACGCGAGAAACTGGGCTGGAACCCCCGCAGGACGTCCTTCGAGGACCTGGTAAAGGAAATGACCCAATACGACATCGAAAATGTTGGACAAAGACGCTAAGATATACGTAGCAGGCCACCGCGGTCTCGTCGGCTCGGCGATATGGCGCAACCTCACCGCCAGGGGCTTCAGCAACCTGGTGGGCCGCACGCACTCGGAGCTGGACCTTCTGGACCCGGTCGCCACCAGGGCTTTCTTCGACGAGGAAAAACCTGAGGCAGTGGTGCTTGCAGCCGCCCACGTGGGCGGGATAATGGCCAACCTGCACGACCGTGCCGACTTCATATGGCAGAATCTCCAGATCCAGCAGAACGTGATTATGGAAAGCTGGAGACATTCCGTGAAGAAGCTCCTCTTCCTGGGAAGCACCTGCATATATCCCAGAATGGCACCACAGCCAATGAAGGAAGATGCGCTTCTCACCTCCCCGCTGGAATATACCAACGAACCCTATGCAATCGCCAAGATTGCAGGCCTGAAGCTGTGCGAGAGCCTCTCGCTTCAGTATGGCTGCAACTACATAGCCGTGATGCCCACCAACCTCTATGGCCCGGGCGACAATTTCGACCTCGGCAGGAGCCACGTGCTGCCCGCCCTGGTGCGCAAGATCCATCTTGCTAAATGCCTCGGACAGGGAGACCTGGAGAGCCTCCGGAGGGACCTCGACGCCCGCCCCGTGGACGGAGTCACCGGCCTTGCCGGACGTCAGGCCATCGAGCAGGCCCTCGCCCGCTACGGCATCACTCCGGGCCGCGTAACCCTCTGGGGCACAGGCAGTCCCCTTCGCGAATTCCTCTGGAGCGAGGATATGGCGGATGCCTCCGTCCACATCCTGCTGAACGTGGATTTCGCCGACTGCTGCAAGGATGCGCCGGTGGGTTCCGACGGCATCCGCGAGGTCCGCAACTGCCACATCAACATAGGCACCGGCAAGGAGGTCTCCATCCGAGACCTCGCCCGGATGGTCGCCGAGGCCGAGAACTTCGCCGGGACCATAGCCTGGGACAGTTCCAAGCCCGACGGCACGCCCCGGAAGCTTACCGACGTGGGCAAGCTCCACTCCCTGGGGTGGCACCACCGCGTTGAACTCGAAGAAGGAATACAAAAACTATATAACTGGTATCTCGAATCATTATGAACGTAGAACTGCTAAAGCAAAATCTTCGCGCCGTTCCCGACTTTCCCATCAAGGGAATCCAGTTCTGGGACATCACGACGCTGATGAAGAATCCCGCCTGTATGAAGGAAATGGCGGATTCAATGTATGAACTCTACAAGGACAAGGGCATCACCAAGGTGGTGGGAATCGAGTCCAGGGGGTTCTTCCTCGCCCCTGCGCTGGCCCTCCGGCTGGGGGTAGGCTTCGTCCCTATCCGCAAGCCGGGAAAGCTCCCCGCCGAGACCATAAGTTATTCATACACGAAGGAATACGGAGTCGACACCCTTGAGATTCACAAGGATGCCCTCACCCCCGACGACGTGGTCCTTGTGCACGACGACGTGCTCGCGACCGGCGGCTCTTCCCTCGCAGCAATAGAGCTGGTGAAGAAGTCCGGCGCGAAGAAGGTCTACGCCAACTTCCTCATCGAGCTTGACTCTCTCCACGGAAAGGACAAGCTGCCCGCCGACGTGCAGGTGGACACATTCCTGCATCTGTAATGGACACTCAGTCCCGGTATCGCCGCATCCTTCTGGACACGTTCAGGGCCTTCTCGGACCTGTGCGGGCAGAACGGCATCCGCTGGTGGCTGGCCTTCGGGGCGGCCATCGGCGCAGTGCGTCACGGCGGTATGATACCCTGGGACGATGACATAGACGTCTTTATGCCCCGGGAGGACTACGAACGGTTCCTCTCCCTGAGGCGGGCCGGATATGAAATCGTGGAACTCCGCAGCGGCCGCGACCTTCCGTTCGCATATGCCAAATTCTGCGACGCCTCCACGACCCTCATCGAGCAGCGGCGCTATCCGGTCACCACGGGTGTCTTCATAGACATATTCCCGCTGGACGAAGCCGGGCCCGACCCGGAGCCGCTGCGCCGCCTGTACCGCCACAGTTTCACGGACTACGTGCGCAGTTTCCGCCTGCACTTTGCCGGGGAATGGTTCTCGGACCTTCTCCACGGAAAATTGCGGGACTGCGCCGTCGCCCTGCAGGACCTCGTGTGGATGAGGCCAAGGCATAAGACCCTGAGGCAGAGGTTCTTGGATGCATATTCCAAGGCGGCTTCCCAGCCTCCCAGCGGGGCCTACACCGTGTGGTGCACCAACTCCGAATA
>CACZBP010000116.1 GCA_902779495.1 uncultured Bacteroidia bacterium
CTTTTGTCAAAATCAAGCCTGCAAAATTACGCAAAATCTTTCAAACGGCAAACAAAAATTACCTTTATTTATCAACAAGCGCGTGTGAATAACTTTTAGTGTTTTTATTATAATAAATATCTTGGCGGATTGGGGGAATTTGACTAAATTTGCCAAGTTATTTTGCTAATTAACCAAGAATGGGCAGACGTCTTGTAATATCTCTCATTTTCCTCGCCCTGGGGACCGCCCTCTTCGCGCAGACCACGGCATGGCAGGACACTCTCCAGGTCTATTTCAAAGTCTCCGACTCCACCCTCTATCCCGAATATGAAGACAACGGCACCAGGCTTTCAGCCTTCGCCGAAAAGGTGCTTCAGGGCGGAGAACACGCCTGGGTAATCATATCTTCCGGCTCATCCCCCGACGGGACCCTCAAGCTCAACACGCGTCTCACCAAGGAGCGCAGCGAGAGCGTCCGTCAGTTCCTGACCGAGTCCCTCGGCCTGTCGGAAAACAAATTCGTCATAGACAACCAGCCCGTGCGCTGGCAGGTGCTCCGGGACCAGCTCGAAGCCTCGGACGAGCCTTATCGCGACAAGGTCCTCTCCCTTATGGACTCCAAGCCCGCGGACAAGCTCGCCGATGCGCTTAAGTCCCTGGGCGGCGGCAAGCCCTGGGCGGATATGAAGAAGAAATACTTCCCCGCGATGCGCGGTACCCTTGTAATTATGGGATTCGAACAGACCGAGGAGGAGGATGTCGTGGTCGAAGACACCGCCGTTGAGGTGGTCGTCCCTGAGCAGGAAGAGAGGATGGAGACGGTGGAAGCTCCTGTAGCTCCAGTCGAGGTCGTCGAGCCTGCCCCGCAGCCCGTGCTTGTCCCTGTCCAGGCTCCTGCAGGCGATCCCCGCGCAATGTGGGTCAAGACCAACCTGCTTGCCTGGGCCGCCTTCCAGATGAACGCCGCCGTGGAGTTCGAGCTGTTCAACCACTTCACTATCAGCCTCCCTGTCTACTACGGCTCCTTCGACTGGTTCGTAAGCTCCATAAAGTTCAACACCCTTGAGTTCCGTCCCGAGCTGCGCTACTATCTCCGCAAGGAGTGTATGGGCCCCTTTGCCGCCATCCACGGCACTGTGGGAATGTACAACTATGCCCTCGGCGGCGAGCTCCGCTACCAGGACCACCTTGGAAAGAGCCCGGCGTATGGCGGCGGCCTGACCCTGGGCTGGAGGTTCCCCCTGAAACTGTTCGGCACCGACCGCCTCGGCCTAGAGGTGGCCGTCGGCGCGGCAGCCCTTGTCCTGAACTATGACACCTTCTATAATGTCCCCAACGGCAAGTACTTCGAGAAAGACATCAAGAAGACCTACTACGGCATTGACAACATATCCGTGACGGCCACCTACCGTTTCGACAGCAAAAGAAGAATCCGCAGATGATTAAGACACTAAGATATATCCTTCTTGCGGCAGGGGCGGCGCTGATGCTGTCTTCCTGCCTCGTTCACGAGTTCCCCGAGGGAATCGAGGAGGTGGATGTGGCCATCAACCTTGATTTCCAGGACGTCATAACTCCTTATAAGACAGTTTCCAAGGCCCTTCTCAAGGCTGCCGACGAGAACTGCCGGGTCCGCTACACCCTGAAGGCATATGAATATGCCGGAGACGCCTTTGACAAGAGGGCCCGCTTCACCACCGTCATATTCAAGGAAGACGCCTCCTCCCCGGCCAACACCCTCCACTTCGTCCTCCCTTCCGGCAAATACAAGATCCTCTGCTGGGCCGATTATGTATATGACGAGGAGAGGACCGTCTTCTGGGAGCCAGCCGACCTTGGCAAAGTGACCCTCCCCGAGGATTATTACGGCGCATCCGACCGCCGCGATGCCTTCCGGGGCGAACTCGATATAGACATAACCGACTTCCACGCCACCGGGATGTCCTCCCTGCACGTAATGCCTATGCACAGGCCCCTTGGCAAATATGTCCTTGTCGCCACCGACAAGCAGGAGTTCCTAACCAAGAACCTGACGAAGGCCGGATATGACTTCTCCACCTTCACCGCCGTGGTCGACTACCAGCAGTTCTTCCCCAGCGCCTATTCCTGCTTCTACGACCGTGCGACCGGCTCCAGCACCGGCATTTCCTATGACTGCACCCTCGTCGAGAAGGATAACGGCGAGGTCGAGATGGCCTTCGACTATGTGCTGCTCTCCGAGCAGGAGTCCGACATAGTTCTGAATATCACCCTTTTCGATGCCCAGGGCGAAGACCTCGGCACCGTCAGGAACGTCAAGGTCCCGATGAAACGTAACGGCCTGACGACAGTGCGCGGAAGCTTCCTCACCAAGGGCACCGTTTCCGGAATATCCATAGATCCCGGCTTTGCCGGCGACCATAACGTCAACATATAGGCCATATGAAAAAGTTCATTTTCGCAATAGCACTTTCCCTTCTGGTGGCAGGCTGCACCCGCGAGGATATGGCCCCGAGCAAGATAACGGTCCCGCTTGCCGTGACCCTGTCGGACGCCACCAAGGCGGTCTCCGACGGCGCCTCGGTGAACGACCTATATATATGCGTCTATGACGCGCAGGAGAACCTCGTCCAGAAGACCAAGGTCTCCCGCACCGGCACAGGCGCTTTCTCCGCGTCCCTTTCCCTTGTCCGCGGCGAGTCCTACACCGCTGCATTCTGGGCCCAGTCTTCGTCCAGTGCCGTATATTCAGTCACCGGGGGCGATGTCCGCACCGTCGCAGCCGACTATTCCTCCGCCGTGGCCTCCACCGAGAGCGAGGACGCCTTCGCCGGCAAGACTGTCTTTACAGCCAGCGAGGTCTCACCCGTGAATGCCACCCTGACAAGGGCCGTCGTGATGCTAGATTTCCGTTCCACAACGGAACCGGTCTATTCCGAACCCTGCGAAGACCCCCACGTCTTCACTTCCAGCGTGACTGTCAGCGGCGGTGCCGCAACATCATATAACGCCTTGACCGGCACGGCTTCCGGCCTTGCAGAAGAAGCCGTCTTCGGCTTCAAGGTCATCCCCGGGGATGTGCTTCCCTCCACCAGCGAGGCCAGCCTCTACCGTGCAGCATATGCTTATGTCCTGCCCGGCGCCGAATCGGCTGCCAAGGTCACCGTCACCGTCCGGAGGGACGGCGCCTACTGGCGCGAGTGCTCCGGCGAAGATGTTCCCCTGACGGAGAACTTCCGCACCAACCTTACCGGCAGTATGTTATGAAACTTATTTATTAACAACTTCATAAAAAAAGTCCAATGAAAAAAATCTTTTATTCAGTAGCGCTTGCAGCCTTAGCATTGGTTGCATCCTGCCAAAGGGAAGTCGCGCCGAAGGAGCTTACTCCTGCCGACTTCGCCACTGTGACATTCGCCATCGACGCGGCCCAGCCGGGTACGAAGGCTGTGGCTGATGGCCTCACCGCCACCAAGCTTTACGTCGGTGTCTACGATGTCACTGCTGAATCCAAGTTCATGGGAGACATCTCTGAACTGGGTACTCTCACCCTTGCCGCCGGCAAGTATGATTTCTCCGTCCGCCTCGTCAAGGGACAGAGCTACAAGCTCGTCTTCTGGGCCCAGGCTCCCGACGCACCCTACACCGTGACCATCGGCCAGGAGGGTGCAACTGTCGTCGCCACCACCACCGGTGCGGGCAGCGCAGAGAACAGGGATGCATTCTTCAAGACGGTCGAGACCGGCGTCGTGGGTGAAGATTTCGCCCTCCCCGTCAAGCTTGAGCGTGCCGTCGCCCAGGTCAATGTCATCGCAAACGACTGGACCGAAGCTGCCGCCGCAGGCGTGACCTACACCGGTGCTTCGATGTCGATTGCAGGTCTTCCTGACACCATCGACCTCCTGACCGGCACCTATTCAGGTTCCGCCACCTATGCTTTCACCTCTGCAGCCGCTCCCGCCGAGAACTTCGGCGACAGGAAGTGGATTGCTTCGAACTATGTCCTCGCAGCAGACGAGGAAGGCCTGAAGGCTGTCGAGTTCGTGGTTGACGGTGCTGTCAACGGCGCCGCAAAGCAGTGGAGCTATGCCGAGGCAGACAAGGTCAACAACGTTGCCATCACCCGCAACTACCGCACCAACATCTCCGGTAATCTCTTCACCGCATCCGCAACCTTCAATGTCGTGGTCGATCCTATCTTCGCAACTCCCGACAACGAGAAGGAAATCGAAGTCGCAAAGGACGTTACCGCCACCAACGCCGCCCTCGAGGCTAATATGGAAGTCACCGGCCAGGTTGCATATGTAATCGAAACCGTCAAGGTCGACGACACCACCATCATCATCCCTGAAGGCACCCAGGCATCCGACCTGACCTTCACCATCGCCTCCTTCGATACGGCCGTCACGGCTCCCACCATCACCATCAATGACGGCGGCACCACCGCAGCATATGCTGGCAACATCACGGTCAACCTCCCGACCGATGTCGATGTCGACCTCGTAACCATCAACGCTCCCGGTGCCCA
The DNA here is from genome assembly GCA_902779495.1 of uncultured Bacteroidia bacterium. Taxonomy (GTDB): domain Bacteria; phylum Bacteroidota; class Bacteroidia; order Bacteroidales; family UBA932; genus Cryptobacteroides. The sequence goes on from CACZBP010000116.1 coordinate 4,490, forward strand.
CGTTGTCATCTCCAACGGTACCATCACCAAGGTCGTTGCAGCAACCAGCGGCACCACCCTGGTAGTCGGCGGTGAAGCCAAGATCAATATTCTCGAAGTTGCCTCAGGTCACATTCACCTCGCCGGTAAGGTTGTTAATATCGTCCGTGCCGAAGGCAACACCGACGAAGTGACCTACGTCTCCCTCGTCGCTGGCTACTCCTGGACCAACCAGGCCACCGACACCGCCGAAGGCACCAAGGTCGTCATCAAGGTCGACGATCCCAGCGAAGAGGCTTCCGAGGATCCTTCCGATGAGCCCGCTGGTGACGAAGTCTTCGCAAAGGTGACCTCCATCTCAGCTGGAGATTATCTGATTGTCTGGGAAGGTGAAAGCCCTGTAGCATTCGACGGAAGCCTCGAGACTCTTGATGCATCTTCCAACACCATTCCTGTCGTCATCACTGACGGCACGATAGAGGCTACTTCAACTACCAAGGCATCTGTGTTCACATTCGCTGCTATCGAAGGCGGCTATTCCGTGAAGTCCGCAAGCGGACAGTTTATCGGTGGCAAATCCGCAACCAACACCATTGTGGTTGGAGCAGAGGCAATCCTGAACACCGTAGCATTTGAGGAGGGCAATGCAGTCATCACCTCGAATACTTCATTCATCCAGTATAATAAGAGCGCTGGCCAGGAGCGTTTCCGCTACTATAAGTCTGGAACAAGCACCCAGCAGCCTGTCGCCCTCTACAAACTCGTCGGCGCCAGCACCGAGACCAGCGAAGATCCTTCCCAGGAGCCTGTCGAGGAGTCTGACATCGTCGCTGCCGTCACCGAATCTCTCGTTATCGACCTTGGTGGCGAAGATGCCCAGATTGAAGTTGAGGTCTCTGATCCCGCCGAAGGCGCTGCAGTTGCCTACGCATCAGCCAACGAGCAGGTCGTCACCGTAAGCAAAGACGGTGTCGTTCACGCAGTTGCCGCCGGAGAGACCACCGTCACCGTCACCATCACCGCCGAGGGTTATAAACCCCTCGAGAAGGTCGTTGACGTAACCGTTCTCTCGGGTACCCTCGAGGATCCCTACACTGTCGAAGGTGTCATAGCCTACATCGACGGTCTCGAAGGTGCAGCCAGCGATGATGTCTATGTGAAAGGTATTGTCAGCGAGCTGACCAACTACAAGTATGGCCCTACCTTCAATTCCGCAAGTTTCTGGATTACCAGCGACGGCTCGGCAGATGCAGAAGCAAAATTTGAGGCATATTCCTGCTACTACCTCGGTGGCAGCACCTCCAAGTGGTATGACGGAATCAGCACTCAGATCGAAGTTGGCCAGGAGGTCGTTATCTTTGGTAAGGTTACAAAGTACAATACTACCTATGAGACCGCATCCAAGAGCGCTCAGATTTATTCAATCAATGGCGCAACTTCCGATCCAGCGTTCATTGAGGCCAGCAATGTCAATAATGTTGCAGCGACAGGTGTTTCCGATGCCAAGCTGAATGTTGCCATTCACAATGCCGACGGCTACTCAGTTTCAGTTGCAGCTGACGGCTCTGTCGTCACCGCAGCATCTTATGCAGAGGGCGTCGTAACTTACTCTGTAGCAGCCAACTCAACCACAGATGCCAAGCAGGGAACGATAACCATCACGCTTTCCAAGACAGGTGCTGAGAATGTTGTCAAGGTTGTCACTGTCTCTCAGGTTGCTTCCGGTACTGTTGTTCAGGAAGATCCTTTTGAGATGGGAGAAAATATATCCTGGGAGTTAGGATCTAATGCCTATGACGATAATACTGTAAAGGTCAACGGCAGTGATAATGGGTATAAGGCTCTTAAGATTGGAACAAGTTCTAAGGTCGGGTCATTTACGCTTAAGGTACCCGCAGGAACGAAGACTCTTTCTTTCTATGCTCTTTCCTGGAGTGGAAAAGTTGCGACCATCTCTATAAAGAACGGAGATACTGAGCTCTTCGGACAGCAGGTAGCTGCCAATACTGGTGTTACCGGTAATTCACCGTTCACTGTAGCAGATGTAACTGATGATAACAAATATTCAATTACTTTCGAAGCAGCACTTGAGGCGGATACTGACCTTGTTTTCACCACAACTGGTTCTAATTCCAGGGCAATATTCTTCGGAATAAAAGCTAAGTAATCAATCCAGATTCTTCAAATTGCGTCCCGGTCCTCACGGCCGGGACGTTTTTTTATTTGTTTTTTTATGGGAATATATATAAATTTGTGAAAAAGTATATATATGGAAAACGTTGGCGTTACACGTAAGCTGATTGACATCAAGAATCCCATTCTGGATATGCTCAAGTCAAGGGCTAAAAAGAAGGGAGTCTCGCTGAAGCGATATATGGAAGATGTCCTTGAGGAGGATGCAATGAAGCACGATGTGGACTTGTCCGGCATCGACCCCCGCGTGCGGAGCCTCATCGGTATCGTGAGGCAGCCGACCGGGGAAGAACTTGCCTCTGATGAAAAGGCGAGGTATATCCTGTCAAAATAGTTCGATATGGCTTCCGCACCGAAGGTTTTTCTGGATACGAACGTGCTACTGGATTTATTCCTTGAGCGCGAAGGGATGGACGCTGCAGCCCAGATTCTGGACTATGGCATCAAGGATCGCATAACCGTGGGGGTCTCATATCTGTCTTTCGCCAATATCGCTTACGTGATGCGTAAGTGGATGCCGCACCAGTTCCTGTCTCCCTCCCTGCTTCAGCTGTCATCATTGGTGAACGTGCTCTCAATGGACGATGGCCAGCTGCATAATGCGATAATGATGGAAGGTCCTGATTTCGAGGACGTTCTGCAATATGCCTGTGCATTGGATCATGGTTATGGCCTTATTGTCACCCGCAACAAGGACCACTTCAATGTCCGTAATGGTCTGTCGGGATCCTTCCGTCCCATCCCTATTATGTCACCCCCTGAATTTCTGGCCTGGCTGTCCTCCGTCTCTCCTTCCCCTGCCCCCTGACGACACTTACCAGAAACCACCCCCGAAAGTGGCAAGTCCCCCTATCAAAGCACCCATACTTACCAAAAAACACCCCCAAAACTGGTAAGTCCATCCGATAACTGATAAAGCCGTATGAAATACTACCATCTATATTCGAATCACCTCAGCAGTGCGTTGCTGTTCAGGTCACGTGAGGACTTTGAATTTTTCATTAACCGCCTTGCCCTTCTTGTCCGGGAGCGGAAAGTGAAGGTGTATGCATATTGCCTGATGAGCAATCATATCCACCTGCTGGTGAGTGGAGAAGAAAGTGATATTCTTGCTCTGTTCAGGGACTTGCGCCGGACCTATGCGCAATATCTGGGGTATAGGTATGAAGGTAATGTGTCTTTGGATGACTTCACTCCCGAGCTCAGGGAGGTGACCTCCCCGGAAGACTTCAGGACCACCGTGGCATATATCCTCCGCAACCCGCAGGCTGCAGGTGTGGAATCGGTGTTTGCATATGAGTGGAGTTCTGCATTCCTGTATTTCAATCCGAGACTGAGCAGCCTCACGGTCAAAACACCCCAGGAATATGGCAAAGTACATTTCAGGGAACAGATGCATACCAGAGTGAATGACACAGAAGGAATTCTTATGCTGGGAGATTATATCAGTCCGGCTATATGGTGTGACTATAAGACTGTTGAGCGTTTCTTCGGGCGTTCGTTAGATTATATGAAATACCTGAGTAACTGGAATGCGGAACGTGACTATGACTGTCTTGAGGGCAATGAACACAATGCTCATCCGGATTCATATATCGTGGAACAGGTGGAGTCCTTCTGCAACAGCCACGGATGTTCCCACCCGGCGGCTCTGGAAGTCGTTACGCGCCGTCAGCTGATACGCCTCCTCCATCGTAAGTTCGGCGCATCGGTGAAACAGATACAACGGCAGACCGGAGAGGATGAACAGACGATCCGTCGCTTCATCTGACCTTACAGTTTGGGGACACTTACCAGAAATCACCGCCAAAGTTGGTAAGTCCCCCTCCTACAGCACCGACACTTACCAGAAACCACCCCCGAAAGTGGTAAGTATCCCTCCTACACCGCCGATACTTACCAGAAAACACCGCCAAAGTTGGTAAGTCCCCCTCCTACAGCACCGACACTTGCCAGAAACCACCCCCGAAAGTGGTAAGTATCCCGCACGGGAACGCCCACGGGGCGGAGCCAGCGGGTGGTTGGGGCCTTGGGCTCTCCCTTGGCAAGGAAAGCCACCTGGGCGCCCGGCCTAGCGGAGGACCTTCAGGGCGGAGGCAGGGGTGGTGCCGGTGAGGGCGGAGATGTGGTCGGCGAGGAGGGTGAGGGATTCCTGCGGGGTGTGGGTGGTTTTGAGGGTGGGGGAGACCACCGCGGCGAAGGGGAAGTCAGAGGCGTCGTCGAAGAGGTCCTCCGGGCGGCAGAAGGAGGCGACCTGCCAGCCTTTGTAGGTGAGGTTTTCTCCGCGGTAGACCCGCTGGAGGTCGCCGGTGACAAGGCAGCAGCCCATCTGGAGACGGGTTATAAGCGCATCAGCGGCGCTTTTCTTGACACCCAGTAGGGCGCGGACTTCGCGGATGGTCACCGCTCCGTGTTCAGCGACATAATCCAGGATCTTCTGCTGGGTCTCGTCGGGGGCATATCTAGCCACCGACAGACGGTAGTTGCGCAGCTCACGGTAGAAAGGCACCGTGGCGAAGGCGGCCTTACCGCCGCAGAGGAACTTCCCATAAGCAATCTCCCCGCTCTGGACGCAGTCTATCTTCCAGTCCCACGGGCCGAGGCCGTCCTTTTCGTCATTGTCGAACCAATGCTCCGGCGGGGTGAACTCCTCGATGGAATAGCCGGGAATATGGTTCTCGAAAAAGGGCA
>CACZBP010000117.1 GCA_902779495.1 uncultured Bacteroidia bacterium
CATATGCTGCCATAGGGGTGGCGTTGACGTCCACCTTTCCCGTGGAGGTCTTGATGAAGTCCGCACCTTCTTCCATCGCGAGGAAGGAGGCGTTGGCTATGCGCTCGGGGGTCACGAGAAGGCCGGTCTCGAGGATGACCTTGAGGACGATCTTCCTGCCCACCTTCTCCCCTGCCTTGTCGATGCACTGGCGCATCGCACGTATCTCGGCGCCGGCAGTGGCATAGTCTTCCGCGAGGAAGGAGTTCAGGGCCAGGACGATATCAATCTCGTCAGCACCGTTCTCGACTGCCAGTTCGCACTCGCGCATCTTCACTTCCAGGAAGCTCTGGGCGCTGGGGAAGCAGCTGGCTACGGTCGTCACGTGCACGTCGGGATAGTTCCTGCGGGCGCGGACCGTGGCGGCGAAGTTGGGGTAGACACAGATTGATGCGGGGAGGGGATATTCGGGGAAATCCACCTTCAGGGCATTTACCTTGTCCACAAGGGCCTCTACGGAAACGGCCGTGTCATTGGAACGCAGCGTGGTGAGGTCCATAATGGAGAAGCAGGTCTTGAGGACCTCGGGGGAAACAGCGTTCTCGAGGTTGCCGGCGATAAGGTCGAGGCTGCGGCTGATGGCCTCCTTGTCCGGAGCGTATCCGTACTTTGTAAATATATCCATATATTATCCTTTGATTTGTATCTTGTAACCTTGCGCGATAAGGGGCCCGACCATCTGCTCCATCTCGGACGGAGTGAACTTCTGCAGGCCTGTCGCCGGGGTCGGGCGGTCTATCGTGTAGACCATAATCTCGCGGGGGCGCACCTGGCGGACTATATCCATCCAGGGGCCGAGGACTTCCGGTGAGGATGAGTCGAAGCCGGCGCTGCGAAGGAACATAGTCTGGAGGATGAAGTCGCCCTCGAAGCGTTTCATTCCGCGGACGACATCTTCGACGGAGTATTTGCCCACCGGGCGGTTGATCCTTGCGGCCAGTGCGTCCGTGGGGGCGTCTAGCTTCAGGATCGGGTTGTCGACCTTGCGCAGGGCCTCGAAGACGGCATCGTCACCGAGCCTTGTCGCATTCGACAGGACGGAGACGCGGGCGGCGGGGAAATATCTGTCCCTGAGGGATATGGTGATGTCAACCATCTCGGGGAAAGCGGGATTCAGCGTGGGCTCGCCGTCGCCGGAGAAGGTGATGGAGTCGATGGGGTCGGTGCAGGAGGCCAGTTTCGCCTCGAGGGCCTCACGGAGCTCCCCTGCAGTGGGAAGGCGCCTGTCACCGAGGCCGTCCTTGTTCCAGCCGCATTCGCAGTATATGCAGTCAAAATTGCATATCTTGCCCTGAGTGGGGAGGACGTTTATCCCAAGCGAAGACCCCAGCCTGCGAGACTTGATGGGGCCGAAAACCAATTCTTCCCTCATCATAACTTCTTGTCCAAAAATGCTTTTTCAATAACCTTGGGCTTCACCGAGTCGGCCTTGGCCGCCACCGAATCTACCCTGACTGTAACGGAATCCACCTTGGCAAAGAGCGAGTCTGCCTTCGCGGCAAGAGAATCCGCCAGGGCGAGGCTGTCCACGGGGACGGCATATATCAGATTCACCAGGGAGTCGAGGATGGACTGCAGCGAGGCGGAATCCACCTTCGCGGCTATGAGGGAATCCCTTATGGCACAGGTGATTGAATCCCTGCGCAGGATGGAATCTCGAATAACCATCGCCGGGCCGCGGAACATAGTATCGGCCGTGGCGAAGGCTATGTGGACCATTCCTGTGGAATCTATCTCATAGGCAAGGCTGTCGCTGAGATAGGGCGACTCGGGGAGGACAGGGACGCGGACCTTGGGGAACCAGCGGTTCTTCTTGGCCGTGCGTATGCTGTCCAGCCTCGCTTCCAGCTTATCGGTGAGCTTGAGCAGCTCTATGTGCTTGTTCAGGATGTCTTCCGTTTTCTCGAGGATACGGGAGAAGCGTTCCGGGTCATCCATATAACGGACGACGCTTTTGCGATAGTCCGCCGAAGTGTAGCCATATTTCTCGAGGATGGGCTCATAGACAAAGGACGTGTCGGCCTTGCGGCTGAGGGGTCTGTCGTTCTTGAGCCACTGGTCCACCAGGAACATCTCGGCATAGATGCTGGCCATAGTGTCACGCGGGATGACCCTCGCCCCGCAGGAGGTGAGGACAAGCGCGACAAGCAGGATATGAAGGGCCCTTCGCATTACCTGAGGACGGCTCCGAATTCGCTTTCGAAAGTCCTGAGAATCTTTGACATAACGTTCTCGGTCTCCACGTCGGTGAGGGTCTTTTCGGGATCCTGGAAGAAGAAGCCGAGGGCATATTGCTTCTTGCCGGCGGGGATCTTCTCTCCGCGGTAGACGTCGAACAGGGTGACGCTCTTAAGGAGCTTCTTCGAGGCGCGGATGGCGCTGCGGCGAAGGTCAGCATAGGCTACGCTTTCGTCGATCAGGACGGCGAGGTCGCGGCGCACGCCGGGGAACTTGGGCAGTTCGCTGAAGCGGACCTTGACCCTGCGGATGAGCTCGAAGAGGACTTCCCAGTCAATCTCGGCAGCGAAGACGGGCTGCTTCACGTCGAAACGCCTGGCAAAGGCGGGGCTTATGGTGCCCATCACTGCAAGCTGCTTGCGCGAGCCGGGAAGCAGATACACCAAGCCTTCAGAGAAAATGTCCGTGGGGGCGGGCTGGGTCTCGAGGGTGTATATATCCACTCCGTAGCGGGCAAGGAGAAGCTCCAGGTAGCCTTTCAGCTGGAAGTAGCTGCCCTTGCGGGCTTCGCTGCGCCAGGATTTCTCCTGGGGGCCGCTCATAACCAGCGAGAAGCAGGCGTGCTCCTTATATGAGGCCAGGGTCGTGCCGTCGCCTTCAGGGAGGCGGGCATAGACGCTGCCATATTCGAATATCTTCACCGTGGGGATCTGGCGGTTGACGTTGTAGGCCACTGTCTCGAGGCCGCCGGGGATGAGGGACTGCCTCATCACGCCGAGGTCGGAACTCAGCGGGTTCACTATGCGCACGCAGGCTTCCTCGGGGAAGGTCACCAGGCCCTTGTAGTAGTCTCCCTTGGTGAGGGAGTTGTTCATCGTCTCGTTGAAGCCGTTGGCTGCCAGGAAGTTGGAAATATAGTTCCTGACATTTTCCGGATCCGGCGAGGGGGACGGCGACACTGACATCCTCATATTGGAGGGAAGTTCGATGTTGTTGTAGCCATATATGCGGAGGACTTCTTCGACGACGTCGCATTCGCGGGTTACGTCTATCATATACGAGGGGGCTGCGACCAGGGCGCCATTCGGCTTTTTCTCGATGAATTCGTAGCAGAGGGCTTCGAGGATATTCTCTATTGCCTGCTTGCCTATCTTCTTGCCTATCAGGCCTTCCATACGGCCGTAGTCAAGGTCTATCCGGGCCTTTTCGACCGGTTTGGAGAAGACTTCCTGGACTTTGCCTTCGATGTGGCCGCCGGCAATCTCGAGGATAAGGAGGGCCGCCCTGCGGGCTGCGAAACCGGCCATTGCGGGGTCCGCTCCCCTTTCGAAACGGAAGGAGGCGTCGGTCTGAAGGACGTGCCTCTTGGAGGTCTTGCGTATGCTGCCCGGGTCGAAATATGCGCCTTCGATGAAGACATCGACGGTGTTTTCGGTGACTCCTGAGTCTTCGCCGCCGAACACGCCTGCGATGCACATCGGGCCGTCGGCATTGGCTATCACTATGTCGGAGGCGGCGAGCTTGCGCTCCACGCCGTCAAGGGTGACTATCTTCTCGCCTTCGGCAGCCCTGCGCACGATGACCTTGCCTCCGGAAATCTTGCCGGCATCGAAGGTGTGGAGGGGCTGGCCGAGCTCGAAGAGCACGTAGTTGGAGATGTCAACTATATTGTCTATGGGCCTTACGCCAATGGAGAGGAGCTTCTTCTGCATCCATTCGGGGGAAGGGCCCACCTTGACGCCGCGCACGGTTATGCCCACATAGCGGGGGGCGGCGGTGGGGTCCTGGACCTCGACGGGGATGGCCTCGCCGGCGCCTTCCTTGAAGGCGGATATGTCCGGATAGGAGAACTTGCAGGGGATGTTGTTGTGCCTCAGGTAGGCATACAGGTCACGGGCTACGCCGATATGGGAGGCTGCATCCACCCTGTTGGCGGTGATTTCATACTCAATGACCGCTTCGGTCTTCAGGTGCAGGAAATCCTTGGCGGGGGTGCCGGGGACGGCATCGTCCGGGAGGACCATTATGCCGTCGTGGCTGGTGCCGATGCCCAGTTCGTCTTCGGCACAGATCATTCCGAAGGACTCGACTCCGCGGATCTTGGATTTCTTAATCTTGAAGTCGCCGGGGAGGACGGTGCCTATGCGGGCGAAGAGGACCTTCTGGCCGGCCGCCACGTTGGGGGCGCCGCAGACCACCTGGACGGGCTCGGGGGAACCGTCGTCCACCTTGGTGATGTGAAGGTGGTCGGAATCAGGGTGTTCCACGCATTCGAGCACGTGGGCGACTACCACTCCGGCAAGTCCGCCGGGAATCTCTTCCTGCTCCTCCACTGCATCCACTTCAATGCCTATCGACGTCATTGCGTCTGCCACCTGCTGGGGCGTAAGGTCGGTCTGGAGATAATCTTTAAGCCAGTTGTAGGAAAGTTTCATATGCTAATGTCGTATATCTTCTTTTGTGAAAAGCGAGCCGACGAATTCCTTCTTGTCGAAGACCTTAAGGTCGTCTATGCCTTCGCCTATGCCGATGAATTTGATGGGAATGCGGAACTGGTCCACTATGCCGACCACTACGCCGCCCTTGGCCGAGCCGTCGAGCTTGGTGACCGCCAGGGAGGTGACGTCGGTGGCACGGGAGAACTCCTTGGCCTGCTGGAAGGCGTTCTGGCCGGTCGTGGAGTCGAGCACCAGCATCACGTCGTGCGGGGCGTCGGGGATGACCTTGCGCATCACGTTGCGGATCTTGGTGAGCTCGTTCATAAGGTCGATGCGGTTGTGGAGGCGGCCGGCGGTGTCAATCAGCACCACGTCGGCGTCCTTTGCGACCGCGGACTTCACCGTGTCGAAGGCCACGGAGGCCGGGTCGGAGCCCATCTGCTGACGCACGATGTCCACTCCTGCCCTCTCGGCCCATATTACCAGCTGGTCAACCGCCGCTGCGCGGAAAGTGTCCGCCGCGCCGATGACGACCTTCTTGCCCTGCGCCTTGAGGCTGGCGGCAAGCTTGCCGATGGTCGTCGTCTTCCCCACTCCGTTCACTCCCACGACCATCACCACATAGGGCTTCTTCGTAAAGTCGAAGGGCTCGACCGGAGCATCATTATCGCTGACGTTCAGCAGCTTACCAATCTCATCGCGGAGAATCTCGACCAGCTCGTCCATGGACATATACTTGTCCTTCTCCACCCTGTCCTCGAGGTTGTCGATAATCTTCAGGGTGGTGTCCACACCCATATCCGAGCCCACGAGCGCTTCCTCTATGGCATCCAGCACGTCCTCATCCACCCTCGAGCGCCCCACAATGGCCCTC
>CACZBP010000118.1 GCA_902779495.1 uncultured Bacteroidia bacterium
TCTGCGAGGCCATCCCGGGCGGGACCGAGACTGCGCTGTTCCGGCATATGGAGAACGCCTGGTGGGCCGGGTTCACGTTTATGGACACGATATTCCCGCTGTTCCTGTTCATCGCGGGCATTTCGTTCCCCTTCTCGTATGCCAGCCAGGTTTCGCGCGGACGCAGCAAGTGGCAGATATACAGGAAGATACTCCTTCGCGGAGTCATACTGGTCGTACTGGGCATCCTGCTCAACGGCCTGCTTAAGTTCGACTTCGAGCACCTGCGCATTTACAGCGTGCTCGGCCGCATCGGCATCGCCTGGATGGTGGCGGCTATTCTCTACGTCTGCTGTTCACGCCGCTGGAGGGTCGTCATCACGGTCGCCATCCTGCTCGGTTATTGGGCGCTGGTGGCTCTGGTCCCGGCGCCTGATTCAACCGCCGGCCCGCTGACCCAGGACGGAAACATCGTGGGATATGTGGACCGCGTCCTCGGCCTGGGAGTCCTCTATCGCGGCAATTTCGACCCGGAGGGAGTGCTCAGCCATATCCCCGCCGTGGCCACGGCGATGCTTGGCATGTTCACCGGAGAATTCATCCGCAGCGAGAAGTTCAGCGGGGGCCGGAAAGTGGCATATATGCTTGCCGCCGCAGCCGTCTGCCTCGGGCTGGGCCTTCTTTGGAACATATGGTTCCCTGTCAATAAGAACCTGTGGAGCAGCTCCTTCGTGCTTGTCTGCGCAGCATATTCCCTTGCGATGTTCTCGCTTTTCTACTGGTTCATCGACGTCAAGGGCCATAAGAAATGGACCATCATCTTCACGGTGGCCGGAATGAATGCCATAACCATCTACGTGGCCTGCCACATCATCGATTTCTGGGGCATTGGCTCCTGGTTCGTCGGCGGCCTCGCCGGCCTTATGGGCGCCTGGGGCGGAGTCCTCACCGCCGCCGCCCACCTCGCCGTGGTCTGGCTGTTCCTATACTTCCTTTACAAGCAGAAGATCTTCCTCAAGATATAATGGCGTCGGCCAGGGCCTCAAGGGCAGGGATGTCCGAGGGCTTAAGGGTGCTGCGAAGGGTGACCGTAGGGGCGACGACCTCGACGTCTTTCATCGCGCCGAGCATCTCTGTCATCACGCGCGCTGCTGCAGGCGCCCAGGTGCCGTTCTCAATGATGGCGACGCGCCTTTTCTGATATGCCTTCATCTGAAGGGTGTGGAGGAAGTTGTAGGCCGGGGTGAACAGGCCGCCGTCATAAGTGGAGGCGGCAAGCACCATCTTGCCATAGCGGAAAGCATCCTCGACGGCTTCGGCCATATCGTCTCGGCACAGGTCGGTGACTGCCACCTTCGGACAGCCTTTCGCCTTAAGGATCTCGGCGAGTTTGAGCGCCGCCTCGGCGGTGCAGCCGTGCATCGAGGCATAGGCCACGAACACGCCGGGGGTCTCCACGCCGTAGCTGCTCCAGGTCTCATAAAGTCCTATGTATGAGCCCAAATCCTGCCTGATTATCGGTCCGTGCAGGGGGCATATAACCTTCACCGGAAGTGCTGAGACTTTCTTCAGCAGAGTCTGTACCGGCAGGCCGTATTTGCCGCAGATGTTGAAGTAGTAGCGGCGGGCTTCACAGGCCCAGTCGCCGTCTTCGTCGGCGAAGAAGCCGCAGTCGGCCAGGGCTCCGAACTTGCCGAAGGCATCTGCGCTGAAAAGGCATCCGGTAGTGCTCTCGAAGGAGACCAGCACCTCGGGCCAGTGCACCATCGGTGCGGCAAGGAACTTAAGGGAGAAGCCTCCCAGGTCGAGCACGTCGCCTTCCTTGACCGCCAGGGTCCTGAATGAGCCCTCAAAGAACTGACCGAGGAACTGGATCGCTTTGGCCGAAGCGACAATCTCTATGGACGGGAACTGCTCCTGCACCCAGCAGATCAGCGCGGAATGGTCGGGCTCCATATGGTGGACGACCAGGTAGGACGGGGTCCTGCCGCCGAGGGCCTCCAGCAAGTTCGCTTTCCACTGCTCCGCCACGCAGGCGTCCGCTGTGTCCATAATCGCAATCTTCTCTCCTTCAATGAGATAGGAGTTATATGCCATCCCTTCGGGGATAATATACTGACCTTCGAAAAGGTCCTGGGTCTTGTCGTCAGCACCTATATAGAGGATGCCTTTTGCAATATGAGTCATATTAGAAATATTTTCTTTCTTCGTGGTCAAGGACAATGAATATGAACAGCAGAACGGTGAATGCCCACAGCGAGGAGCCGCCGTAGCTCATCAGCGGAAGCGGTATTCCGATAACGGGCATCAGGCCTATGGTCATACCGATATTTATGAACAGGTGCATAAAGAAGCAGCACGCGACGCAGTAGCCATATATCCGGGTGAAGTGCTCCCGGCTGTGCTCGGCATCGTGGATGATCCTCCATATCAGAAGGACATACAGCACTATGACGAACAGGCAGCCCAGGAAGCCCCACTCCTCGCCGACGGTGCAGAATATGAAGTCCGTGCTCTGCTCCGGGACGAATCCGAAAGAGGTCTGGGTGCCCTGGAGGTAGCCTTTGCCGGAGAAGCCGCCGGAGCCTATGGCTATCATGCTTTGGGCCACGTTATAGCCAACTCCGGAAGGGTCTTCCTTCATTCCCAGAAGCACCTCGATGCGCTTGCGCTGGTGGTCCTGAAGGACGTCGTTGAATATGAAAGACGTCGAGAACACCAGGGCGACTCCGGCAAAGAAGGCCAGGATAGACAGCCACATAAAGGAGTCTTTTTCCCGGTAGGCCCGGACGGCATAATATGGAGCTGCCGCGACGGAGGTGCCTATAAGGATATATAAAGGCTTGATTTTCAGAAGGAAGGACCAGCTGGAAGAGCGGACGATGGTCTCGGCCACGAAGGGGTCGGCACCTTCTGCTATGCCTGCGCCGGGGATAAGCGCGGCGGCGAGACGGTCGAGCCCCCAGGGCAGCAGGGCCATCACGAGGATATATATCCCGCAGGTCAGCATCCACCGGAGGATGTTGCCGTTTTCCAGCGCGGCGCAGAAACTGACGACGCCGACGAGCACCAGGATGGAGACATATGGCGAAGCAGTCAGGGTGAGGATGAAAAGCAATATGGCAAGGCCGATAAGCGCAAGGAACCATCCGGACAGTCCCTCGCGGTAGAGCATAAATATGAAGCCGACATAGACCAGCGCCGAGCCCGTCTCGCTCTCGCCCAGGATGACCAGCATCGGCAGGGCGATCACTGCGGCAGTTAGCAGGAAGTGCTTGATATTCGACATCTTATAGCCGCTGCGGCTCATCAGGAAGGCCAGCATCAGCGAGGTCGATATCTTGGATATCTCCGCCGGCTGGAACCGCACCGGCCCGAAGGCGAACCACGACCGCGAGCCCTTGACTTCGACGCCGAGGAATATGACGGCAACCAGCAGGACCAGCACCACCCCATAGAGCGGGATGGACGCACCCTCCCATATGCGCGACGGCAGGATGAACATTATCAGAAGGCACTGGTTTTAATGTATTACGAGGAAGCAAAACCTGTTAAGGATGCAGCAAGCTGTGATGAATATATAGAAGCGATCCGTGCCTTCCATGAGGCAGATATCCGGTCGTTCCTTAACCTGATGACAAGGGAAGACGATACGAGCGGCTACCCGTTCTCATCCGAGGAATACCGCGGACTCTTCCGGCATACCCTCTGGATGGTGCCGGGTGTGAAGGAAGCGAGGGCATTGAAGGAACTGCTCTTAAAGCACCCTGTATTCGGGAACGGCCAGTTTAGCATCGTTAACGTGGCGGGAACAGGGGATGAGGAGGAGAAATACGAGGAAGCGCTGAAAAAGGTCAAAAAGGCTATCGCCTCTGCCAAGAAGGACGGTTCCTATACCATCACCATCAGCTGCGGCAAGCTGACGACAGGTGTGACGGTCAGGGAATGGACGGCGGTATTCATGCTCGCCGGTTCCTATTCGACCTCTGCCGCAAATTACCTCCAGACGATCTTCCGTGTACAGAGCCCCTGCAACGACGATGGCAAGATCAAGGAAACGAGCTATGTCTTCGATTTTGCCCCGGACCGGACGCTCAAGATGGTATCGAGGGCAGTGTCCATCTCGGCAAAGGCGGGGAAGACAAAGGTCGGGGACCAGAAGGTACTCGGAAAGTTCCTGAACTACTGCCCCGTTATCGCGGTATCCGGTTCACAGATGCAGGAGTACAGCGCGACAAAGCTTCTCCAGCAGCTGAAACGTGCCTACGCGGAAAAAGTGGTCAGGAACGGTTTTGACGATACGAGCCTTTACAACGACCTTCTCTTCCAGCTTCAGGACGTGGATATCAGGAAGTTCGACCGCTTAAAGGGCATCATCGGGGAATCCAAGGCAGCGCCGAAGACCGGCGACATCATCGTGAATGACCAGGGGCTTACGGAAGAAGAGCACGAAGAGATGGAAAAGCTCCGGAAGAAGCCGAAAAAGGAGCTGACGGAAGAGGAGAAGGCAAGGCTTGAAGAGATAAAGCGCCTGAAAAAGCTGAGAAATGACGCCATCTCCATCCTGCGGGGAATTTCGATCAGGATGCCGCTCCTTATCTATGGTGCCGACACGCCGTATGACGAGGAAATCACGCTTGACAAGTTCGTCAGCCTTGTGGACGACTCTTCATGGGAGGAATTCATGCCCGCGGGTGTGACAAAGGACACCTTCCGCGAGTTCCAGAAGTATTACGATGAGGAAGTGTTCATAGCCGCCGGACGGCGGATCAGGAACATCGCGAGGGCGGCAGATACGATGGACCCGACAGAACGGGTGAAAAAAATCGCCGGGCTGTTCTCATACTTCAAAAACCCGGACAAGGAGACCGTACTGACACCGTGGCGCGTCGTAAACCTGCATATGTCCGACTGCACCGGCGGATGGGACTTTTGGGACGAGGCACACGAAGAAGTGCTGGACGAACCAAGGTTTGTCGATAAGGGCAAGGTTACGGTAGAGGTATTCGGAGGGCTGGATACACAGATCCTTGAGATCAATTCCAAGACCGGGCTCTACCCGCTGTATGTGACCTACAGCGCCTACCGCAGGAAGCTGAAGGAGTTCGAAGGGGAAGACCTGACACTGGAAAACCGTCAGGAGCTCTGGATTCAGACCGTGGAAGAGAACGTCTTCGTCATCTGTAAAACGCCGATGGCGAAAGCGATCACGCAGAGGACGCTCATGGGGTATTCCGGAAGGAAGATCAACGCGCACTACTTTGATGACCTGGTAAACGTCATGCAGAACAAGCCGCAGCAGTTTATCGACAAGGTGTCAAGGGAAAGCTACTGGAAGAAAGGGAACGGGAAAATGAAATTTAAGTTAGTTGTGTCTAACCCGCCTTATATGGTCGTTGACCAGGGCCACGGGTCGAGTGCCACGCCTATTTACCAGCATTTTGTAAGGCAGGCGAAGAACCTCGGGGCAGACTATATTTCCATGATCACGCCGTCAAGGTGGCTTAACGGCGGGAAGGGTCTG
>CACZBP010000119.1 GCA_902779495.1 uncultured Bacteroidia bacterium
TGGTAGAAGCCGGTCATCTTCCCCTCGGCGTCGTGATACATATCCTCAAGGTAGGGCGCCGCCCAGCCGTTGACGCCCATAAACGGGAAACTGTCGTGAGTGAGGTACTGGGCCGACGTAGTAAACCGCAGCCCCGGAATCAGCTTTTCCGAATCATAGGCGAAGTAGCCATACTTGCTCCCCTTGGTGGCCCACCCGAAGTCGAAATAGAACTTATGGTCATACTTGGGGAAATTGCACCTGTCCGGCCCGTAATAATACACATCCGCCAGCGCCCCGAGCATCAGCCCGTTGTCCGAAGTGTAGCTCACCGTCGGAATCGGCATCACGCTCCACCCCGACTTCTTCTTCTCTTTCTCCTGCGCATTGGCAGTTACAGTTGCAAGCACAACTGTAACTGCCAATATTAACTTAACCCTTTTCATCCTAAGAAGCCGAGTAATATACCTGCAGCGACGGCCGAACCGATGACGCCGGCCACGTTGGGGGCCATTGCGTTCATCAGGAGGTGGTTGTCCGGATCGGACTCGCGGCCGACGACCTCGGAGACGCGCGCGCTGTCGGGCACGGCGGAACCGCCGGCATTGCCGATGAGCGGATTGATCTTGCGCCCCTCCTTGAGGAACAGGTTGATGAACTTGACGAAGAGCACTCCGGCTGCGGTGGCAATCACGAAGGACAGCAGACCGAGGCCGAAGATCATAAGGGACTTGCCGGAAATGAACTTGTCCGCCTGGGTCGAAGCGCCCACGGTAAGGCCAATGAGCATAGTCACCACGTCGATGAGCGGTCCGCGGGCGGTCTCGGCAAGACGCCTTGTCACTCCGCTCTCCTTCAGGAGGTTACCGAAGAAAAGCATCCCCAGCAGAGGCAGGCCGGACGGCACTATGAAAGCCGTCAGCAGGAAACCCACGATAGGGAAGATGATCTTCTCCCTCTGGCTCACCTGGCGGGGCTTCTCCATCCTGATAAGCCTCTCCTTCTTGCTGGTGAGAAGCAGCATTATCGGCCTCTGGATGACCGGGACGAGGGCCATATAGGAATATGCCGACACGGCTATGGCACCCATCAGGTCCGGTGCCAGCTTGGAGGACAGGAATATGGCGGTGGGGCCGTCTGCGCCGCCGATGATGCCGATTGCACCGGCCTCATTGGGGGCAAATCCCGCCGCGAGGGCAAGCAGGTAGGCTCCGAATATGCCCATCTGGGCCGCGGCGCCGATGACCACCAGCTTGGGCTGGGAGATGAGCGCCGAGAAATCCGTCATAGCACCTATTCCAAGGAATATCAGCGGCGGATACCAGCCCTGGCGGACGCCCTGGTAGAGGATGTTCATCACGGAACCGTCCTCGTAGATGCCTATATTGAGGCCCGGGAACATAGGGATGTTGCCCAGTATCATTCCGAAGCCTATAGGGACCAGCAGCAGGGGCTCCCACTCCTTGACCACCGCAAGCGTGATGAACGTGATGCCGATGAGGATCATCACCACGTTCTGCCACGTGCAGTTGGCAAAGCCGGTGAACTGCCAGAACTGCTGCAGGCTGTCCAGAATCTGCTCCATAGGCCTACTTGATGGTTATGACTGCCTGGCCGTCGGTGAGCTGGTCGCCCTTGGCGATGAGCACCTCGCCCACAACGCCGTCCCTGGTAGCGGAAATCTCCACCTCCATCTTCATACTCTCGATGACGACGACCTTCTGGCCGGCCTTGACGGCGTCACCCGGGGCGACGCACACTTCGAGAACCTTGCCTTCCATAGGGGAAGTCACCTTTGCACCTGCGCCTGAGGGTGCAGGTGCGGGAGCGGCCGCCGGTGCAGGCGCTGCCGCAGGGGCAGGAGCGGCTGCGACCGGAGCAGCGACAGGAGCTGCCGGTGCGGGAGCGTTTTCGAGCTCGACCTCGTAGTCGGCTCCGTTGACATTGACCTTGGCGACGGCACCTTCGATGCCGCTCACCGTTACGTTATATTCCTTACCGGAAATCTTGAACTTATACTGTGCCATATTATCTGGGTAATTTTCTGAAATTGAAGTGTTTGACCAGCGCGGGAGTGAAAGTGATCGTGTAGCTTTCGCTGTCGTGTACGGTCTCGTTCATATAAAGGTGAAGGGCCATCGCGATGGCGGCATAGGTGTCGCCGTCGGCCTCCATATCGAGGGCCAGGGCAATCGCCGCCGCCGTCGCCTCGTCCGGATCCTTCTTCGCGGGAGCTTTCTGCGTCTTCTTGAAACCCTTGCCGATGGCGGAGAACAGCCACCAGAGGATTATAAGGGCCAAGAACACCACTGAGACGCTGGTTATCGTCAGGATCCAGCCGTGAGGGTCGTTGCGGGCCATTCTCTGGGCTCCGCTCTCAGGGTTGCCGGCCTTGTTCAGGGTGCCGGGCGAAGGGAGCGCGGGCTCCTCTTCGGTATTGAATATCAGGCCTTTGTTGTCCTTGGCGACCTTGATGACGGCAAGGTCGGAGGGGAGGTCTTCGGGGATGCCGATGGAGTCGATCACCGTGCGGCCGTCGTTGCTCACCAGATAGACCGTGCTGCCGGGGCCGATCGTGAAGTTGGTATAGTAGGTGCCTTCGTCGGCAAAGCCGCTGCACCAGAAGATGACGGCCTGCCTGGGACCGAGCGTCGTGCTGGCATCCCCCTTGGGAATCATATACTTACGGGGCTCGGCCGGGTCGTCGGTGAGGTAGCATCCGGCGAACTTCACCGTGCCCTGCGAGGTGTTCGTGAGCTCCACCCACGGGGTGTGCCGCCCGAAGTCGTCCACTATGCCCTCCACATTGATGGCAACCGCCTCGGACACTATGAGGTCTGACACGTTCTGCGCCGCTGCGGCAACGGCCGCTGCGCACAGCGCTATGGACAGAGCCAGTTTCTTGATATTCATAGCCTTACAGGGGAAGATTGTCGTGTTTCTTGGCGGGGAGGTCGAGCTTCTTGGCGGAGAGCTGCTCCAGGGCGCGGATCACGCGGAAGCGCGTGTTGCGGGGCTCTATGACATCGTCGATGTAGCCTTTCTGTGCGGCCTGGTAGGGGTTGCTGAAGAGGTCTTCATATTCCTTCTTCTTAGCCTCGAATATGGCCTTGGCCTCGTCGGGGGTCTCGGCGGCCTTCATATCCTTGGCATACAGCACGTTGACCGCGCCGTCGGCGCCCATCACAGCGATGTTGGCGGAAGGCCAGGCGTAGTTGATGTCGCCGCGCAACTGCTTGCAGCTCATCACTATATGCGCTCCGCCATAGGACTTGCGCAGGGTCACGGTGACCTTAGGGACGGTGGCTTCGCCATATGCATAGAGAAGCTTTGCGCCGTTGGAGATTATGGCGCCATATTCCTGGTGGGTGCCGCACAGGAAGCCGGGCACGTCCACGAGGGTGACGATGGGGATGTTGAAGGCGTCGCAGAAGCGCACAAAGCGCGCGCCCTTGCGCGAGGCGTTTATGTCCAGCGCTCCGGCGAGCATCGACGGCTGGTTGGCAACGATGCCCACGCTGCGGCCGTTCATATGGGCGAAGCCCACGATGATATTCTTTGCAAAGCCCTTGTGCACCTCGAGGAAAGCACCGTCGTCCACTATGCTGCCGATGACGGCATACATATCATAGGGCTTGTTCGGGTTGTCGGGGATTATGCTGTTGAGGGCGTCGTCGACACGGTTGTAGGGGTCATTGGTGGGGACCCTCGGGGCCTCTTCCGTGTTGTTCTGGGGCAGGAAGCTCAGAAGGGCCTTGATGGTGGCGATGCCTTCCTCCTCGCTGTCGGCCGCGAAATGCGCGACGCCGCTCTTGGTGGCGTGGACTGAGGCGCCGCCCAGCTCTTCCTGGGTTACTTCCTCACCGATGACGCTCTTCACGACGGCCGGGCCGGTGAGGAACATATAGGAAGTGTTTTTCACCATCAGGGTGAAGTCGGTCAGGGCGGGAGAATATACGGCACCGCCGGCGCAGGGACCGAAAATGCCTGATATCTGGGGGATTACGCCGGAGGCGAGGATATTGCGCTCGAAGATCTCGGCATATCCCGCCAGGGCGTCTATGCCCTCCTGGATGCGGGCGCCGCCCGAGTCGTTCAGGCCTATGCACGGGGCTCCGTTGCGCACGGCCATATCCATCACCTTGCAGATCTTCTCGGACATCGTCTTCGACAGGGAGCCGCCGGTCACGGTGAAGTCCTGCGCGAAGACATAGACCAGACGGCCGCCGATGGTGCCGCAACCTGTCACCACGCCGTCGCCGTCGAAGTGCTGCTTGTCCATACCGAAGTTAGTGCAACGGTGCTGGACGAACATGTCATACTCCTCGAAACTGCCCTCGTCGAGCAGCATCGCAATCCTTTCCCTTGCAGTGTATTTGCCTTTCTGGTGCTGGGCCTCGATGCGCTTTTCGCCGCCGCCCAGGCGGGCCTTCGCCCGGCGTTCCACCAGTTTAGAAATGTTTTCCTGCTGAATGCTCATTCTTTGTGTTTAGGAATTTAAGTTATAACCCACAAATATAACAATAATCCGTTGTTTTTCAAAGAAAAAAGCCGCCGTGAAACTGATTCACGACGGCTTCGGGGTCCAAATAATGTGGGGAATTACTCTTCGGGGGCGGGTGCGAGGGTGGTGTAGACATTCGTCACGTCCTCGTCGTCCTCCAGCAGCTCGGTGAGCTTCTCGAGGGTCTTCCTCTGCTCGGGGGTGACTTCCTTCAGGTCCACGTTGGGAATCCTGTCGAAACCTCCGGAGATGAGGTCATAACCGTTCTCCTCGATGAATTTCTGGATTGCGCCATAGGCGGTGTATTCGCCGTAGATGACGATTTCCTTGCTCACGTTCTCGTCTTCGTCCTCGACTTCCTGCTCGTAGAGCTCGTCCAGGCCGAGGTCGATGAGCTCGAGCTCAAGGTCCTCAAGGTCAATGGGTTTGGAAGGGTCTTCCTTGATGCGGAACACGCATTTGTGGTCGAACATGAAAGCGACGCTGCCGCTGGTGCCGAGGGTGCCGCCGCACTTTGTGAAATAGCTGCGGACATTGGCGACGGTGCGGGTGTTGTTGTCGGTTGCGGTCTCAACAAGATATGCTATTCCGTGAGGGCCGTAGCCTTCGAACACGACTTCCTTGAAATCACCCTGCTTGCTCTCGGTGGCCTTCTTGATGGCCCTCTCGATGTTCTCCTTGGGCATCTGCTCCGTGCGGGCTTCAGCCATAAGGGCGCGGAGGCGGGGGTTGCCGGTCACGTCGGGACCGCCCTGCTTCACTGCGATGGTGATTTCCTTGCCGAGCTTGGTGAAGACCTTTGCCATATGGCCCCACCTCTTCAGCTTCCTTTCTTTCCTGAACTCAAATGCTCTTCCCATAATTATTCGGCTGTTTCTATCCTGGAAATATACTTGTCGATGTCATATCCTTCGATAGACTGGGGATACTTGTCCTTG
>CACZBP010000120.1 GCA_902779495.1 uncultured Bacteroidia bacterium
GTCACAGAAGGCCGATCTGGCCGAAGTGCGTTGCAGGGCGGGCGAAGGAATGTGCCACGGAGGGGCCTGGAAAGGCACTTCGGGGCAGCACGACGTTACGCACTTCCGAGAAATGTGCCACATAAGGCCGTTTGGGTGGAAGTGCGTTGAAGGGCGGGAGAAGGAATGTGCCACGGAGGGGCCTGGGAGGCAGGTTCGGCGACAGGCGGCGTTACGCACTTCCGAGAAATGTGCCACAGAAGGCCGTTCGGGTGGAAGTGCGTTGCAGGGCGGGAGAAGGAATGTGCCTTGGAGGGGCCTGGAAGGGAGGTTCGAGGCGGCACGGCGTTACGCACTTCCACGAAAAGTGCCACAGAAGGCCGTTTGGATGGAAGTGCGTTGCAGGGCGGGAGAAGGAATGCGCCCTGGAGGGGCCTGGAAGGGAGGTTCGAGGCGGCACGGCGTTACGCACTTTCCCGAAAAGCGCCACAGAAGGTCGATTTGGCGGAAGTGCGTTGCAGGGCGGGAGAAGAGATATGCCTTGGAGGGGCCTGGAAAGGCACTTCGGGGCAGCACGACGTTACGCACTTCCACGAAAAGTGCCACAGAAAGCCGTTTGGGTGGAAGTGCGTTGCAGGGCGGGAGAAGGAATGCGCCCTGGAGGGGCCTGGAAGGGAGGTTCGGGGCAGCACGGCGTTACACACTTCCACGAAAAGTGTCACAGAAGGCCGATCTGGCCGAAGTGCGTTGCAGGGCGGGCGAAGGAATGTGCCACGGAGGGGCCTGGAAAGGCACTTCGGGGCAGCACGACGTTACCACACTTCCACGAAAAGTGCCACAGAAGGCCGTTCGGGCGGAAGTGCGTTGCAGGGCGGGCGAAGGAATGTGCCACGGAGGGGCCTGGGAGGCAGGTCGGCTGGAAGTGCGCACAGGTACAAAAGACGAGAAGCACCCAGGATGCGCGCGCCGGGTACCCGCCAGGACCGGATTACCGCCTTTTCGGTACTAGCCGGTGACTCCAGCTCCTCGCCAGGACCGGATTCTCGCCTTTTCGGTCTTCACCGACGACTCCAGGGCATCTTGGAGAACAAAAACAAGCGAATTCGTACGCTAATCTGCCCTTCAGGACACCTTAGCGAACAAAAAAAGGCAAAAGTGTTCGCTGATCTGCCCCTCCACAACCAGAAACGTTCTTGAAGGGTCCTGAGAGGCGGTTCGGGGCCATGCGGGTGCGCGCTGGTGTAAGGTATCCCCTGCTATAGGCGCGTGGAAGGCAGGTCTGGTGGAAGTGCGCGCAGGTGCAGGAGACGGATGGGCCCTGGAGGGGCCGGGGAGGAAGGTTGGAGGGGGCAGAGTTAGAAGACCCCGGCGAAAGGGAGTATGGAGGACGAGAGTTAGAAGACCCCCGGCGAGAGGAGGTATGGAGGGGGCTGGGAGGAAGGTAGGGAGGGGGCGGAGCTAGAAGACCAGGGCGAAGGAGAGGGTGGCGGAGCCGGTCCAGGGGTCGACGGCGGGGACGAGGGCGAGATTGCGGGAGCCGGAGGTGCGGATGCCAAGGAGGTCCTTGACTGGCTCCAGAAGCCAGCCGCCGGCGTGGGCGGAGAATATGCCGATGCCTGCACCGAAGAGTACGTCGCTGAGCCAGTGCCAGTTACGATATATCCGCGAGAAGCCTACGCCGGTGGCGATGCCATATCCGGCAAGGCCCCAGCCCCAGCCATAGTCCATACGCATCAGCTCAGCACCGGTGAAGACGAAGTCGGTATGGCCGGAGGGGAAGGAGTGGTAGTTGGCACCGTTGGGGCGGAGGGTATGGAACAGTTGCTTGGAGGGCCAGGATATCACTCCGCAGACGGCGTGCGCCAGGGCCGACTCGATGAGCCTGTCCACAAAGCCAAGGCGGCACTGAGCGCCCATCAGCCCAAGCGACAGGTGCATCGTAACAGGCAGATACTGAACGTAATCGTCGATCCGCGGGATGGTTATCCCGGCGGTGGCGGCAAGCACCCTTTCGCGGATTTCATAGTCCAGCGTCTCGTGGGCGAAGAAATGGATGGCAAGGCCGCTGCCGGCAAGGATCCCGGGGGCAACCAACTGGTTCCACTGGAACGTGCCCGGGTCGGGCCGGACGCTGGTCCCCTCCTGCGCCAAGAGCGAGTCCGGGTCGGGCCGCACGCTGGCGAAGTCCACTGCCGTGCCGGCTGGGGCGACGGCTGGGGCGACGGCTGGGGCAACGGCAGAGTCCACGGCAAGGTCCACTGCCGCGCCGGCAGGCGCCACGGCAGGGCCCGCGGTCTGTGCAAGAGCCGCGAGGGGGAGCAGGATGGCTGCAAATATGGCTGCAAGGACCTTTCTCATGCTGCAAAATTAGATAATCTTCGCCGCATTTTCAAACTTTTCGCTATCTTTGGAATATGCGAAGACTTGTTATATACCTGCTGCTGGCAGCGGTGGCGTGCTCGCCGCTGAAGGGCGTCGAAGTGGAACTGGTGCCGCCGGGGCGCGTGACCGACAAGGCCGCGCTGGATATCCGGACGGGAATTCTCGAGGAGGGGGCATATGGCGTGGACATATTCCTGCTCGATGGAAGCGGCCGGCGGAAGCTGACCCATATGAACGCGGAAGTGCTGCCGGGAGAGCCGGTGCTGCTGCGGGAAAGCCTCTCCACGCAGGGGCTGAGCGGCAGTTGCCAAGTGCTGGTGAAGGTCCGTAAGGGCCTGAGGTCCAAAACCATATCCAAGCCGATAGATATCATCCCGTCCCCGACCCGCTCGCCGCGCACCATCGACGGCGCCTGGGCCGGCCTCTACCACTGGAGCGAGCAGGAAGCCCTCCACTGGAACAAGGATATCCGCCTGCTGACGGCCAAGGACTGGCGGGCCGTCGTGCGCAGTATGCACGAAATCGGGATGGATATCATTGTCATACAGGAACTTATGCGCAATGAGCAATATGCCGGACGGCACGATATGACAGTGGAAAGCTACCCCGGCAAGGCCTTCTATCCTTCGGATATATATTCCGCCCGGATGGATATTGCCTGCCCCGACCCGGTCGAAGCCATTATGGCAGAGGCGGACCTTCTGGGGATGCACGTCCTTCCCGGCATAGGGATGTTCGCCTGGTTCGACTTCGGGGAGGAATCGCTGCGCTGGCATATGGATGTGACCCGCGAGGTGCTCCGTCGATATGGCCACCACCCTTCGTTCTACGGTTTCTACGTCAGCGAGGAATGCTTCGGCAGCCTCGTTCCGGAGATAGCACCCTTCTTCGAGAAATATTCCGCCTTCTGCCGCAAGCTTGCCCCGGCCAAGCCTATAATGCTGGCTACCAATTGTTTCGGCCTGCGGGGAAAGGACGCTGAATATGCCTCACTGCTGCGCAACCTCGACATCCTGTGCCCCTTCGGCTTTTCGCGGATGCCCGATGGCGACCTCTCAGGTGACGAGGCCGCCGCCCTGCTGCAGGGCTGGTGCGATGCCGCCGGCGCCCACCTGTGGATGGACCTCGAAGCCTTCGAGTTCAACCCCGACGGCTCCCTGAGACCCCGCTCCTTCGACTCCATCCGTGCCGAACTTGATTCCCTCTCCTGCTTCGAGCAGGTCCTCTGCTACCAGTACCCCGGCGTGTTCAACAACCCCTCGCTTCACCCTCAGGTGGGCGAAGACGCCGGCATCGCCCTCTACCGCTCCTACGCCGCCTACCGCTCCGCCGCGGAATAGCCGCACCTGATCACCTGCCAGAAAAACTGTCCCTGGATGGTAGATCGCCTCTCGTGATTGCACCGACACTTACCACAAAACCGCTCCTAAATTCGGAAGTCCCCCATAGTGTTACTTGCCCGAAAATGGGCTATTTTTTTTGCAAGTGTCACGGCGCATTTCACGGGCACTTTATGGGACGGTGAGGAGTTTATTATCAATCATTCTTCCGCCGCTGACGCTCTGGACGTTGGCTTCTGCCCCTGCGAAGACTTCAACCCCTCCTGATGATAGACGAATAATCATCGTGTCGGTCCATACTCGTAGCCGACGTTTTTGGCCAATAGTGTCGGCTACTAGTAAGAATGCGAACTGGCGGCAAGCAAAAAACGCCAAAAATGTCGGCTGCGAATTCCGAGAATCACCCGAAAGGCGGGGAGGACGGAGGTGTAACAGGTCGAATTTGGGGCGGGGGACCTGTGACGCTGGAATGGCGGTGGAGGGCGATGGGAGGCAGATTGGGCGTTACAGGTGGTCGGGGTGAAATTCGACCTGTGACGGTGTTACGGTGTGACGGTGTGAATGCGATTCGGTGCTACCGGAAGAGAGAGAGTGATACGGCGCAACGGCGGGTGGGAAAACGGTGAGCGGTTTGGCGGAGGAAGCGCGCACCGCGTCCCAAAGTCGGGGACACGGTGAACGGTTGGGCAGGGAAAACGCGCACCGCGTCCCAAGGTCGGGGACACGGTGAACGGTTTGGGCGGGAAAATGCGCACCGCGCACACCGGAACGGCGCACGGCACCCCTCACGCACGCACGGCAGGGCCGGGCCCCGGCGGCGCGGGGCGCTATTCAGCGCGCCACTCGAAGGTCTTGAAGACGTTGTCGATGTGGGATTGCATCACTTCGTCGTTGTGGCCGGTGAGGATGGTGGTCACGGCGAGGTCGCCATAGGTGGTGGAGGTGATGTAGGACCTGAAGGGTTCGCCGGCGATGGTGCCGCGGAGCTCGAGATCGGCGCTGGGCGAGAAGGCGTCTTCGGCCGCGAGCTTGATGTGGGGCTCGAAAGAGTCATCGAGCTCGACATCCTCATCGTCTATGTAGAAGATGTTGGCTATGTCGTAGAGAATCTCGGCGAGAGCCTCGCTGGCACCTGCTATATCACTCTCTTTCAGGTTGTTATCTTCGTAGAAGTTGTCTTCGATCTCGATATAGACAATGTCATTCGGATTGTCCTTGGACAGGAGCAGGTACTGCATTCCGCCAGCCTGGATCGTTTCCGTGGAGAGGTCGTAGGCGTCCTTGGGATAGGAGAAGGAGAAACCTTTGTAGGAGACTTTTCCATTGTCGCATGCGGCGAAAAGGAGGGCTGCCGCGAGGAGGATGATAATCTTTTTCATATACTATTGTTGTTTTTTGGTTTTCAGCCAGTAATATCCATACAGCCAGCCGCAGCCGCCCAGGAGGAACAGCAGGCCAACCCAGGGCACGAAGCCCAGAAGGCCGAGGCCTATGCTCGCCATGGCCCAGCCGATGGAAACCAGGAGCCCGGTGAGAAAAGGATAATTCCCAAGCAGGTCTGAGACCACGCGGATGGGGTCGGTGCGGAGGGAAACGCCCTTGAAGAACATACGGAACCCTATGAGCAGCAGCAGGAAACCGCACACGCGGAGGCCCCAGCCGGTGGCCGTGTTGTCTGAAGTGCTGGTGGACAGGATCTCCTCGGCAGGCTTCTCTCCGACATAGAGTTCGAACCAGGTGCGGCCGCCTTTATGCAGGGATGTCAGGCCTTCTCCTTCTATCTTGCCCATGAATGACACCGTTTCGGGTGGAATGACCCTATAGCACATCCGCACGTCGCCGGGCTGGGGGTTGGCCGGGTCGACGCCTATATACAGATAGCCGTCCGAGAGCGAGACGAACTCGCCCTTGTTGCCAATGCTCTCCTCAGCCTTGCGGTTGAGCTCGGCCAGGACGGGGGCGTCCATATGAGGGATGTCCACATGTTCCAGGGCTGTGTTCTTACCGTCATCGTCTATCTGTTTAATGAACTCGCGGGGGAGCTTATATGCACCTAAATAAACGTCCTGGGCATACAGCGCAAGGGGCGGGATCTCCATGATAGGCTTGTTCTTGCCGCGGTAGTCGCCGTCATAGTAAGCCCAGTCTTCGACAGGCTGGGACACCCAGTCCACGCTGTAAGAATACTCCGTGACCCTGGTGCCGTCGCTTTCTGTGTAGTTATGGGAGTGCTCGCAGACCTGGCGGTATTGTACCGCGCGTTTTAGGACCATCACATTGCCCTTGATGCCGAATAGCGTGTCCACAAGGGTCTCGGGGGTGGACAGGAGCGCCGTGGCGTGGATTATCTTCCCGTCGAAGTCAGGGTCGATAACCCCGGGATTGTTCAGCTCGACCCAATT
>CACZBP010000121.1 GCA_902779495.1 uncultured Bacteroidia bacterium
CGGTAAGATAACTCTTAAAGGTCGCCATACCGATCTTATATGCAACTTCTCGCTCATGAGCACCGACTCGGTGAAGAGCAAACTGAAGATTCGCCCAGGCATAAGATTCCATGGTCTCTCCGATGAAGACAAGAAAGCTAAGGCAAAGAAGAAACAGGAGAAAGAAGAGGCTAAGGCTCTGCGCAAGAAAGAGAAGGAGGAACGCAAGCGCCGCAAAGAGGAGGAAAAGGCTGCCGAGGAAACGGCATGTTCTAAACACCTTTCTAACACCGTACTATACTGCACCCTTGTGTAGTGCGCGACTGCACTCTACTGTAGTACTACACTGCACTCTAATACCGCCTATATTGCAGTGCAATAGCGCCTATATTACAATGCAATACTGCCTATATTGCAATGCAGTGTAGTACAAGACAAAAAAACACAACAGACCACCCCAACAGACTCTCCCCCAACCCCTCCCTGTGAGGGAGGGGAGTAGATAGTTGGGCTACTTTATAGCTTTTCTTATTTACAAAACTAATCATACCTCTCAGTTCTCAGTTCTCAACTATAAACTATAAACTATAAACTATAAACTCTCACAGCGGTAGCAAACTCTACACTCTACACTCTCAACTATAAACTATATATTAAGTTTGTTTTCACCTGCTCCATCTGCTCCCATCCTGATACTCAGCAGTTTACAACAGAAACAGATGGGAGCAGATAGATTTTATCTGCTCCCATCTTATATTATCTCCAATCGTTTTATTACTATCTACTCCCCTCCCTCACAGGCGATTTAGTCCTTAAGCGGACAAAATCTTCAAGGTTGGGGGAGAGTCTTCTTCTCTTTTTATTTACTTCAGCAACCTCCTCGAGAAATAGTGCACAGGATACCACACCGAAAGGAATCCCACCACGATAACAGTTATGAATATCAGCACCACATCGGTGGCATGCACGCTTACCGGATAGGCATCGACAATAAACGAGCCGGCACTGCTGCCAAGGGCTATAATGCCAAAGGTCTGCTGCAGCCAGCATCCTTATTATGTTAAGGATGGTTACTTCATTGCCGCCCCACAGACGCGTCGACATATTGAATGCTACGAGGGGGGCCAGCAACTGGACCGATTCGCCCAGGTTTTTGATATCCGTGTTGAAACGGATTTCAGTGTCTCCATACTGGAGTACTTCAAGAATCTTTTTCATATTGTTTATTGTGTTAACTACGTCCCAAAAACCGGGACGATACTGTCAAAAAAGCCTGTTTTTGCGGGTTACGTCCCACTTTTCGGGACGATGTCCGCACCGGAGCGCCACAGAGGCGGAGGACGGGTTTGCAAAACGCCGGGCGGCATAGGGCGCTCGGTCTTTCCAACCCCCGTCGTCAGCAGTAGTGGACGTCGATGGTGCAGTTGCCGAGGAGGTCGGTGGCGATGATGCCGCCGGTCTCGAGCAGGGCGGTCAGGGCGAGGACCTGGTGGTAGGGGAGGCCGGTCTCGTAGCTGATGTCTTCGGCGGTGATGCTGCGCCGTTTCTTCACCAGGAGCGCCAGGCTCAGCAGGGTCTCCAGCTGGGGCGAATCGGCAAAGGCTGTCCGGACCACGGCTTCGAGGTCGGTCTTTTTCAGGTTGCCGCTACGGCCAAGGCCAAGCCGCTCCATAAGCTCTTCAATATCCGTGATTGGTTCAGCTATCTTGCTACGAATCAGGAGGTTACAGCCTCCGGAACGGATGTCGTCTATGCGTCCGGGGAGGGCATAGACGTCGCGGTCATAGCCGAACGCTATCTTCGAGGTGTTCATTCCGCCGCCCCGGATGCGGGATTCGATAAGGAGGGTGGCGCTGCACAGTCCGGCGATGATACGGTTGCGCCTCAGGAAATGGATGGCGGTAGGGGAAGTGTGCGGGGGATAGTCGCTCAGCAGGGCGCTTCCGGGAGCGGAGCATATGGCGTCGGCATAGCGGCCGTGCCGGAACGGGTAGACTTCGTCTATCCCCGTGGCCATCACGGCAATGGTCGGGAGCCCGTTCTCCAGGGCGGCCAGGTGCGCGGTTATATCCACCCCCATCGCAAGGCCGCTGACGATGACCGGCCGCCTGGGGCATCCCGCCATCGCGGACACGATCTTGCTGCACCATTCCCTGCCGTAGGAGGACGCGTCGCGGGTGCCCACGACAGAGATGAAAGGCCTGTCGGTGAAGATGTTACCGGAAGTGTCCGAGGATTTTACATATAGCCCCAGGGGCGGGTCCGGACATTCGCGAAGAAGGGCGGGATATACATCGTCTTCGATGGTGATATACCGCACCGCAGTGCCTTCCATCTTCTCGAGCAGCTCTTCGGACGCTTCAAGGGCGGCGGGGCCTATCTGCTCCACATACTTCATCCCTGCGGGTCCGGCCATTTCCCGAAGGTCATTTGCAGGGGTGGCAAAAACCTGCGCCGCGCTGCCGCACGCCTGAATCAGGTTCAGCGCGCCTGCCGTCTCGTAACAGAATATCGTTCCGAGGGCGTTCAGACATATTCTTTCCTTATCCATAAACGGTTTTTCGTTTCCCGCTAAGTTAGGACAAGGCAAGCTTATAAAAAAGAAAGTGTGGTCCGTACTCTCCGTAGCGGACCACAAAATCACAATTCTTAACTCGGAGTTAAGATTTATCGCGCAAAAATCACAAATCTTTACTCTATACTATGAGCAGTGCATCGCCGTATGGACCGAACTTATAGTCCATATCGAGGGCGGTCTTATAGGCTTTCATCACCTTTTCATAACCTCCGAAGGCAGCCACGCACATCAGCATCGTCGAGAGCGGGAGGTGGAAGTTGGACACCAGCGCGTCGGGGATGGCGAAGCGGTAGGGAGGGAATATGAATTTGTTGGTCCAGCCGTCGTAGGGGTTGACCTCGTCGTTGGTGGGTGACGCCGACGGCGACCACCTTGTGCCCTGCGCGCTTGGCCTTGTTGATGACCGCGGCGGATTCAGGGGTGATTATGAGCCTCTCGGAATCCATCTTGTGCTTGGAGAGGTCTTCCACATCCACCTTGCGGAAGTGGCCTATGCCCATATGGACAGTGATGAAGGATTTCTCTATATCCTTGAGAATCATTCTGTTGAAAAGCTCGCGGCTGAAGTGCATACCGGCTGCCGGGGCGGCGACTGCGCCTTCCTCGGTGGCGAAGATCGTCTGATAGTTCTCCGCATCTTCGGGAGTCACTTCCTCCTTGACCCACTTGGGGACGGGGGTCTTTCCGAGGCTGAAGAGGGTCTGCTTGAAGTCTTCGTAGCTGCCGTCATACAGGAAACGGAGGGTCCTGCCCCTGGAGGTGGTGTTGTCGATCACCTCGGCTACGAGGCTCTCATCCTCGCCGAAATACAGCTTGTTGCCTATCCTTATCTTCCTGGCGGGGTCCACTATGACGTCCCAGAGCCTCTGCTCGCGGCCTAGCTCGCGGAGGAGGAACACCTCGATGTCGGCACCGGTCTTTTCCTTATTGCCGTAAAGCATTGCAGGGAAAACCTTTGTGTTGTTCAGCACGAAGGTGTCACCGGCATCGAAATAGTCTATTATGTCCTTGAAAATCCTGTGTTCGATTTCGCCCGTGTCCTTATGGAGGACCATCAGCTTGCATTCGTCACGCCATCTGGGCGGCTCCGTAGCGATTTTTTCCCTTGTCAGAGGGAAGGAGAACTGTGAAAGTTTCATTTTTCTTTACCTGTTATAATAATATATACGGCAGAAAAACGAAAATGTTTCACACCTTGGCTTCGCGGAAGACTTCGGCTATGGACGGATAGGTGTTCTTCAGATAGGGAGGGAGGCTGGATTTGGCCACCCAGGCGGCCGTGGTGATGTCTTCCTCGCGCTGCGGGGTGAGGTCCACCGGGTCGGTGTAGAGCATATCATACCACCACGTGTGCTTGAGGTGCCAGATGTCGTCCCGGCGGTAGCAGTGGTCGGTTATGCATATGAGGTCGCGCAGCTTGAGCTTGTCCACGCCGGTCTCCTCCTGCACTTCGCGCAGGGCGGTCACGCTTATGTCCTCGCCCGGCTCCTGGTGGCCCTTGGGTAGGTCCCAGAGGTTGTCGCGGCGGATGAGCAGATAGTCTCCGCGCCGGTTGCTGACAAGGCCGCCGGCCGCATTGACTTCCTTGAATTCCGCGCATATACGTTTATAGGTATGCTCCGCGTCGTCGGTTGGGATATATATGCGGCTCAGCGTGGCGGACGCCTCGAACATTCCCACCAGAGCGTGTATGTCAAGCTTGTCTCCGAGATGGAATTCCACGCTGTTCGGGTCCGCCAGGGCGGCTTCCCCGGGGGAACATATCACTATGGAACGCTTTTCGAAGTAGATTTTGTGCATTTTTTGCTATTTTTGCACAAATATAGGATTTAAAATGGTCAATTACAACAGCAAGCACGCGGTGGTTAAGCGTGCACCATATGAGCTTTATATGGCTTTCGCCGATATGCGCAACTTCCTGAATATGCTTCCCGAGGACAAGAAGCAGGGCGTCGAGGCGGACTATGACACCATATCCGCCACTGTCCAGGGCTTCACCATCGGCGTAAAGGTCTATGAGAGAGTGCCTTATTCGAAGATATCCCTTATCGACAACGGAGCCCCCTTCGGATTCAAGGTCGACATCTGCTTCGATTCCAATGGCGGCGCCCAGAACGAAACGGACTTCCATATCGACGTCGAGGCCGACCTCAACTTTATGATGAAGATGATGATAGGCAGCAAGATACAGCAGGCCCTCGACAAGGTGGTCGACGGTCTGGCTGCCGTGTCCGAAGGCAAAATGCCTGAAGGGATAGACCCTTCGATGATGCCCGATGGCTTCGACCCGTCCAAGTTCGGACTTTGATGGAGCTTTTCCGGCGATATCTTGAAGAAGCAATAGGCCCCGGCAACGCCGCCGCGGCCCTTTCCGCGCTTGGGCAGGAGCCTTCGACGGCCATCCGCCTGAATCCCTTCAAGGCGCCTTCAGGGGTGTCGCACAGCACCGAAGAAGCCCCGATTCCCTGGAACCCGCTTGGACGCATCCTCGCCGAGCGCCCCAATTTCACGCTCGACCCCCTGTTCCACGCGGGAGCCTACTATGTGCAGGACAGCTCGGCACAGTTCGTAGGCTATGCCGCCCGGCAGTTCATAGACAAGAGGCGCCCGCTGCGGGTGCTTGACCTTTGCGCCGCTCCCGGGGGCAAGACCACGGACCTGGCAGCCTCGCTGCGGCAGGTCTGCGGCGATGGTTTCCTGCTGGTTGCCAACGAGGTGATGCGCCAGCGAGCTGCGGTCCTCTCCGACAATGTGAGCCGCTGGGGAGACCCCTGCGTGGCGGTCACCAGCGCAGATCCGGCTGCATTCGCCTCCCTGGAAGGTTTCTTCGACATAATCGTCGCCGATGTCCCGTGCTCCGGCGAGGGAATGTTCCGCAAGGATGCTGAGGCCCTCCGCCAGTGGTCCCCGGACAACGTAGCCCTTTGCGCCGCCCGCCAGAAGCGCATAGTCTCCGACGCCTGGCCCGCCCTCGCCCCCGGCGGCATACTGATATATTCCACCTGCACCTTCAACCGCCTTGAGAACGACGACAATGTGGAGTGGATCTCCCAAACCCTTGATGCTGAGGTGATTGACATCGATGCCGATTTTCCGGGTCTGATAAGGACACGCTATGGCGTCAGCCTTGTCCCCGGCTTCGTCCCGGGCGAAGGCCAGTACTGCGCCGCCCTGCGAAAAAGGGGAGGTGCGGAGTACCGTGTGCGTAAGCCCGCAGGAACATATGACAGGAGTTTCAGGGACCTTTTCAGCAGCGATATGCTTTTCACGCGCAAGGGCGAAACGGTCGTTGCCATCCCGGAAGCCATATGCGCCCCTGCCGAGGCCGTATCCTTCCTCCGTCCCCTTTCTGCCGGAACCGCGGTGGGGGCCATCAAGGGCCGCGACCTTGTGCCGCATCCGGACCTTGCCCTGTCCATAGCCCTGAGGAAAGGCGCCTTCCCCGCCTTCGAGGCCGACAGGGACCTTGCCCTTCGCTTCCTTCACAGGGACACATTCACGATTGACGCCCCCAGAGGGCTTGTCCTCATAGCATATGACGGCCTGCCGCTGGGCTTTGTGAAGAACCTCGGCAACCGTTGCAACAACCTCCTCCCCAAGGACAGGAGGATAATAATGGATATATGAAAAAAAGAATATTGACCCTTGTCCTGCTTGCAGCAGGAGTTTGCGCCGCAGCCCAGACCACGGCCGACCAGTTCGCCTCGCGATATGCCACCCTTGTCAAGAATGTCGGCGTGGCCGGCGTGGGCGTGGAGACCCTCCTGGACAAGTGGGAGGCGGCATATCCGCAGGACGTCGAGATGAACTTCGCCAAGTTCCTCTTCC
The DNA here is from genome assembly GCA_902779495.1 of uncultured Bacteroidia bacterium. Classification (GTDB taxonomy): domain Bacteria; phylum Bacteroidota; class Bacteroidia; order Bacteroidales; family UBA932; genus Cryptobacteroides. The sequence continues at coordinate 6,386 of CACZBP010000121.1, forward strand.
ATTTTTCCAAGAGCCAGAGCACCGAGGTCGTCCAGAAGTCCAAGAACCGCTATCTCGGCCAGGAACCTCTTATGTCCCTCAAGGACAGCCTCGGCATCCCCGTATATTTCTTCCAGGAGAATGTCTATGACGATGCCGTCTTCGGCCTGGCGCTGCAATATCTCGACAAGGCGATTCAGAGAGCGCCGAACCGTCTGGATATGCGCCTTTACCGCGTCTCGGCGCTTGTCGGCTATGAAAAGGAGAGTCCGGATATGGCCACTTCCGAGCTGCGCGGCCTTATCGACTACAACTTCACCCGCAAGCCCGCCTGGGAATATCCCGGACTTGAAAGCGTCAGCGCCGATTTCTTCGATGTCAGCATCCAGGAATATTGCTTCACCTTCTTCCGTTACGCCTCCCCCTCCTGTTACGAGGCATTCAAGTCCCTGTCGGAGAAAATGCTGAGTTTTGAAAAGGACAACCCCCTGTTTGTCAATAATATAGGCTCCTACTACCTGGTCTATGCCCACGACAACCGCAAAGCCCTCAAATGCTATAATCAGGTCCTGAAGAAGCACCCGGACGACCTGACCGCCATCAACAACTGCATCATCCTTGCCCGCAACTCCAAGGATGTGAAGATGGAGAAGAAGTATCTCCCGATGCTGATCAAATATTCCCCCGACGAAAAAACCGTCGAATCGGCGAAAATCCGGCTCGAAGCCCTCTCGGCAAAAAAATAGCTCCCAGGGGCGCAAAAAAGTCGCAAAAAAGTTTGCGCTTTCCAAAAAAGATTGTACCTTTGCAATCCCGAACAAAAATCGGGTTAATGAAATTCCTCTTTAGCTCAGTTGGTTAGAGCACCTGACTGTTAATCAGGGGGTCGTAGGTTCAAGTCCTACAAGGGGAGCAAAAAGGCGGACGACAGCAATGTCGCCCGCTTTTTCTTAAGGCACATTTGAGATATGGAATACCTGTCAAAGCCCAGATACGACGAGATAGCGGCCGAGTTGAAGCATCTTGTCAACGAGGTTTACCCAAAAGTGACGGAGGACCTTGCGGAGGCAAGCGCCCAGGGGGACAGAAGCGACAATGCGGGATATCGTGAAGCAAGGCGGATTCAGGGGAAGACCATCAGCCGTATCCGTTTCCTGCAGAAGATACTGGAGCACTCCCGCGTGATTGACCCGGAGGCCCTCCCCAAGGACAGGGTCAGCCTTCTGAGCACGGTCGAATTCACGAACCTCGTGACAAATGCACGTATGAAGTTCGAGATAGTCAGCCCCCACGAGATGGACCTCGAGGCCGGCAAGATTTCCCTGAAATCCCCGATCGGCGCAGCCCTGATGGGCAAGCGGGTCGGCGAAATCGCCGACGCCCGTGTCCCCTCCGGCACCCTCCGCCTCAGGATAGACAGCATCACGCAGGGCTGAATGCGAATCCGGAGGCAGCGTCAGCGCTTCTCACAGGGCTGAAGGCGTCCCCGTCGATTATATCTAAGGCCGCCTGAGCGTCACAGGTCGAATTTGATGCCGACCACCTGTGACACCGGAATGCCCTTCCAGCGTTTTCTATGGCACAATCAGCGTCACAGGTCAACGCGCTAAAAATCGACCTGTGACGCTTGATCATAATTCTTTCAGCCGGTATTTAAATGTAATACCCTATACTCATGGCCTGCGGTTTTGGCGTTTTTTGCTGGCTGCCAGTGCGGCTCGATACTGGCAGCCGGCATTTTTGGGCAAAAGTGTGAATCTTCGTCAATTTTCGTGCAAAATAATTAGGGTAACCGATTGATTATCAATTGGTTACCCTTGCTTTTTCGGATTATTTTTCGTAACTTAAGG
>CACZBP010000122.1 GCA_902779495.1 uncultured Bacteroidia bacterium
TATTAATAACGAGAGATGTACTATCTACTCCAAAAACCTTCCGGAGCTTCGCTCCTCCATCCCTCCCAAACAAGTTTGGGCCCCTCGAAGGGTTGGATTGGGGTCCCCGAAAATCTCGGATTTTTGGGGTTTTGCGGCCGAGGGTGGCCATGGGTTTTGGAACGTGGTAGCAAGTCTCAAAAAGCAGCAGAGCTATGAATAAAAATAAGAGGTTCCGGGGGGTTGTTGAGTGGTTCAGCGAGAATGTGCCGGTGGCACAGAGCGAGCTGGAGTTCGCTTCGCCGTTCCAGCTGCTGGTGGCCGTGATCCTGTCGGCCCAGTGCACCGACAAGAGGGTGAATATGACGACTCCGGCGCTGTTCGGGCGCTTCCCCGACGCCGCCTCCCTCGCGGCCGCCACGCCCGAAGAGGTCCTGCCCTATATCAAATCGATATCCTACCCCAACAGCAAGGCCGACCACCTGGTCGGGATGGCGCAAAGGCTCGTGTCCTCTTTCGGGGGTGAAGTGCCCTCCGACATCGACAACCTTATGTCCCTTCCCGGAGTGGGCCGCAAGACCGCAAGTGTCATAGCGTCAATAGTTTACAACAAGCCGGTCATCGCGGTGGACACCCACGTGTTCAGGGTCGCACACCGCCTCGGCCTTTCAGACGGAAAGACCCCCGATGCAGTCCAAAAGGACCTGCACGCGGGGATCCCCGTAGAAAAGCGCGCCATCTCGCACCACTGGCTCATCCTCCACGGCCGCTACGTCTGCACTGCCCGCTCCCCTCGCTGCTCCGCCTGCGGCCTTCGCCAATATTGCCGGAGCGGGGAAGTTTTCCCGCAGTAGCTACTCCAGACTGACGTTGATGGGGAATGCCTTCTTCCAGAGTTCCGTGGCTTCCAGAGTACGGACGTCCTTACGGGCTACGATGTAGGTAAATATGACGCCATTCTTCCTGGAGGAGTACTCGTCAAACAAGTCGTCTGCAGCCTCCTTTATCTTTTTGTCATTATCATCGGTGACCTCGTAGGGAAGGCCCGAGAAAGGTTCAAACAACTTGGAAAAGGCGGTTTCAATACCTAAAAGAAGCTGACCGCATTCCTTATAGAGCTCGTCATCAATTTTGCCCCTGAACTCCCTTAAGCGTGCCCTCGCGTCCGTGATGTCACTTACATAGACATAAAAAGCGTAGGGCTTGTTAAGGGCCTCTCCGAATTCATATGCTGCAAGTTCCTCGACCTGCGGAGATTGATCGGAGGCCGAGTTTTGTGTGTGTTTATAGATAACGTACTTGAAATACACGCTGTTCACCTTGCCCTCCTGATATCGTTTCTGGATGGCGGCGCAGCTCTCTTTTATCGTCTCGTCAGCCGGAGAGAATATAGCCGCACCATTGTTCAAGGCAGATTTCAATTGCTCCCCGACTCTGTTGACATCCTCGGTTGTTCCGTAGTTGACGGTCAGCTTGGCTTCATACATATAAGTAGTGTAATAATGCACCTCTGGCTGGCAGGAAACCAAGCACATAATCCCGGCCGCGATAGCAGACAGGAGGGTTAAGTTCGTTTTCATATATCTTCTTTTAAATATTTCCGCAATTATAAGAATTATTTTACAATTATCCAACCACAAGCAGTCGAACCAAGCCCCCTGTCGCCTGACGTCTATGACGCAGGGGGGACCTTGCTGTTTTTGGGCCTGTTTTCGACGAGGTACCCCCGTTCGGCAGGGGGGACCTTGCTGTTTTTGGGCCATATTCGTGCAAGGTCCCATTGCTCGGTGGGGATGCCGGCGGTTCGGGGCGTTCTAGGGAACTTGCTGACTGCCATCATTTTACAAGGAAGTCCCTATCTCGATTGAGGCAGGGACTTCCTTGTAAAACACTGCGATTCAAGCAGTTCGTTAGAACGCTCTAGCGGACCAGGTCGCCGTTCCAGTCGATGGGGAAGGCGTGGAAGGGGTCGGCGACGGCGTCAAGCAGGACGGCGAACTCGCAGCGGGTGATCGGGCGGGAGGTGACGGCCTGAGCGGCGGCGGAAGCGGACGAAGCAGCCGAGTCAGGCGCAGAGGCGGATGCTGCGGGAGCAACCGAGGCCGGGCCGGCTACCCTGATGCCGAGCGCGGAGAGGTCGCTTTCCGTGACTGACTTGCCGGAGACCTTGGAGACGAACTCCATGGCGGAGGCAATCGAGACGCGGCCGTCGGGAAGGTCAGGGGTCACCTTGACGCCATCGTAATAGTCCTGCGCAAACACCTGACCTGCAAGCAGATCGTCATCAATGTGGAACCAGGTCTGGTTCTCCCAGGCGATGGGCTTGCCTTCGCCGCGCAGGATGCCGGTGGCACCTATGCGTTGGACTGCGGCAAAGCGCGGATCGTCATTGTCCAGGTCATTGTAGGGCATTATGTACATCCCGGCTTCGAGAAGCACATCCTGAAGGTCACGCACGGAGACCTCGCGGGGCTGGATGCCCTTGAGGACGGCGAGCGCGGCCAGAGCGCCGGAAGCCTGTCCTATCTGGAGGACGACGGGCTGAAGGCGTGTGGTGCCGTTGATGAGGTTGGTCACGGAGACCGACTTTTCCGCCACTATGAAATCCTTGACTTCCCTGGGCAGCACGACTCCGGCAGGAAGGCCGAAGGACGGGATGGGATAGAAGTAAAGGTGAGGGATCTTCATCCACTCGGGGTTCCTATAGTGGTGATGGTCAACGGGATAGGTGCCGCTGCCGAGGGCCGTGCGGTAGAGGTTGTTACGGAACGGTTCAGCGGCATCATCCATCGTGAAGCGCACCACTCCGTCTATCCTGCGGGACTCGCGATGATAAGGAATGAAAGGCAGGAGGTCCGGCGTGGGGAATTCGTCATCCGCGAGGCCGAGGTTGGGCCTGCCCAGCTCAGTCTGGAGGAAATACAGGAAGCCCAGGGAGATGCGCTTGCAGCTGTCGAGGGCCTCCTTGCGGCGCTGCGGCGTTGCATCAACGATGTTGACATAGACGTCGTTGGCATCCACAGGCCAGTTGATCATATACTTGGCTCCGCCCGAGGTGACAGGGAGCTTGCCGTAGGTCAGCATCATATGGGTGTCCCATATGGACTGCTTCGTGTCGGCCTTCATCCGCTTGCCGTCCTCCTCTATGTAGTTGACATTGTGAGGATTGATGGCGCAGTTATAATAAAGCTCGGGGTTATAGTCCTCGGGCTTTTCGATGGTCTTGTCCGCCCCGGGACCATAGTCCTTGAGGATCATACACATCGTAAGGTCCTGGACTATGTCGTTGGCCTGCTCCAGCGCAATCGCCTCGCCTGTGTCCGAACGGGCATCCATACCGATGCTGTAGGGCACGCCGACAGCCTTTGCCACGTCACCGAGCTCGGTGCCGTCGATAAGGATGCGGGCCTTGTAGGTGACCTTCTTACCATCCTGGAGGAGCTTCACCTTCCAGCCTCCGGAGATTTTCTTCGCGCCCCGGAAGGAGGTGTTATAGAGCACCTCAAGATCGTGAAGAGAAGCCATTTGCTTAAATATGGCATCGCCCACGTGGGGCTCGAAAAGCACGTGACTGACCCAACCGCTCTGGAGTGCGCCGAGGCTCCCGTAATGGTCCACGAGGGCATCCACGAACTCGTCGTAAAGCCCGCTGCGCATACGGTAATTGCCGTCCACGGCACTCACGCCTGCCGAGGTGAGCATTCCGCCCAGCCACGTGGATTCCTCCGCGATGACCGTCTTGATGCCCATCCTTGCCGCCTGAATGCCTGCCGCGGTGCCGCTGGCCCCGCCGCCTATTATAAGGACATCAGTCGTCCTGGCGCACGAAATCGCCAGGACGGCCGACATCAATAACAGAAACTTCTTCATTTTGCAATTTCTTCGAGCATTGTGCCGATCTGGTAGAGGCCGCGGGGGACGTGGAAGCAGCCCTTCCACTTGCCGCCCTTAAGCGGCAGCAGAACCTCGCCGCGACGGTTCAGGTAGCCATACCACTCGGGATACTCGGTGTCCTTGAAGTGCTTCCACATATAGTCGTCCAGCTTGAGGAACCACCCCAGGCACTTCTCGTTGCCGGTGAGCTGGTAGCCCTTGAGCATAGCGATGGAAGACTCCAGGTGGACCCACCAGAGCTTCTGGTCCCACTCGAGCTCCTGGGTCGGGTAGCCCTTGCGGTCCATAAAGTAGAACAGTCCGCCATATTCCTTGTCCCAGCCGTAGTCGATTACGCGAAGGGCAATCTCCGTGGCCTTCTCAATCAGGGACTTACGGCCGAGGCGGACGCCCAGGTTCATCAGGAACCACAGGGCCTCGAGGTCGTGTCCGGGGTTGATGCGGCGGCCTTCGAAGCAGTCTATGAGGCTGCCGTCCGGGGCCAGGTTCTCCACCATCACGCCGAGGTCGGGCTGGTAGAAGACGTCGAGCACCTCGTGGAGGCACTCCTCGATGGTCTTGTCCATCAGCTCAGGGTTGTCGATTATCTTCTCCACTTCGAGGGCCATATTGCATATGATCATCGGAAGGGCGAAGTCCTTCATCGGACGGGTGCCGGGATATCCCTTGCTCCACTGGCCCTTGGGGTTCGTGCGACGCTCGAGGATGCGGTCGAAGGTCTTCTTTGCCAGGTCGGCATATTCCTCGCTGCCGGTGGCCTCTGCATACTGTGCGAAAGCCATACAGGCGAAGGTGTTGGAGAAAATATTGTAAGGCTGGATGATAGGCTTTCCTTCACGGGTCAGTGAGAAGTAGAAGTCATATTTGCCCTCCCAGCCGTGGTCCTTGAGGAACTTAGCACCGTGGGCTGCGCAGTCGAGCCATTCGGGATTCTTCTGGAACTTGTTGTAGAGCATCGAGAACATCCACACTTCCCTGCCCTGCAGCCAGACGAACTTGTCCGTGTCGAACACGCTTCCGTCGCGGTTAAGGCAGGTGAAATAGCCGCCGTACTCCTTGTCCTGGGACTTCTCGAGCCAGAAAGGGAGCACGTTCTCGAGGAGTTCTTTGCGATAGCGCTTGGCCATCGACCCAAAATCTACATTTGCCATATTGGTTATCGGTTTTAGGCGGCGGCCGCCCGAAGGCGACCGCCGGGAACCGACCCGCCGGAACCGCCGTCCGGGCACAGCGCCGTCCGCCCCAGCCCACCGGGGAGGGGGTGGTCGGATCCCTGTTGTGTGCCAGGCGGCGACCGCGCCCCCCTCACGCGTGAATTTCCGACAAATCCCGGGAGGGGGGTATCAGGCCCTCCGGCCCAAAAACAAAAAATCCGCCCGCAAGCGGTGAAGGAGGAACCCATGAATACGAATCTGAACATGCAAA
>CACZBP010000123.1 GCA_902779495.1 uncultured Bacteroidia bacterium
TGCACGAACCTTGCCGATATGTGCTACCGCTGCCCCCGCTGCGGCACCGAGTTCGAGATGACGGCCGAAAAGGACTATATCGTGTGCAACCACTGCGGCAACAAGGCCACCCTGGATGAATACTACGAGTTCCACAAGGCTTCCGAGGACTGCGTAATCCCGGAATCCCCGACAGAATGGGAGCATATGGAGCGCCAGGTCATAATTGACGAAATCCGCAAGGACCCTAATTATTCATTCTCGGTCAAAGTGACGCTAGGAGATATCCCCAAAGACCTCCTGCTCAAGGATCTGAAGACCACCGAGCCGTGCGGAGAAGGAGTATATACCGTCGATCACAAGGGAGTCCATTACAGGGGTACACGCCACGGACAGGAGTGGAATTTCGACCTGGACTACAACCAGATTTTCACCTACCCCAACTCCGTGATGCTGAATCTTTTCTCCCTGTATGTGAACGAGGAGTACTACGATTTCATCCCGGAATACCACTGTGCGACAAAGATAATACTCCTCACCGAGGAAATGCACCGCTACCACGTCAACAAGTGGAAGAACTTCCCTTGGTTCGATTATATGTACGAAGGAAAGGCGCTTGGCATTGACGCTAAGCACGAATAAGACTCTGAGCGCAGACAAAGGCGGTGCTCCAGGCAGCCTGGAGATTGAAGCCGCCGGTAATGGCATCTATATCAAGGACTTCGCCAGCGAAGTAGAGCCCTTTATGGCGCTTGGACTCAAGCGTGGAGAGGTCCACGTTGCCAAGAGCGACACCGCCTGCGGTCACGAACTCTTCCCTGAAGTGGCTCTTGCCCCGAAGGGGATAGCAGTCGGCGGTGAGGACAGCGACTATGCGGTTGGTGCCTTTGGAGCCAAGCTCGGCCCAGCGAAGGTCGGGCCTTATGCCCGCCCGGCCCAGCAGATGCTCCCAGAGCCGCTGCTGGAGAGGATGGACAGAAGCCACCAGTTTTCGCGGATTCTCAGCCGCCAGGGAGCGAAGCAACCCCCGCACCGAATCTTCGTCGCAGTTCAGCCAGTTGACGGCAACCGTTGCCTCATAGCCTGCCTCGGCCAGATGCCTGGCGGCATATGAGGACAGCTTCAGCGTGGCCGGGCCGCTAAGGCCCCAGTCGGTTATAAGCAGCTGTCCCTCAGCCTTATACTTCGTGCCGGAAAGGCCCACGGAAGCGCTCACGACAAGCCCTGCAAGGCTGCAAAGGGAAGCATCGGGTATAGTGAAAGTGAACAGCGATGGCACCGGCGGCACCATCTCCAGCTCAAAAGCATCAAGGAACGATATGCCCCTCGGAGCGCCACCTGTCGTGACCACTACCGCATCGAAAGGCTCGCCGTCCACAAGGAATCCCGGCTCAATCGCCTTCACCGGATGGCCAAGGCGAAGGTCGACGCCTTCCATCGCCCGGCGCAGGCAGCGCACGATGTCCATTGCATCCTGGGAAACCGGGAACCAGCAATGGTCCGGTTGCAGCGTGAGCGGCACACCCTCCCCCTCGAACCACCTCACCGTGTCCTGATGGGAAAACGCCTTGAGGGCCCTCTGCATAATGCGCTCGCCCCGGGGATAAGCCTCCTTAAGCGACCTGACGCCCTCAAAAGAATTGGTGAGATTGCACCTGCCCCCGCCTGTCCTTGCGAGCTTTGCCATCGGCACCGAACCCGCCTCAAAGACGGTCACTGCCAGGGCTGGCTCCGCCCTGCGCAGCAAAGCCGCACAAAAGCACCCAGCCGCCCCGGCACCTATGATGGCTACGCGTTTCATCGGAAATTGCGGGGGGTGGTGCCGAACTCGGCTTGGAAACACTTGGAGAAGTAGGAGGAGTTGGTGAAACCGCACATATACATCACTTCGGAGACGGTGTACTTGCCCTCGCGGATGAGGGCGGCGGCACGGCGAAGGCGAAGGGTGCGAAGGTACTCCACCGGGGTGCTGCCGGTCAACTGCTTGATTTTCCGGTAGATAAGCTTGACTCCGAGGCCGCTCTGCTCACTGAGCGAGGCCACATTGAAGCTGCTGTCATCCAGGCGCGCCTCTATGAGGGCGGTCATCTCAGAGAGGAACCGCTCATCTGCTTCGCTGCGGCCGGTCTTTTCCGGAGCTTCGTTCACGGGAAGGGTCAGCGTGACCGTTGTCCCCTGCTCCGAAGCGATGTCCAGCGAGCCTCCGTTGCCCCTGGCATATACGTCTGCCAGATAGAGGCCTATGCCGGAGCCGGAGCTGCGGCGGCCACGGTAGAAACGCTCCTTGACGTGAGGAAGTTCCTCGGGGGATATCCCGGGGCCGTCATCCGAGACGGAAACCTCCACACAGCCCTCCCCTTCTTCGACTGTCACCTTGATCCCGCCATCCGAGAACTCGGCTGCGTTGGAAAGGATATGCTCTATCGCAGTCGATATCCTGTATTCATCCAAAGGGATCAGGCAGGAAGGGATGGCGGCAGAGAATACGGCGCTTCTGCCCTTGGGCAGCGAACTTCGGAAATCATCGAAACTCCTGCGCACCAGGTCCACTACATCCACCTCGGAGAAAACCATCGGCGAACGTGTCAGATTGTCAAGTATGGCGTTTTTCTCTTCCTGCTCGCGCTCGAGGCGCCTTTGCATCCTGTAGTATAGCACCGCCCAGACGACAAGCGCACCGGCGGCAAGGGCATATAGCAGGAAGGCCCACCAGCGCAGATACCATGGATATCGTATCCGAAAATCGAGTTCCAGCGTGCCTGAAGGGTTTCCGGAATTGTCGGCGGCGGCAAGCAGAAGGGTGTAACGTCCATAATCCAGGTTATTGAAAGTCGCCGTGTTGACGCCTTCGGGGAGGATATTCCAGTCGCTGTCTATGCCCTCCATCTTCCACAGCAGACGCCTGCGGTCCCGGCCATAGGTCGGGCCTGAGAACACGAAACCGATATTGGTCTCGTCGGGCGCGAAGGACAGGCCGTGATTATCCACGCGGTTTCCGCTCACGATGACTCCGCAAAGACGCACCTGGCGCTGCAAAGACTTCTTTTTCAGGAAATTGCCATCGGCCGAGATGATTCCGTCGAGGGTCCCCAATATGACATTGCCGCCGTCGTCCCATATGGAATAGACGGTCTTCCCGCCGGTGTCTACTGCGTGGATGGCGCCGCTTTTGGGGTCTATGGAGACGCAGCGGGTCGGTGTGCTGACCCACAGCTCGCCGGCCCATTCACCTATGCAGAGGACGCTTTCGGAGCCGCCGATAGGATAGACCCTGCCGCGGCTGTCCATAACCCGGCCCTTAAGCCCTATCCATATCTCTCCCCCGCTGTCACTGAATATATAGGAAGGCACTTCCCCGCCGGTGGAGGGAACCTCTCCGCCAGGGAAACGCCTCAGTCCGTCGTCATAGAACAGGCACCATATGCCTCCTTCGCGGTCCTTTGCAAGGCGGTAGGCATACATTCCGCGGCTGCCGCCGTCAAGCACGACGGTGCTGTCCGCAACTCCGTCCCCTGCGATAAGCCCGGCCTTGTCCTTTATGAGCACCCCGCCAAGGCTGGTGGCTATCCACATCCGCCCGCGGGAGTCCTGGACGATGTCATAGGCCCAGTTGGCGTTGCGGGTGTGAGTACTGTCTTCGAGGTTGATCCTCCGCCATGAATCCCCTTCAAGCAGATGGATGCTGCCGTCCGTGCATATCCACAGGTCGCCGTCACGGTCTTCATATATGCTGCGGATGCGGTTGTGGGCTATGGGATATTTCGCATTGTCCACCCTGTACCAAAGGGTCTGGCCGGCGCGGCGGCGTATCAGGCCGTTGGAGCCACCCAGCCACAGGGTGCCGTGGCGGTCGCGAAGGACGCTTGTGAAACGGTTGCCCACCGATGAGCCCGTCATCGAACTGACCGGAGTGAAGGGCATCCCGCCGAGCGAAAGCGACACCTCGCCGTCGGTGCCCAACCATATGTTGCCGTCCCTGTCGCGGAAGATGCTCCAGATGATGTCGTTGCCAAGGGAATCCTCCCGGCCCGCCTCGTGACGGACGTGGCGAAGAGTGCAGCCGTCGAAGGTATATAACCCCTCGTCGGTGCCGATGAGGAGGGTGCCGAGGCTGTCGGTGCAGAAAGTCTTGACGCTGCTGCGGCATAGGCCCAGGTCCTCCGCACGGAGGGTGACGGGGTCATACCTGAACACCCCGTCTTCCGTTCCGGCAAGCACCGCCCCGTCATAGGCATACAGGGCGTTGACGAAAGAATTGACCCTGCCGCCGGGATGTGGAAGGACTATGTCGCGGAAGGAACCGCCCTGCTTGGAATAGACGCTGAGGCCGTCGTAAGTCCCTATATATAAATGCTCTCCGCAGTCCAGCAGAGACTACACTATATCGTTGCCGGGGCCGCGGTGGGGAGTGAAACGTCCGTCCTTGTAGGAGTACAGGCCGGCGAAGGTGCCGAGCCAGAGGCTGTCGGCGTCGGAAACTATGGCACGGATGCCGGTGGGACTGCCCGGAGGATATTCAAGGGCGCGGGTGCGGCTGTCCATCAGCACGAGGCCGCCTTCGGTGCCTATGGCAAGGCGGTCTTGGAAAGGAACCAGGCTGTAGGTCCTTCCGGGGCCTTCGACACGCACGGTGCCGAAGCCGTCATAGAAGAACAGGCCGGAGGTCGTGCCCATCCACATCATGCCTTCCGCATCCTGTGACACGCTTTCGACCATATTCACCCCGACGGGGAATTCCACACGGAGGAAACTTCCATATGCAAGAGCGGCTAATATGACGCAGAGCAGCTTCATAGGACAACATTTGCACAAATATACCAAATATTCCCGGTATAATAATGCCCCCGTTGTCCGAAATTTTGCCAAATTTGTCCGAAATGGACGGAGGACAGTTACAGTTAATTGCTAATTTTGCATCCGGATTGATACCCCAAACCGCATATTACTAACTAAAACGATACAGATGTTAAAGAAAATCTTCACGGTATTCCTTCCTCTGCTGGCCGCGATGCCCCTATGGGCCCAGGTCAAGGTGAGCGGCACCGTCTCCGATGAGAACGGCATCCCCCTGATCGCAGCCTCGGTTATGGAAGACGGAACCTCCAACGGCACCGTCACCGACATCGACGGAAACTACTCTATCACGGCAAAGGCCGGAGGCACCCTGACCATAGGGTACATCGGTTATGCTTCACAGACCGTCACGGTCCCCCAGGCCGACGGCACGCTGGACATCACCCTGTTGCCCGACGCCAACGTCCTCGCCGAAACGATAGTAATCGGCTACGGCGTCCAGCTCATCAACGGCAAGGTCTCCGGTGTGCAGATCGTCAGCGGAGGCGGTTCCCCTACCGCAGGCAGCACCATCAGGATCCGTGGCGGAGCGTCCCTCAACGCATCCAACGACCCTCTGATCGTGCTTGACGGCGTCCCTATGGAAGTAGGCGGCAGCGTGAGCGGAAGCGGCAACTTCCTCTCCCTGGTGAACCCCAACGACATCGAGAGCATCACCATCCTGAAGGATGCGGCATCCACCTCCATATTCGGTTCCCGCGCCTCGAACGGCGTCATAATCATCACGACCCGCAAGGGTGCGGCCACGAAGTCTCGTCCGCGCATAAGCTTCACCTCAACCAACGGTCTGCAGTCCCCCACCAAGTCGGCTGATATGGTCTCCCGCGATGAGATGATAGACCTGGTGAACGTCTTCGGCAACGACGCCCAGAAGGCCCTTATGAATCCCGCAGTCAGCACCGACTGGAACAAACTCATATTCCGCAACGCCTTCAGCACGGACAACAGCCTGAGCGTCTCCGGAAATATCGGTGCCTTCCTCCCCTACCGCGTCTCCGCGGGCTACAGCAACCAGAACGGTATCCTCAAGACCGACAACGCAACCCGCTACACCGGCAGCGTCACCCTGAGTCCCTCCTTCTTTGAGAACCATCTCAAACTCGTCCTCAACGGCAAGGGCACCCTCAGCAGCAACCGCTTCGCCAACCAGAGCGCCATATGGGGCGGCTCCACCCACAACCCCACGGTCCCCGTCTATTCCGACGGCACTGATTTCCTGGGCTTCTACGAGGCGATTGACAATTACGGCAAGCCCGTCAACGGCGCCACCGGCAACCCTCTCGGCCTGATCGAAGGCCGCACCGATACCAGCAAGGTCTACAGGCTCATAGGCAGCTTCGACGCCGACTACAGCGCCCACTTCCTCCCCGAGCTTCACCTGCACGCCACCCTCGGATATGACTACTCCAACGGCCGCGGCCACATCTACGTGCCCAAGGAGGCCTACCAGAACTTCGACACCGGCGGCCTCGACTACGATTACGGCCCCCAGGAGAACTTCAACCGCCTGGCCACCATATACCTTAACTACAACAAGTACTTCGAGAGCATAAAGAGCTCCGTCGACTTCACGGCCGGATATGACTACCAGTTCTGGAGATACTGGAGCCCCGCCTTCACCTCTTATAATGCGCGTGATCCCAGGGAGGTCCAGAGCACTTCCGCAGCCAACGACCAGAGGCACGTGCTCGTGTCCTGGTATGCCAGGCTCAACTACTCCTATGCATCGAAATACCTGCTCGGCGCAAGTTTCCGCGCCGATGGTTCCTCGCGCTTCGCCCCCAAGAGCCGCTGGGGTGTATTCCCCTCGCTCTCCGCAGCCTGGAAGATTTCCGAAGAGGATTTCTTCTCCGGACTGAAGGGCGTAATGAGCACCGCCAAGGCCCGTCTTAGCTACGGCGTCACCGGCCAGCAGGACGGCATAGCCAACTACAGCTATATGCCCCTGTACACTGCCAGCCAGGCAGGAGCCTACTATATCGGCTTCCTCGAGGACCGCATCACCGGCAGCGTGGACTACTACGTGCGCAACACGCAGGACCTTCTCGCGACCGTCCCCGTAGCGGCCGGAACCAACTTCGACAAGCAGCTGCTCACCAACGTGGGCAACATCCGCAGCACCGGTGTTGAAATGACCTTAAATGCCTCAGTGATAGACACTAAGGACTGGAGCTGGGACATCAGCGCCAACGCCACCTGGATGAAGACGGCCATCACCAACCTCCGTCTCAACAAGGAAGGCGACGCTCCCGACACCCCAGCCGGATGGATCGACTCCCACTTCGTGCAGGTCCTCTCGGAAGGATATGCCCCCTACAGCTTCTATGTCTACAAGCAGATCTATGACGCCGAGTCCGGAAAGCCTATCGAAGGCCTCTACGCGGATCTCAATGGCGACGGCCAGATCAACTCCTACGACCTCTACCACCACCATTCCCCCGCCCCGGACTGGATG
>CACZBP010000124.1 GCA_902779495.1 uncultured Bacteroidia bacterium
GTGCAACAGCATCGAGTTCGGTGACATTCGTATGGCCCGCACCAAGCCCGGCCTGGACGACATCGTCACCAAGGCCGATGCCGCAATCGCCACCGGCGAATACTGCGCCGACCTGCGCTATGGCCACGATTATCACGTGCTTGCGCTCGCCTCCATCCTCGGCCTCGAGGGCGTTGCCGAAAGGCGCGACCAGAACAGCTGCGAAAACTGGCACGGCTGGAAATACACCCCCTTCGCCGCCAACATCCAGATAATCTTCTACCGTTCGAAGAAGAACCCCGACATCCTCGTGAAGTTCCTCCTCAACGAGCGCGAAACCCGCGTCCTCGGCCTCGAGGGCGGCCCCTACTACAAGTGGTCTGACGTCAAAGCCAAGCTGGGGTACTAACCCTTTGAATATGAGAAAATTACTGCTACTCTTACTGCTTGTTCTCCCGATCGCGTCCCACTCCAGGGTCAAGACCGGCATCGAGGTCCTGCGGGACCGTGACTTCGCCGGGCTGCGCGGCAAGCGCGTCGGCCTGGTCACGAACCCTTCCGGCGTCGACTCTTCCCTGAAGTCCACCATCGACATCCTCTTCGAGGCTCCCGGGGTTGACCTCGTGGCCCTGTTCGGCCCCGAGCACGGCGTTCGTGGCGATGCCTATGCAGGCGACCACGTGGCGGACTCCAAGGACAGCCGCACCGGCCTTCCGGTCTACTCTATCTATGGCCCCTACCGTGAGCCATCCCAGGAGATGCTCGAAGGCATAGACGTTATGGTCTATGACATCCAGGACGTCGGCACAAGGTCATATACCTTCATCAGCACGCTCGGCCTTGTGATGCGCGCCTGCGCCAAGAAGGGCATAGAGGTGATGGTCCTGGACCGTCCCAACCCCCTTGGCGGACTGAAGATCGAAGGCAATGTCGTCGAGCCGGGCTTTTTCTCCTTCGTCAGCCAGTTCCGTATCCCATATGTCTATGGAATGACGGTAGGGGAGTTCGCCCGTATGATCAACTCCGAGGGGATGAACCACGGCCAGAAAGGCAATGAGCCCCATCTGTACTGCAAGCTCACGGTCATCCCGATGGAAGGCTGGACGCGGGATATGACATATATGGACACCGGCCTTCCCTGGGTCCTCCCGTCCCCGAACATCCCATATCCCCAGTCGGCCATCAACTACCCTTCCGCCGGCATAGCGGGGGACTGCGGCTTCCTGAATATCGGAATAGGCTACAACCTGCCCTTCGGCACCTTCGCCGCGGAGTGGATCGATGCCGATGCCCTTATGGACAAGCTCGTCAGCTACGACCTTCCCGGCGTGAGTTTCCGCCCCATCCACTACAAACCTTTCTACGGAGCCTGGAAAGGCGTCCTCCTGCACGGAGTGCAGTATGAATATACCGACTATGCCGCTGCAACCCTCACTCTCACACAGTTTTACGTGATGCAGGCCATAGGTGAGCTCTACCCTGAGCAGAACCCTTTCAAGACCGGAAAGGCCCGCGTCGAGATGCTCGGAAAGATTTGTGGTACGGATTATGTAATGAAATTATTCTCAAAGAACCTGATGGTTTCGGATATGATAGATTACTGGAACAAGGACGTGGAGAGTTTCCGGGACCTCAGCAGCAAATATTATTTATACTTTTAAAATTCGTCGGATATGAAAAACATGGCAAACAGAATCGTCACAGCAGTGCTGATCGCTGCTATGTTCGCTCTCTCTGCTGACATGGGCGGACAGACGAGAAGAAGTGCTGCAGGCAGCTCTTCTTCATCAAGGACAACTACCTCAGCTTCCTCCTCTACCCGGAAGTCATCCGCATCGACATCCGGCCAGTCAACCAGAAGGTCCAGCGGCACCGCTGCATCCTCTTCGAGTTCTTCCGCAAGGCGCAGCTCCTCCAGCGCAGCTTCTTCGTCAAGCTCCGCAAGGCGCAGCTCCTCCAGCACGGCTTCCTATGCCAGCGGCCAGACCACAAGGCGCAGCAGCTCCTCTTCCAGTGGCAGCAGCTCCTCCAGCGGCAGCCAGGTGACAAGAAGGTCCAGCTCCGGTAGCAGCTCAACGGGCAGCAGTTCTTCCAGCGGCAGCCAGGTCACAAGGCGCAGCAGCACCGGAAGTTCCACTTCCAGCGGCAGCTCCTCCAGCCAGACCACTGTCCGCAGGTCCACCGGCAGCACCTCTTCCACTTCTTCCGGAAGCAGTAGCTCCGGCACCACTACCGTAAGGCGCTCCACCGGCTCTGCATCCAGCAGCGGCTCCACCACATCCTCCGGCAGCGGCACCACCACTGTCCGCAGGACGACCGGAACCTCCAGCTCTTCGCAGCAGACCAAGACCGGCTCCGAGTCCACCACGGTGCGCAGGACAGGCAACTCCGTTTCCACCTCCTCCGGTTCGGCTTCGGCCTCCTCTTCCTCCACTTCACAGGGCACAAAGACCGTCTCCCAGAGCGGCACCAACAACGCCCAGTCCGTCAGGATCAATGACAATGTGACAAGAAGGGGTCTGTCCTCCGTCACTACGAAGGCAGTGGACGAAAGCTCCAGGAACGCCAGGGACAGGTACTACGACGATGCCTATCGCGTAGATGACCGTCACGACGTGGTCCGCATCCCTCCTCGCGAGAGAGGCTGGATGACCTACGACAGGCCGGGCAGCTTCTGGGGACGCGATCCTCACTACTACGGCTACCGTGTCGAGGTCCTGCCTTCCCACTATGTAAGGCGCCGTTACTACGGAGTTGACTACTATTACTACAACAACGTCTACTATCGCCTCTACAGCGGCCGCTACGTAGTCTGCCGTCCTCCTGTAGGAATAGTGATCGATATGGTCCTCGATGACCTGCTGTTCCACAAAGTGCGCTTCGCCTACTATCACAACGTCTATCACACCTATCGCGGATTCGATTCCTACACCAGGTACATCGACGCCCAGAACAGGACGATAGCACAGAACAACGCAATCATCGCACAGCAGAACGCTATGATGGCAATGAACCTCAGCTCCGCGCAGAGCTCATATGAGATCGCCGCAAGGCTCGGCCTCGCACAGAGCTACGCATATGCCAACCAGGATTACTTCTACGATGACGGAGTCTTCTACATCATCAACGGCGGACGCTACCAGGTGATCACTCCTCCGGCCGGCGCAATCGTCGATGAACTCCCTGACGACTACGAGACCATCCTCCTGGGCGGAGTGGAGTACTACAGGGTCGACGACACTGTCTACCGCGTGACTATGATAAGCGGACATCCTTATCTCGAGGTCCTCGGTCAGATGTACGGCTCGATGGCACGTAAGTACAGCATCTACTAGATGACAGACTGATAGAGTTTCTCCAGTGAATCCGGAGAACCTGAACTCAGAAGGCGGACGGACAGTCCGCCTTCTTGTTTTATACCCTCCTGGCGCATCACGTCCATAAGGCGGCGGGTGACGGCGGGGGCGGGGTCGATGAAGCGTATGCCTTCGGGGGCGATGCGTTTCATTGTGTCAAGAAGGAAGGGGTAGTGGGTGCAGCCGAGGACTATGGTGTCCGCGCCCTCGTCAAGCAGGGGCTGGAGGCTTTCGCGGACTACCTGCTCGGCGTGCTCGCCAGTGAGCTCGAGGTTTTCCACAAGCTCGACGAAGCCTTTCCCGACGTGCTCCACTATCTTGCAGCCTTCGCCCCAGTTTCCTTTGGTTTTCAGGTACTTGGAGCCTTTTAGGGTGCCGGCTGTGGCGAGCACGCCGATGACACCGGAACGGGTGCCGAGGGCGGCGGGCTTGACGGCAGGCTCCATCCCTATGAAGGGGATTGGATACTCTGCGCGGAGGGTGGATATGGCAGCTGCCGTGGCGGTGTTGCAGGCGACGACGATGATCTCGGCGCCTTCGCCTCTGAGAATATCGGTGATGGCCCGTGCGCGGTCCTGGATGAACTCAGGGGTCTTTTCGCCATAGGGGCAGAAGGCGTTGTCGGAGAAATAGACATATTCCCCGCGCGGCATCGCCTTCAATATTTCCCGCAGCACGGACAGCCCGCCTGCGCCCGAATCGAATATTCCAATCATCAGATGCAAAAATAGGAATATTTTATTAAAAATCCCGCAGATTGATTAACTTTGTATGATTGAATACAAAGCTTAATAACAATGGCACAACAGTTCAGATACGCCCCTATGTTTCAGTTGGGCAAAGACACCACTGAATACTACAAGATTCCCGGTTCGGAGAAGCTGGTCAAGACATCAAAATTCGGAGACAGGACAATCCTGGAGGTGTCTCCCGAGGCCCTCACGCTGGTGGCCCAGCAGTCCTTCCACGACTGCCAGTTTATGCTTCGCCGCTCCCATAATGAGCAGGTTGCGGCCATCCTGAAGGATCCCGAGGCCTCCGACAACGACAAATATGTCGCCCTGCAGTTCCTCCGCAACGCCGAGACTTCCGTCAAAGGCGTTCTTCCGTTCTGCCAGGACACCGGCACCGCCATCATCCACGGCGAGAAAGGTCAGCAGGTCTGGACAGGCTTCGAGGACGAAGAGGCCCTTAGCCTTGGCGTCTTCAACACCTACACCCAGGAGAACCTCCGCTACAGCCAGAATGCCCCTCTGGATATGTATAACGAGGTCAACACGAAGTGCAACCTTCCCGCCCAGATCGACATAGAGGCGGTCCAGGGAGACGAATACCGTTTCGTGATGGTCGCCAAGGGCGGCGGAAGCGCCAACAAGACATATTTCTACCCTATGACCAAGGCCACCATCCAGAACGAAGGCACCCTCATCCCCTTCCTGGTGGAGAAGATGCGCTCGCTGGGCACGGCGGCCTGCCCGCCCTACCACATTGCCTTCGTGATAGGCGGCACATCGGCCGAGAAGAACCTTCTCACCGTGAAACTTGCCAGCATCAAGTTCTATGACAGCCTGCCCACCACCGGCGACGAGACCGGCCGCGCCTTCCGCGATGTGGACCTGGAGGAGAAACTCCTCAAGGAAGCCCAGAAGATCGGCCTCGGAGCCCAGTTCGGAGGAAAATACCTGGCCCACGATATTCGCGTGGTTCGTCTTCCCCGCCACGGCGCCAGCTGCCCCA
>CACZBP010000125.1 GCA_902779495.1 uncultured Bacteroidia bacterium
TTGAACAGGCCGAGATAGGAGCCCATATAGGGACTGCCTTCAAGGTCTACGGTGAGTATGGAGAACGGCAGGGCGAGCATTGCAGCCCAGGCGAAGCCGATGAGGAAATAGCTGGCGAAGAGCACCCACTGGTTCTGGACGAACATCACCGACAGGAAGCCGGCTGCGCCGATAAGGAGGCTCACTATATATGCCACCTTGACGCTTTTGAAGCGCGGGATTATGAGGGCCCAGAGGATGGAGCCGATGGCCTGGATGGCGAACACGACGCCGACCCAGTTGCCTGCATCCTGATACTCCGCGGTGGCGGTGGAGGCGCCGTCCCATCCCCAGCAGTTGGTGGCTATGGCGCCGTTGGAATAGGTCCACATATAGAGGAAGGCGGCCCAGCAGAAGAACTGCACGAGACCCACGGTCCAGAAGGCCTTGGGAGCCTTGACAAGGAGCTTGAAGAGGCCTTCCTTGGGCTCATCAGCCTGTCCGGGGGCAATGCCGTGGAATTCGGCATATTCCTTCGGGGGCATCTCGCTCACCTTGAAGAATGTGAACAGCACGCACAGGATGAGGATGGCTGCGCCGCAGTAGAAGGAATATATCACCGAGTCGGGGATGACGCCTTCGGGGGCTTCGTTGGCGATGCCTATCCAGGTGAAGAATATCGGGAAGAGATAGCCCACGAGGGAACCGGCGTTGCAAAGGAAGCTCTGGATGGAGTAGGCCTCAGTCTTCTGCTCTTCTCCGACCATATCGCCCACCATCATCTTGAAGGGCTGCATCGCGATGTTGATGGAGGTGTCGAGGAATATCAGGGAGAAAAGGCCGAACCACATTGCCATATTCAGTCCGAGGAAAAGCCTGGTGGAGAAATGCAGGCTTCCGGCGTTGGGCAGGAACAGCATCACCAGCACCGCGATGATGGCGCCGACCAGCAGGTAGGGCTTGCGGCGGCCAAGGCGGGTCCAGGTGCGGTCGGAATACTTGCCGATGAGCGGCTGGACTATCATTCCCATCAGAGGGGGAAGGATCCAGAAGAAGGAAAGCTGGTGGGGATCTGCGCCCAGGGTGGCGAAGATTCGGCTGATGTTGGCGCTCTGCAGGGCATAGGCAATCTGCACTCCGAAGAAACCGAAGCTCAGGTTGAACATCTGCCAGAACGTAAGTTTATGGTTATTAGTGCCCATAGTCAAATGCAGTTAATCGTGCAAAGTTAAATAAATCGTTTATCCTGTGCAAATTTCAGCGCAAAAATTTAACTCAATCAAAATTATATTTTGATATAAGGCAGATTATTCCTAACTTTAAAGGAAACTTTTTTTGTGCGATGAAACAGTCTCAGATAAAGAAAAATTGGCCCAGATATGCCATCCAGTGGGGCACATTGGCCGCTCTTGTGTTTTTCCTCAGCGGGCTCGCGAAGCTCATATTCACCAAGATGGAACCGGCAGACCCGGAAGCCCTCTGCCCCCTAGGCGGCCTCCAGGCCCTCGCCACATATGGCGTGCGCGGCTCCCTCCCCTGCTCGATGAGTTCCCTGCAGATAATGATGGGCATTGCCCTGGCCGCCGCCGTGGTGCTCTTCAGCAAGCTCTTCTGCGGCTACCTCTGCCCGGTGGGCACGGTGGAAGACCTGCTGCTCAAGCTGCGCAATTCCCTGGGAATCAAGCCAATCCGCATTAAGCAAAGAAGCATCGCGGACAAGCTCCTGCGCATTCTCAAATATGCCATCGTATTCTGGATATTCTATATGACCGCCACCGCCAGCGAGCTTTTCTGCAAGAGGCTGGACCCGTATTATGCCGTCGCGACCGGCTTCAAGGGTGAGATCGTCCTGTGGATGTCCATCGTGACCGTCAGCCTCGTGGTGCTAGGCAGTTTCCTGGTGGATATGTTCTGGTGCAAGTACCTCTGCCCGCTTGGAGCCGTGTCCAACTCGCTGAAATTCTGGGCCTGGATGCTCGGAATAGGCATTGTGTGGTTCCTGCTCGGCAAGGTCGGAGTGGACATCCCCTGGTTCTGGCTTCTCGGCGCTCTCTGCCTTGCTGGATATCTGCTTGAGATTTTCTGCGCGAATCCCAAGCTGCAACTCCTGCATATCGTCAAGGACGACGACAAGTGCACGGCCTGCGGCCTCTGCAACAACGCCTGCCCCTACCACATCGACATAGCCTCCGCCAAAGGCAAGGTCACCAGCGTTGACTGCACCCTTTGCGGCGAATGCGTCGGCACCTGCGCCCACAAGGCGATTGACGTCGGCCTCTGCAAGAAGGCCAAGGGCGGAGCCTGGAAATATATCCCCGCCGTGCTCACCCTCCTGCTGCTGGGAATAGGCTTCTGGCTTGGCACTTCCGTGGAGCTTCCCACCATTGACGAAACCTGGGGTCTGGAGAAGGTCGAGGAAGACGGAACCGTCACCCCGCTGGTGGACAAGTCCACCCTCAAGACCCTGGAAATTATGCCTTTGCGTTCTGTGAAATGTTTCTCCTCCTCCAAGGCCTTCAAGGGCAAGGTAGCCCAGATCAAGGGCTGCCACGGAGTCAAGACCTACGTGCGCAAGCACCGCGTGGTCATCACATATGACCCTGCCGTCGTAACCCCTGAAAAGATCCAGGAGGCGGTCTTCGTCCCCACCAAGTTCAGGGTGCAGAACCCCGACCCGGCCACGTCGCCTGAAATCAAGGTCGTCACCATCCGCACCGAGGGAATGCCCGACAGGATGGACCTCAACAACCTCGGCCTGCAGATGCGCTTCTCGGGCAAGAAGATATATGGCCTTGAGAGCGAGTTCGCCTGCCCCCTCATCGTGCGCGTCTTTATGGACCCTGCCGAGCAGGCCGACGAGAAGTGGTTCAAGGAAATAGTCGAGAAGAAATCCCTGGATATGCCCCTTCCTAACGGCGACGTGAAGTCCACTCCGCTTGCCTTCCGCTTCGAAGGCCTGGAGGAAGGCTTTGAGACCATAGCCACTCCCGACTACATCAAGAGGATGTTCACCCCCTTCAAGGCCGAATTCAACGGCAAATATGAGGACGGCATCCGCAAACGCAGGGAGGTTTATGAGGGCCAGCCCCAATATATATATGAAATAGAAGACCCGTCCTACGAGAAGCCCATCGTCTTCCGCAACCTTCCTTTCCTGAGCAACCACATCTCCCGCGAGGAAGGCGTCATCGGAGTCTATTGCGTTATAAATGAGAACCTTGTGCCCGCCCTGCAGATCCGCTTCGCCGCCCCCTGCACCGCCGAAAGGCTCTGGGAGCTGATGACTATGGAGACCTGGACGATCACCTATTCCGCGGACAACGTGAAGGAAATGCCCGCCAAGCTCACCTTCAAGGAGCCCGGCGTGGTTAAGCCCTGGAGCGAAGAATAACAACATATTGGGATTGACTGCCGCCCACAGAATGACTACCTTTGCCGACCCGATTGCGGAACATCTATGAGAAAGCTTCTGTTAAGTATATCATTCGCCTTCCTGGCGCTGCCGGCGCTGGCCGCGGGGCCGCTGAAAATCAGCGGCAAGGTGGTCGACGCCCAGACGAAGGAGCCGGTGCCCGGAGCCATCGTCAGGCTTGACGAGAACTACCTGTGGGCCGTCACCGACGCCGAAGGTGTTTTCCTGCTGAGCGGCGCGGAGAAGGGCCAGTATGTCCTCCAGACCGACTGCCTTGGCTATAACACCTCCTCCCTCAGCCTGAAACTCGACAAAAGCCTCGAAGGCTTCCTGGCGTTTTCCGTGGAGCATCAGGAACCGGCCGTAGGCCTCATAGCTGCCGCTCAGCGCGATGACATCCTGCTCCGTCAACCGGCCCAGTCCGTCGTCCCAGCCTTCTTCGTAGAAGGTCCTGAGGCTTTCGATTCGGTCGAGGTAAGGCTGCGCGTATTCGCGGAGCAGTTCCGGGAGCATCTTGACCTGGCCCTTGTCGGTCCAGGCTACCAATTGATAAACCATGGCAATATCGTTTTATGACAAAGAACAGCCCGGCTCCCCGGCCCGCCGCATCAGGGTACAATACGCCCTGGGGTGGACCTTCGTCCGGGATTGTCATAAAACCAAATGGTGTCTGGAAACGGCTATTGTCGCATAAGAATCGTTTGCGGATGCAAATGTACGACAAAAAACGGAATCTGCAAGCGTTTTATGCGTTATCCTGTGCCACCGGTTTCGCCGTTTTAGGCACGAAGTTCACGAGGCCTACGCCTGTGAACACGAGCAGGGACGCAATCACCTTCAGGGCGTTGAGCCGGTCCATGCCCAGGGCCAGGGCGATGACCATCGCGATGACCGGCTGCACATACGTATACATGCACACTACAACCGGGCGGACCCGTTTTTGGCCGATGGGGATGAGGAAATAGGCGATGAAGGTAGCGCCGACCACCACATAGATAACGTGCCACATCACATTCATCGGTACGGCCTCCAGGTGGGAGACATCGAACGCGTGGAAAGCGAACGGCAGGGCCATCAGCGAGGAAAACAGGAACATCCATTTCATGAATGTCACCACAGAATATTTCTGGATCAGCGGCTTGAAAATACCCACGTACGAAGCGAAGCAGAGGGTGTTGGCCACCATGCCCAGGATGCCCCAGATGGAAGTGGAATCCGCTCCCGAACGGATGGATACGCAATTGAAGATCAGGATGATCACGCCGATAAGGCTCAGCACGATGCCGGCGATGCCGCTCCAGGTGATCCGCTCCTTGATGACGATGGCCGATATGATGAGCGTCATGATGGGGCTCAGCGTGCTCATGATGGACGCGTCGATGGCCGTGCATTTGGTGATGGCGAACAGGAACGAAAGCTGGGTCATGAACAGGCCGAGGAAAGATGCGACGGCCACCTTCCAGAGATCTTTCTTTTCGATCTGGTCATGCGGAGCCGTGAACAGGGACCAGATCCAGAACAGCGCCGTTGCGCCGAACGAGCGCAGGCAGAAGAGGGCCATCGGGGTGATGTTCCCGTCGACCGCGATGTTCTTGCAGCTGAT
>CACZBP010000126.1:0-3092 GCA_902779495.1 uncultured Bacteroidia bacterium
GAGCGACCCGTCCTTCAGGGTGAAGTCCCTGAAGAAAGTGTCTATGGGGTGGCGGTCCACTCCGTGCTTTATGGTGGCGTCGATTATCCAGGTGGTGTCTTTCCCTACTTCTGCAATCGCTACATGGATAAGGTTGAGGACTCCGTCGCCGGTGGCATCGCTGATGGCGCTGCCCATGGAATCGCCCTCCAGGCTGTAATCCGCAGGAATCCCAACGAATACGAGGTCCCCGGTCTGCAATGCCTTGTCATTGGCTTGCGAAGCCTTGTCATTGGCTTGCGAAGCCTTGTCATGCCCGGCCCGACCGGGCATCCTGCACCCGGCGACAGCGAGAGTCATAATTAGTAGGTATGCTAAGCGTCTCATAATGCAAAGTTAAGCAGAAAAAAGATATCTTTGCATCAGTATGGATCATTCGGTTTTACTCGCTCTTCTTATACCGTTCGCCGGCACGGCGTTGGGTTCCGCCTTCGTGTTCTTTATGCGGAAAGATATGCCCGCACTGCTCCAGAAAGCCCTCCTGGGTTTCGCGTCGGGCGTGATGGTGGCGGCCTCGGTATGGTCGCTGCTAATCCCGTCGATGGAAATGACGCCCGGTAACGTGTGGCCTGCCACGATCGGCCTGCTCGGTGGTTTCGCATTCCTGCTGCTGATCGACCGGATTACCCCGCACCTACACCTTTCCGGAGGCCCGGAAGGCCCCAGGAGTAAACTGTCCCGCACCACCATGCTGGCTCTGGCCGTCACCATCCATAATCTCCCCGAAGGTATGGCAGTGGGCGTTGCCATAGCCGGGGCAATGGGGGGAGGCGCTGATGTTTTGGGTGCGGCCGATGTTTTGGGTGCGGCCGGCGCCGGGAGGACCGGAATCACTGTTGCCGCAGCCCTGGCCCTGTCGCTGGGAATCGCCATCCAGAACGTCCCCGAGGGAGCCATCATCTCCATGCCACTGCGCGCCGTCGGCAACACCCGCCGCCGCGCCTTCCTGATCGGCGCCCTGAGCGGAATCGTCGAGCCTATCGGCGGCGCGTTGGTGATACTCCTTGCATCTGCCGTCACCGGGATAATGCCATATATGCTGTCATTCGCCGCCGGAGCAATGCTCTACGTGGTGATCGAAGAGCTGGTGCCCGAAGCCTCCGAAGGCAATCACTCCAACATCGGCACCATCGGCTTCGCAGCCGGCTTCGCCCTGATGATGGTCCTCGACGTCCTCCTCGGCTGACCCCCTCTCCCCGCCTTCCCCCTCTCCCCGGCCGCGCCCTTCTTTCCTTGCTTTCGGCCGGGTCCTTCTCTCCTGGTTTTTGGCCGGGCAGCTAAGTCGCTGATATTCAACCGTTTCCTGAAAACAAATCGGCAAATTTCGCCGATTTGTTTTCAGGAACTCGCTGACACACAAACACTTAGCTGCCCGCCCGAAAACCGCAGTGTGGGCAGAGAAATGCCCAATAATCTGCCCGGACGCTGGCAAAACCGCGGCGTGCGAAAGCCCGGCGGACGGGGAATGCAGGTACCGGGCCCCTTTTTCTTGGGGCCCGGACCTGCCCTTTCCCCGTCGCGGAAGGAAATGCCGCGGTATGGGAAGGGACTTAGCAATATTCCGCAGTTTTTGTTAAATTTGTACCTTCTCTATGAGCACGGAAGAGTACATAAAGATACGTGGCGCCAAAGCCCATAACCTCAAGAATGTCAACGTGGATATCCCGCGCGGCAAATTCACCGTAATCACAGGCCTCAGCGGCAGCGGCAAGAGTTCCCTCGCCTTCGACACCATCTACGCCGAAGGGCAGCGACGCTATCTCAACACCCTCTCTCCCTACGCCAAACACTTTATGGGGATCCTGGACAAGCCCGAAGTCGAAAGCATAGAAGGCCTCAGCCCCATAATCGCCATAGAACAGAAGACTACCGGGAACAATCCCCGCTCGACCGTCGGGACCATCACTGAAATCTCCGACTTCCTCCGCCTTCTCTACGCCCGCGCATCCACCGCGTATTCCCCCGTCAGCGGAAAAGAGATGGTGCGCTATACCGACGAGCAGATAGTGGACCTGATAATGACCAGCTACCAGGGGCGCAAGTGCCTGCTGCTGGCGCCTCTGGTACGCGGCCGCAAAGGCCAAGCTCCGCAGGAAAGGCTATTCCCAGGTACGCATCGACGGTGAAATCCTTGCCCTGAACGAAGTCGAATCCCTCGACCGCTACAAAGGCCACTTCATAGAACTGGTGATCGACAAGCTCAAGCCCGGCGAAGGCGACGAGAAACGCATACGCGCCTCGGTGATGACCGCCCTGGGAATGGGCAAAGGAGCTCTCGCCATACTGGATTACGAGACCGGGGAGATGCACCACTATTCCAAGCATCTGGTCGATCCCGAAACCGGCCTCTCTCTCCAGGAACCCGCACCGCACAGCTTCTCGTTCAACTCTCCCGAAGGCTACTGCCCGCATTGCAAGGGCCTCGGCACGGTGGTGAACGTGAATATGGATGCGGTGGTGCCGGATCCCGAGCTGAGCATAGCCGAAGGCGGAATCGTGCCCCTCGGCAAGGTCCGCGAGAACAAGAAGTTCGAGGTCATCCGCTCCATAGCCCGGAAATATAATTTCTCCCTCCACGATCCCATCGCCGCACTGCCGGACGAGGTCGTGAGCCTGCTCATCTACGGCTCCGACGAGTTCTTCCGCATAGGCGACGGGAATCTCAGCCAGATGGTCAACTGGCCGGGAATCGTGGATAACATCGAAGATAAGATAGTCTGCCCCGTCTGCCACGGCACCCGCCTGCGCGAGGAGACCAACTGTTTCAAGATAGACGGAAAGACTATTTCGGAGGTCTGCGCGATGGAGATAAGCGAGCTCCACGAGTGGCTGGGAACCCTTCCCGGCAAACTCTCCCGCAGGGCCGGGACCATCGCCCGCGATATCCTGAAGGAACTCCGCGACCGCGTTTCCTTCCTTCTGGACGTGGGCCTCGAGTACCTGACTCTGGACCGCGCCACCGGTTCCCTTTCCGGCGGAGAAGGCCAGCGCATCCGCCTTGCTACGCAGATAGGTTCCCGTCTGGTGAACGTCATATACATCCTCGACGAGCC
>CACZBP010000126.1:3136-8087 GCA_902779495.1 uncultured Bacteroidia bacterium
AAGCTGATCAATTCCCTGAAGGAGCTTCGCGACGAGGGGAATACCGTCTTGGTCGTGGAGCACGACGAGGCGACGATGCGGGCTGCGGACTGGCTCGTGGACGTCGGCCCCGGCGCCGGCGTCGAAGGCGGTAGTATCATCTACTCCGGTCCCTCGGAAGGTATTCCCCCTTCGGGAGTTCGCCCTTCGGGCTCACCCCACCCTCCCTTCGGGACGGTCCCCCCGCTATCGAACGTGGGGCCCCCGGAAAATGACAATTTTCTGGGGTACAACCGCGGGTGTTACGTCCCTCAGGAGGTTCACCTTCCAGGGACCGGCGATATGAATAGGTCCATAACCCTGAAATACCTGAACGGGGAAGACGAGATAGAAGTGCCGAGGGAAAGGCGGAAGGGGAATGGTAAGACACTTAAGCTGACAGGCGCGTCAGGCAATAATCTGAAGGATGTCGATGTGGAATTCCCTCTGGGATGCATCATCGGCGTAGCCGGCGTCAGCGGCAGCGGCAAGAGCAGCCTCATCAACGAAACCCTCGTCCCCATACTCAAGAAAAAATTCTACCGCTCCACCGACAAACCCCTGCCCTACAAGGAAATCACGGGCATAAAGAACATCGACAAGATAATCGAAGTGGACCAGAGCCCCATCGGGCGCACCCCGAGGAGCAACCCCGCCACCTTCACCGGAGTGTTCGACGACATCCGCGCCCTCTTCGAGGACACCCCCGACGCCAAGGTCCGCGGCTTCAAGGCCGGACGCTTCTCCTTCAATGTTGCAGGCGGAAGATGCGAGGAGTGCAAGGGCGCCGGCATCAAGCTGATAGAGATGAACTTTCTGCCTAGCGTAGCGGTCCCCTGCGAGGTCTGCGGCGGAAAAAGATACAAGGAGGACACCCTCGCTGTGCACTACAAGGGCAAGAGCATCAACGACGTGCTCGAAATGAGCATAGCCGAGGCTTATGGCTTTTTCGCCAAGAACCCCCGCATCTCCCCCAAACTCAAGGCCCTCGTGGACGTAGGCCTGGGATATGTCAAGCTCGGGCAGAGTTCGGTATCGCTGTCGGGAGGGGAGAGCCAGCGTATGAAACTGGCGGCGGAGCTGTTCCGCAAAAGCACCGGGAATACCCTATACGTGCTGGACGAGCCTACCACAGGCCTGCATTTCGCTGATATCAAGACCCTGCTGGGCGTGCTGCAGCAGCTAGCCGACCAGGGTAACACCATAATCATCATAGAACATAACCTGGATGTGCTGAAGAGCGTGGACTACCTCCTGGATATGGGCCCGGAAGGCGGGCGCAGGGGAGGCCGCATAGTCGCCAAGGGTACTCCGGAACAGATAGCGGACGACCCTGCCTCGGTGACGGGGAAGTACCTCAAACCAATGCTTTGAACGAACGAACATATATGAAGACCAAGAGCAAAAAGATTGATGCGGCCCGCCGCGAATATGCGGACTGGTGCTCTGCAGTGGGAATAGACACTATCGAGAAACTTAACGCCGTGCTGGCCGACGGCCAGGCCATCAGGCTCATCAACCTGTGCGAGGCCAGGCAGGAGCGCAAGTACGCCGAGATAGCCAACCAGATATTCTGGCACAAGAAGAAGACCAAGATCGTGATGATGTCCGGGCCGTCTTCGAGCGGCAAGACCAGCAGCTCCCTGCGCATCGCGCAGCAGTGCCAGGTGCTCGGGCTCAATCCCAAGGTGATAGAACTGGACAATTACTTCGTAGACCGTGAGCACACTCCCCGCGACGCAAAGGGGGAATATGACTTCGAAGCCCTCGAAGCGATGAACGTGGAACTGCTCAACGAGAATCTCAACGACCTCCTTGCCGGCAAGGAAGTGATAATCCCCAAATTCGACTTCAAGAACGGCAAGACCATCTTCGACGAGTCCCGCCGTATGAGGCTGGAAGATAACGACATACTCTTTATGGAGGGTATCCACGCCCTGAATCCCAACCTCACCCCGAACGTGGACAGGGAGCGCATCTACAATATCTATATCTCCGCCCTCTCCGCCCTCCCCGGAGGAACCAAGGAGCACGGCTCCACTACCGACAAGAGGCTACTCCGCCGCATAGTCCGGGACAATCGAGTGCGCGGCATCAGCCCCGAGGAAAACATACTCCGCTGGCCCAGCGTGCGCAGGGGAGAGAGGCGCAATATCTTCCCCTACGAAGAGAACGCCCACGTGGTGTTCAATTCCTCCACGCTGTATGACCTGCCGCTGCTGAAATACTACGCCGAGCCCCTCCTGTACGGGGTTACGGAGGCATCTCCCGCACACGCGAAGGCCCAGGCCCTGCTCAAGTTCATAGAGCCCGTCACGGCCCTCAAGCCCGCGGAGATAGCCGCCATCCCTCCGACCTCCATCATGCGCGAGTTCATAGGCGGACAAACCCTCTAGGAAATGAAGCAGACCGAACAGAATTCCCTGTATTCCTCCCTCGACAGTATGACTACCGAGGAATTGCTGGAGGGGATGAACGCCGAGGACCGCAAGGTTCCCGAGGTGGTGGGAGGATGCATCCCCCAGATATCCCACTTCGTGGACGGAGTGGTGGAAAGGATGCGGCGCGGCGGGCGAGTCTTCTACATAGGAGCGGGCACCAGCGGCCGCCTGGGCATCACCGACGCTTCCGAGATACTGCCTACCTACGGGGTGGACGGCGCCTTCATCGGCCTAATCGCCGGCGGCGACCGGGCCATTCGCAGGGCTGTCGAGGGTGCGGAGGATGATCCCCTGCAGGGATGGAAGGATGTCCTGGGATTCAATCCCGTGGCGGAAGACAGCATAGTGGGGATATCCGCCTCGGGCGCGGCCCCCTATGTGCTGGAGGCCATACGCAATGCCCGCGCGATGGGGATGCTGACGGCCTGCATCACCTGCAATGAAGATGCTCCCGTGGCGGCCGAGGCCGAGTGCCCGATAGTTGCCGTGGTGGGCCCCGAGTTCGTGACCGGCAGCACCCGTATGAAGGCCGGCACCGCCACCAAGCTCATACTCAATATGATATCCACCTCGGTAATGATACGCCTGGGGCACGTGAAGGGGAGTCATATGGTGGATATGCAGCTGACCAACAAAAAGCTTGTGGACCGTGGAACCAGGATGATAATGGAGGAGACGGGCCTGACGGATTACGACAAGGCCCGGGCCCTGCTGCTGGAGTATGGCAGCGTGCGTGCGGCGGTGGAATCAGTCGAGATCTAATTCTTCCCTTTCGTTGAAAGGCTCCAGGAAGGGGTTCTGCACCCTTTCGCGGGCGATGGTGCTTTCGGGGCCGTGGCCGGGGTAGATGACGGTTTCTCCCGGAAGGAATATCAGTTTTTCCATAATCGAGCGTATTTCGGAGTCATAGTCGCCCCCGGGGAGGTCGGTGCGCCCGATGGTGCCGGCGAAGAGTGTGTCGCCGGTGAACATTATGTGTTCTTCCGCGTTATAGAAGCATACGCTGTCCGGCGTGTGACCGGGAGTCTTTATTATCTGGAACCGGCCGGCCAGGCCTGTCCCTGCTGCTGCGGGAAGGACAGGTACGTCATATTTAGCTAAAAATGTGTCCAGGCCGAGGGTATGGTCCTGATGGCGGTGGGTGAGAAGTACTGCGGAGGGCCTCAGGCCTTCGGAAGCAAGGTAATCGAACAGTCCGCCGATTTCGGAGTCGGTGAAACCGGGGTCTATGATAATGCACTCAGCACCATCGGACACCACGTAGGCATTCTCCTGAAAGGCATTGCAGACAAAGCGGCGGATTTTCATATGGGTCAAGCTAAAAACTCTTTACAAATTTAAGAATAAAATGTTATTTTTGTAAGTTAAGACCAAATTGTGTACTGAATGCATATAGGCGTAGCAGGAAATATCGGAAGCGGCAAGACCACCCTCACCAGGATGCTGGCTGAGCATTACGGCTGGAAGCCGCAATTCGAGTCGGTCACGTACAATCCCTACCTGGAGGACTACTACAAAGACATCCCCCGCTGGTCGTACAATCTCGAGACCTATTTCCTGGCCCAGCGCTTCAAGGATGTCCTCGAGATCGCCAAGTCTTCCGAGGTCATCATCCAGGACCGCACGATCTCCGAAGGCGTGTACATCTTCGTGGCCAACAACTACGAGATGGGCAACCTTTCCGAGAGGGACTACAATACCTATATGCAGCTTTTCGAACTGATGATGAGCACTGTGCGTCAGCCGGACCTGCTCATCTACCTCAAGTCCGGCATAGAGCATCTGGTGGCCAACATCCAGAAGCGCGGCCGCGAGTACGAACAGAGCATCAGCATAGAGTATCTCGCCGGCCTGAACCGCCACTATGAGGAATGGATCTCCAAATACACCGGGCCCCTGCTCGTGGTGGAGACCGACAACATCGACTTTAAGAACAATCCCGAGGATTTCGCGGCGATCACCGACCGTATCGACGCCCAGCTCTTCGGTCTTTTTTGAAACATAAAACACTAAGAGTATGCATATAGCTATCGCAGGTAATATCGGAAGCGGCAAGACCACTCTTACCAAGATGCTTGCTGCCCACTACGGCTGGATCCCCAAGTTCGAATCGGTGGACTTCAACCCCTACCTTTCCGACTTCTACGAGGATATGGCCCGCTGGTCGTTCAATCTGCAGATCTACTTCCTGAACAAGCGTTTCAAGGATGTGGTGGATATTTCAAAGACCGACGACGTCATAATCCAGGACCGTACCATCTATGAGGATGCGCGCATCTTCGCGCCTAACCTCCACGTTATGGGCCTGATGAGCTCCCGCGACTTCGAGAACTATTCCGACCTGTTCGACCTTATGATGAGTCTGGTGGGGTATCCGGACCTGCTGATCTATCTGAAGAGCAGCATCCCCAATCTTATCGCCCAGATACAGAAGCGCGGCCGCGAGTACGAGCGCAGCATACGCATCGACTACCTTACGGGTCTTAACGAAA
>CACZBP010000127.1 GCA_902779495.1 uncultured Bacteroidia bacterium
TGAGATGTCGAACCGTATGGAAGAACTCCCGGGTGCGGATGCATTCCCGGTGGACCTCTCCTCCATCATATCCAACTTCTACGCCCGCGCCGGAATGGTCATCCTGAACAACGGACAGACGGGTGCAGTCACCTTCATAGGAACGGTCTCCCCTGCCGGCGGAAACCTCAAGGAGCCCGTCACCGAGTCCACCAAGAAAGCCGCCCGCTGCTTCTATGCCCTCGAGCAGAACCGAGCCGACCAGAAGCGTTATCCGGCAGTGAACCCGATAGACTCCTATTCAAAATATCTGGAATATCCGGAAATAATTGAATATCTGGACAAAACCGTCGAGAAAGGCTGGGTCGAAAAGATCCAGGTGGCCAAGAATCTGGTGCGCCGCGGACGTGAAGCCGCCGACCAGATCAACATCCTCGGCGACGACGGCGTCCCTATGAGCTACCACGAGACCTACTGGAAGTCCGAGCTGATCGACTTCACCTTCCTCCAGCAGGACGGTTTCGACCCCGTGGACAGCCTCTGCCCCATCGAGCGCCAGAAGTATATGCTGGACCTCGTGCTCGAAATCTGCGACCTGAGCTTCAACTTCGAAGATTACGAGAAGTGCCGCGACTACTTCAAGAACCTCATCAACATCCTCCGCCAGATGAACTATTCCGAGTTCCACAGCGAGGCCTTTGAGGACTACCGCAACAAACTTAACGAAATACTCGAGCAAAATGGCAAATAAAGCATATCAGAAGGTATATACCCAGCTTGAGGCCATAACCAAGGCGACAGTGTCGCTCAAGGCCAGAGGCGTTGCCAACGACGAACTTGCAATAGTTCACGGACGGCTCGCCCAGGTGGTCCGCACCAAGGGTGACGTGATAACGATGCAGGTGTTCTCAGGCACCGAAGGCATTCCCACGAATGCCGAGGTGGTGTTCCTCGGAGCCCCTCCCACCATCAAGGTCAGCGACCAGCTTTCCGGCCGCTTCTTCGACGCCTACGGACATCCCATCGACGGAGGTCCCGAGGTCGAAGGCGAGGAGCGGCAGATCGGCGGCCCTTCGGTGAACCCCTACAAGAGGCGCCAGCCTTCCCAGCTCATCCCCACCGGCATCGCCGGCATAGACCTCAACAACACCATAGTCTCCGGCCAGAAGATCCCCTTCTTCGCCGACCCGGACCAGCCCTATAACCAGGTTATGGCGGATGTGGCCCTGCGTGCCGACGTGGACAAGATCATCCTCGGCGGAATGGGCCTCAGCAACGACGACTACCTGTTCTTCCGCCACAGCTTCGAGGCGGCAGGCGCACTGGACAAGATCATATGCTTCGTGAACACTACCGAAGAGCCCCCGGTGGAGCGTCTGCTCATCCCGGATATGGCACTCACGGCAGCGGAATATTTCGCCGCCGACAAGAACGAGAAAGTGCTTGTGCTGCTCACCGATATGACCCTGTATGCCGACGCCCTCTCCATAGTGTCAAACCGTATGGACCAGATCCCTTCCAAGGACTCTATGCCGGGCTCCCTGTATTCCGACCTTGCGAAGATCTATGAAAAGGCCGTGCAGCTGCCTTCCGGCGGTTCCATTACCATCATAGCGGTGACGACGCTCAACGACGGCGACATCACCCACGCCATCCCGGACAACACGGGCTATATTACTGAAGGACAGCTGTTCCTGCGGGCCGACTCCGACTCCGGAAAGGTCATCATAGACCCCTTCCGCAGCCTGTCCCGCCTGAAGCAGCTGGTGCAGAACAAGAAGACCCGCGAGGACCACAGCCAGGTGATGAACGCCGGCGTGCGCCTCTATGCGGACGCCCAGAATGCGAAGACCAAGCTCGAGAACGGTTTCGACCTGTCGGACTATGACCACCGCGCCCTGGAATATGCCAAGGAATATGCCACAAGGCTCCTTTCCATCGACGTCAACATCACCATAGACGAGATGCTCGACACGGCCTGGGAGCTCTTCGGCAAGTATTTCAGCAAGGCCGAGACCGGCATCAAGCAGGCCCTCGCCGACAAATACTGGAAAGCATAATTTTTTATGGCAATAAAGTTTCAATATAACAAAACGTCGCTGAACAACCTTGGCAAGCAGCTGAAGATTAGGCAGAACGCCCTTCCGACACTGCAGAACAAGGAGTCCGCCCTGCGCGTGGAAGTGCGCAAGGCCAAGGACGAAAGCGGACGTGTTGTCGAAGAACTTGAAGCCTCCCTGAAAAGATACGACTACCTCTCCGCCCTTTGGAACGAGTTCGAGCCGGGGCTCATAAGCATCCGCGACGTGGACCTTGTGACCGTCAAGGTGGCCGGAGTCAAGACCCCTGCGGTGAAGGAGATACACTACGATATCGCCCCCTTCAACGCCTTCGTCAAGCCTGCCTGGTTTGCCGACGGGGTCGCCATCCTCAAGGAACTCTCCCGCCTTGGGATAGAGTCCGAGGTGCTTCTGGAAAAGAGCCGTATCCTGGAATACCAGCGCAAGAAGACCACCCAGAAGGTGAATCTCTACGAGAAGGTCCAGATTCCCGGGTTCAAGGAGGCCATACGCAAGATTAAACGCTATATGGAAGACGAGGAGAACCTTTCCAAGGCCTCGTCCAAGATAGTCAAGGGCAGGCACGCCGCCGAAGAAGAAATGGAGGAGCAGCAATGATAGCGCCGATGACCAAATATTCCTTCGTCCTGCTCAGTGCGGATGAAGGAGCCTTCCTGGAAAGCCTCCAGGAGGTGGGCGTGGTGGATATCACCCGCAGCGTCAAGCCCGTGGACGAGCAGTCTTCGGCAATGCTCTCGGACATCACCGGGATAAAGGGCGCCCTCTCCACCCTGGAGAAGTCTTCCTTCGAAGACGTTGAGCCAGAGACGGTTGACACTCCCGACCCGGTTGCCGCAGCAAAGCAGGCGCAGGAGTCCCTTGCCGCAGCGCAGGAAGGCATCGCCGCCTCCCAGAAGGCATATGAGGACCTCCTCCCCTGGGGGAACTACTCCACCGAGCACGTCGCCCGCATCGAGCAGATGGGGCTCAAGGTGCACTTCCACAAGGTGGCGGCAAAGAAATTTGACCCGGGCTGGGCTTCAGAGATTGCCCTCCAGGTCATATTCGAAGACGGGAAGTATGTCTGGTTCGTGACCGTCACGCCGGCGGATGACCAGAGCTTTACCGTGGGTGAGATTCCCGCTCCCGGAAGGACCGCCGCCCAGATGAAGGAACACATCGAGAATCTCTCCGGAGAGGCAAACCACTGGAAGGCCACTCTCGAGGGGCTGAAGAAATATGTCCCTTCGCTTAAGGAAGAACTCGCAGTAAAGACCGCATCCCTTGACAGGTATCTTGCATCCCACGCCGCCGGCGACGCCGCCGAAGGCCACATCACGACCTTCACCGGCTTCGTCCCCGACGAGGATGCCGCCGAGGCTGAGAAAGCATTTGAAAGGCTTGGATTCTTCTTCCTCAAGGACAGCGCCTCCCTGGAGGATAATCCTCCTATAAAGCTGAAAAACAACGCCTTCGTCAGTATGTTCGAAGTGCTGACCGATATGTATGGCCGCCCGGCCTACAACGGCTTCGACCCGACCCCCTTCATATCGGTATTCTTCCTCCTGTTCTTCGCCTTCTGCATGGGCGACTGCGGATATGGCATAATCCTGATAATCATAGGTTTGCTGCTCCGCAAGGTGGAGAGTTTCAAGGACCTGTCGCCGCTGGTAGTGACCCTTGGCGCCGGGACCGCCGTCATAGGCTTCCTCTTCCACACCTTCTTCTCGATGGACATATCCCAGTGGGAGATTTTCGCCCCCATCAGCGGCGTGTTCCTCCCCGGCAAGATCGCCGGATATGACGGCACTATGGTGCTGGCGCTCATAGTCGGCGTAGTGCACATATGCCTTGCCCTGTGCGTGAAGACATATGAGGAAACGAAGAACAAAGGCCTTGCAGGAGCACTCGGCACCTGGGGCTGGACCCTGCTTATCGTGGGCGGCGTCACTGTCGGCGCCCTCGCCCTTGTGGGAGTCCTCGAGGCCCAGCTGACCAAGTGGATAATCATTGTCCTTGGCATAGTCTCCGCCCTCGGCATATTCGTTTTCAACGACCCCAAGCGTAACAAGCTGGCCAACGTAGGCGTAGGCCTGTGGGACACGTATAACACCGCGACCGGCCTTGTCGGCGACGTGCTGAGCTACCTCCGCCTCTATGCCCTCGGCCTTGCCGGCAGTATGCTCGGCCTGGCATTCAACAGCATCGGCAATATGATTCTTGGCGACGGCTCCAACGCAATCGCCTGGATTCCGTTCCTGCTGGTAGTTATCATAGGCCACACGCTGAACGTGGCGATGGCCGCCCTGGGAGCTTTCGTGCATCCCCTGAGGCTCAATTTCCTGGAGTTCTTCAA
The DNA here is from genome assembly GCA_902779495.1 of uncultured Bacteroidia bacterium. Classification (GTDB taxonomy): domain Bacteria; phylum Bacteroidota; class Bacteroidia; order Bacteroidales; family UBA932; genus Cryptobacteroides. Next base: position 4,396 of record CACZBP010000127.1, read on the forward strand.
GAATTCCGGATATGAGGGAGTGGGACGCAGCTATAACCCTTTGAAGAAATAATAACAAAATAAAAATCAAACAATCATGCTTAATTTAATTCTTGGTTATCTCGGGCTCGGCCTCGTCCTCGCCCTCGCAGGAATCGGTTCTGCAATAGGCACCACAATCGCCGGCAACGCAGCCGAAGGCGCTCTCAAACTCAAACCGGAAGGCTCCGGTAACTATATGGTGCTCTCCGCCCTCCCCGCTACGCAGGGTATCTACGGTTTCGTGGCATTCTTCATGATGATGGGCAAGGTCGCTGAAAGCGGCGCCCTCGTGTTCGGCATCGGTGTCTCGGTAGGTCTGGTGTGTATGCTGTCCGCAATCCGCCAGGGCCAGGTCTGCGCCAACGGCATCGTCGGCGTCAGCCAGGGTCACGACGTCTTCACCAACACCCTCATCTACGCCGCCCTCCCTGAGTTCTACGCCATCCTCGGCCTCGTCGGCGCAGTTATGGCAGCGCTTATGATGTAGGGAAGCATTAATCCCGGATTTTAAAAAACCGATGGAAAGCACCATC
>CACZBP010000128.1 GCA_902779495.1 uncultured Bacteroidia bacterium
ACCGACGGCATAATAGAACTCAGTTTCGTCACGGTTTTCCCGGACGGGGAGAAGAAGATAAAGACCTGGAAGATAAAGCCTTGGGACTATGAGACTATGTCCCAGATCCCCATCAACCCCCAGGCTTCCGAGGTGAACGGCGTCAAGGATGAGGACCTGGTGGACTGCCCCCGCTTCATCGAAGTGGTGGGCGAAGTGGTCGAGTGGCTCCGCGACAGCGACCTCGCTGGCTATAACTCCGGCAAGTTCGATCTCCCTATGCTGGCCGAAGAGATGGAGAGGGTGAAACTCTACTGCACCCGCCGCATCTCCGACCACAAGACTCCCGAAGACAAACGCGAAAAGGCCCGCCAAATGCTCGAGACGCTATCCATCGACCTCCACGAGGCCAGGATGGTGGACGTCCAGAACATCTATCACTATATGGAACCCCGCAACCTTCGCGCAGCCTACCGCTTCTACTGCGGCGGCGAAGACTTCGAGAACGCCCACACGGCCGAAGCCGACACCCTCGCCACCTACGAGGTGCTCAAAGGCGAGCTGGAGATGTACCAGGAGCCCGACAAGTATCACGATGTAGCCCTGAAGAACGACGTCGAGTTCCTCGCGGGCTTCGGCCAGCGCTCCAAGGGCGTGGACTATGCCTGCAGGATAGTCCTGCGCGACAATGTTCCCACCGTGTCTTTCGGCAAGTATAAGGATATGTCTGTGCGTGAGGTCTTTAACCGCGACCGCAGCTATTTCGACTGGATAGAGAAAGGCGACTTCACCCTCGACACCAAGGCCCAGTTCCGCAAGCTATACCGCCAGTATGAGGCCGAGGACCGCCAGGCTAAGTCCAAGCCCCTCTCCGCCGCAGAGATCACCGACGCAGCGGACCTCCTCCGCAAGCACTTCGGCGGCCAGTAGCCCGCCACCTGCCACTGCCAGCCGACGTTTTTGCCGTTTTTTGCTTGCTGCGAGTTGCGCGCTGTCTTGGCAGCCGACGTTTTTGCCGTTTTTTGCTTGCTGCGAGTTTCAAGATGTCGCGGCAAAGGGGCTGAGCGGGCGCTAAAGGACCGGCAGGTAGTAGGTCAGGGAGTCAGTAGAGGTGCCTTCGGAGAAGATGGCGCGAAGGTCGGCGAGGACGAGGTCGGGGCGTACCGGGGCGGATTCCCAGAAGTCGTTGCCGCCGCCCGGAGTGGAACGCCTGATATTGTTGAATATCAGCGGAATGTCGATTGCTGCGAGTGCGGGTCCGGCGGAGCGGATTTCATCGCGCGAGCGGCAGGAGCCGGGGTGGAGCCAGATGTCGGCCTGTTTTGAAAGGACATATGCCTCCTCCAGGGATATGGTGCCGGACTCGATGGCACCTTTTTTTGCGCCAAGGACTTCCCCGCCGGCATCGGAGATGATGCGGCTCAGGTAGTTGTCGGCCCCGGGGATGTACCATAGCCCCGCATAGGGCATATTGACCAGCACCTTCTTCGGTGCTTCTGTCTTGATTTTCAGTTTGTTATAGTTGTCCCGGACGGTTGCGAAGAACTCTTCGGCCTCGCTGCGGCGGCCTGTCAGGGCGCCGAACAGCTTCACGTATTCCGCCCGGGCGAGAGGGTCGCTTTCAAGATGCTCCCACAGGACCATCGTCCTCACACCCAGACTCTCAAGCCTCTGGAGGAAAGGCGATTTCGAGGATGAGACCGAATATGTCAGAAGAAGGTCGGGATGCAGGTCGACAATGCGTTCGTAGTCAGGGGCGGAGTCATAGCCGATGTCGAAGAGGAGGCCTTCGTCAAAGCGCCTGAGCACAGCGGGGCAGGTGACATATTGTATGCCCGAAACGGCGGATATGACTAAGTCACAGCCAATTGCGTCGAGATAGCCGATGTATGAGCCCGACATGCAGATTATGCTGCTGAGGGGCTTGCCGATCCGAAGGGTGTCGCTGCCGCCAAATGGCGAGATGCTCACCACGGCGCTGTCAAGGACCTTGAACCAGGAGGCATATTCCTCCTGTGGCACCCGGGAGGTGCGGGCGGCTGTGCAGGCGACAAGGAGCAGGACGGCCAGGGGAAGGCTCAGCAGCAGACGTTTCATAGTGATTTTGCGCTGCTTTGGCCAGCAAGGAATCCGGTGGAGAAGGCGGTCTGGAGATTGTAACCTCCTGTGTCTGAGTCGATATCGAGGACTTCGCCGCAGAAATACAGGCCCTTGCACAGGCGCGATTCCATAGTCTTGGGAAGCACTTCGTCGGTGCTGACGCCGCCGGCAGTGACGACACAGCGCTCGTAGCCGACGTATCCTTCTATCTCGAAACGCCAGTCCTTCAGGGCCCTGGCGATGTCGCGGCCAGCATTGGCACGCATAAAAGGACGGACCAGCTCGCGTGGCAGCAGTTTGCCCACAAGGACGGTCTCAAGGGCCTGCCTGGAAGCATTGCGGCTGCGCGGGTCTTTCTTTATATCTTCGCGAAGGGACGATATCCTCCCGATGAGTTCGTTTTCCGGAATTCCAGACTTAAGGTCCAGTGACACAGCGACTTTGCCACCGTTTACGATGGCCTTTACGGCGGCACGGCTGAGGGCGAAACCGATGGGCCCTTCTATGCCACCGTCGGTGAAATCCATCTCGCCGGTCTCAGTCTGCACCCTGTCGGATCCTACATAGAGCGAGAGCGACACGTTCTTCAGGTGGATTCCGCACAGCTCACGGCCCATCTCGCTAAGGGGCAGACCGCGGCCGATGTGCCCCCGGGTCTCGGGGTAACCTTCCGGAAGGCCTGGGTCTTTCCGTTCTGTCTTGTCCCCACGGGACTCTTCAGTGTCCCATCCGCCCGCCGAACCGAGCACCTTGGCGGCCACCTGCCCCACGGAAAGGCGTTCCTCGGCGGTCTTATAGCCTTTCGGGACAAGGGCGGTGAGGGACGGGAAGCAGTCCACAAGGGAGTGGCCGAAGCCCCTGGCCCAGCGATAGCCATCACCGGTGCTGCCTGTGGCGGGATATGACAGGCCTCCCGTGGCGATTATGAGCTTATAGCAACTGAATGTCTTTCCGCCCCGGCAGGATATGAGGAAGCCTTCGCCGGAGGGGTCCTTAATGATGGTTTCAACTTCTGCACCTGTCTGGATATCAGCTCCTTGCCTTCGGGCGGCAGCCACCAGGGCATCGACTATGTCCATCGCCCTGTGAGACTGGGGAAAAGCCCTGTCGCCTCTTTCCACTATAACCGGAACGCCGTGGTCCTCCATAAATGAGAGGACCGCTTCGGGATCCATATTGTAGAATGAGGGGCGGAGGAAGTTGGGCTTGGTGCGGATATGCCTTGAGAACTCGTCCCAGGGCTTGACATTGGTGAAATTGCAGCGTCCCTTGCCTGTTATCATTATCTTGCGGCCGGGCCTTGGCATCTTCTCAAGGACGATGACCCCGGCGCCTTCCCTGGCAGCGGCATATGCAGCCATAAGGCCGGCCGCCCCGCCTCCGACCACGATAACATCTGTAGCTATAGTCAACATAACGTGTAAAGTTAACCATTTTTCCGGGAAATGCTTGGCAATTGAAGAAAAATCCGTAAATTTGCAGTCCAAACCACAAAAGCCGCTTTAGCTCAGTTGGTAGAGCAGCGCATTCGTAATGCGCAGGTCGCGGGTTCGAGTCCCGTTCGCGGCTCACCAAGAGGCCATCCCCTCATCCGGGATGGCCTCTTTCGTGTTTCCGTGGGGACCTGCCATCCAGGGGGCGGTTTTGGTGGCAGGTGAGGGGGTTAGGCGAGGTGGCGGAGGATGTCGCGAAGGAGGCGGGCGGAGACGCGTCGGGCGGAGGCCTGGAAGGTAACCAGCCAGGAGCCTTCCGACTCTTCGAGGCGGACGGTGACATAGCCCCAGCGGAAGAGACCGTGGCGCAAGACGACGAAGTCGCACGGGGTGGCGCAGGAAGGGAGGTCGCCGGGAGCGAGGTCGGAGGCCGGCACGACACGGCCGCACTCGGCCAGCTGAGCCCTCAGCTGCCCCAGCGCAGTGCCGAAGCTGCTCGCGGCGGGATGCCCGGAGGCAGTGCTCGAGCCGCTCGCGGCAGGATGCCCGGAGCCAGTGCTCGAGTTGCTCGCGGCGGATTGCCCCTGGGCGGAACCGACCGCACCGGCACAGTGCCAGACGACACTGCCCGCATCCATCAGAAAATACTTTGCATCTATCCCTTTCATAGCAGGTATTATTTAATTGTGCCGCTGCCGAGCATCTCGTCGCCATCGTACCAAACGGCGAACTGGCCGGGGGTGATGCCGCGCTGGGGAGTGTCGAAAAGGATGAACACGCCCGCCTCACGCACGATGAGGGTCGCGTCCTGAAGGGGCTGGCGATAGCGTATGCGCACCCGGCAGCGGAGCATAGTGCCGGGCACCAGGGCCGGCTCGGGGCAGATTTGATGCACATCCTCGGGGGCTATATGCAAGCAACTGCGGGACAGGCCTTTATGCGTGTGGCCTTCCCCCACGTAGACGATGTTGCGGTCTATGTCGGTGGCGAGCACGAACAGGGGCTGCGAGTGGCCGCCGATATTCAGGCCCTTGCGCTGGCCGATGGTGTAGAACTGCGCTCCTTCGTGCTTGCCGAGGATGGCGCCAAAGGGATTGGCCTTGTAGCGGGTCTTCCTGACGTGGTGCTTGCCGCTGCGATAAGTCTCCGTCTCGAAATGGATGTCATATGGCACCGGCTGCGACAGACGAAGGAGCTGCCCATCGGAAAGGGCGGCAATTTTCTCGGGAAGGAAGACATTAGCGCGCACGGGAGCTGTCTCCTTGTCCTCGCTGACATAGCCGGTTATCATATTGACGGAGCCGTCGGCAGTGAGGCCGGAAAGGGTCTTTTCGCAGAATGCATATTGCTCATTATGAGCATAATAGGCATCATATACCTCCACCACGTCGCCTTCCCGGGGCTCGAGCTTCTGCTGGAGGAAGGTCGGCA
>CACZBP010000129.1 GCA_902779495.1 uncultured Bacteroidia bacterium
TTATCACGTCCCAGGTCATGAACCAGGGCTCATAGTTCTCAAGGCCTTCGGTGAGGAACACCGGAAGGAAGAACACCGAGCCGATCAGGAACTGGTACATAACTATCACCTGCGGAGAATAGTCCGACGAGAGTTTCTTGGTAAGGGACGCGTGGATCACCTCCACAATGACAGCCACGAAGAGCAGCACGAGACCCAGGGCGAAATTCTCCCCCACTCCGTGGTCCAGCGTGGTGAATAGGACGAAGGCAAGGCCGGCGAGAGTCACTATGAGGCCAAGCACGTTGAGCTTGGTGATTTTCTCCTTGAAGACAACGTAACCAACTATCATTGAGAAGATTGGCACGGTGGCTATGACCATCGAGCTGATGGTCGGCGACTCGGTCTCCTTGATGCCGTAGGTCTCGGCGATGAAGTATATGAACGGCTCGCACAGGGCAAGGAGGATGAACTGCAGCAGGTGTTCCCGGCGGATGTGCTGGTATTTCCTGGTCACCAGATTCAGGATGAGCAGGATGATGCCCGCCATCGAGACGCGGATGAATATGAAGTAATAAATAGGGATATCATATGCTATGAGCTCGTTGCTCCATATGTACGAAAAACCCCACAGGCTGATGGAAATCAGCGCAAACAAATAAACCAGCAGAGTCTTACCTTTCATATTTCGAAACTATTGCAAGTCCTATCCTGTTCCTTTCAAGGTCCACCGAGGCCACGCGGACGATGAGCGGCTCGCCTATCTTGGGCTTGTGGCCGTTCATCCGGGAGGTGTGGACCAGACCTTCCTTGTGGACGCCTATGTCCACGAAGGCGCCGAACTCGGTGACGTTCGTCACCATTCCGGGCAGCTCCATCCCCTCCTGCAGGTCTTCTATCTCGTGGACATTCTCGTCGAAGGAGAAGGTGTCCGCTGTCTTGCGGGGGTCGCGGCCGGGCTTGGACAGTTCGTCGAGGATGTCCGTGATGGTCGGAAGGCCGAAGTCTTCTGAGGCGAATTCGCCTGCACGCTCGCGTAAAGCGGTGATTTTCTCTTCGTTACGCACCAGTTCCCCCACCGTCACGCCTGCTGCTGAAGCCATCCTGTCCACTATCGGATAGGTCTCGGGGTGGATTGCCGAGTTGTCCAGAGGGTTGGGGCCTTCGACGCGGATGAAGCCGGCGCACTGCTTGAAGACCTTGGGGCCAAGGCGCGGGACCTTCAGCAGCTCGGCGCGGCTCCCGAAGGGGCCGTTGGCATTACGCCAGTCCACTATCGCGCTGGAGAGCGCGGGGCCGATGCCGGCGACATAGCGGAGGAGGTAAGGGCTTGACGTGTTGACGTTTACGCCCACTTTGGAGACGCACTGCTCAACCACGTTGTCAAGTTCGCGCTTGAGGAGCGTCTGGTCCACGTCGTGCTGGTATTGGCCAACGCCAAGGGACTTGGGGTCTATCTTCACCAGCTCGGCGAGAGGGTCCATCAGCCTGCGGCCTATGGACACGGAGCCGCGGACGGTCACATCCTCATCCGGGAATTCCTCGCGGGCTATGTCCGAGGCGGAATAGACCGAGGCGCCGTCCTCGCTGACCGAGTAGACCTTGCAGCCGTCGGGCATGGGGATGCGCTTGAAGAAGTCCTCAGTCTCGCGGCCGGCGGTGCCGTTGCCTATTGCAATCGCCTGGATATCAAAGTCATTCATCATCTTCGAGACGGCCACTATGGACTTGACCTTCTCGTTCTTGGGAGGATGAGGATATATTATCTCGTGATGCAGGAGATTGCCCTGGGCGTCAAGGCAGACTATCTTGCAACCGTTGCGGAAGCCCGGGTCGACAGCCATAATTCGCTTCTGGCCTATGGGGGCCGCGAGAAGCAGCTGGCGGAGGTTTTCGCCGAATATCCTTATGGAGACGATATCGGCCTTGGCTTTCTCCTCGCCTATTATTTCATTTGACACTGAGGGGATTACGAGCCTGTCGAGGCTGTCCTGCAGGGCCTGGCGGATCTGCTCGGAAAGCAGTTGGGAGGGCTTGCGGAGATCCCGGTAGAACTTGAAGTAGAGCCTTTCACGAAGCTTGTGCGAGGCGACCTGGATCTTCACCGAGAGGAAGCCTTCCTCCTGGCCGCGCAGCATCGCAAGAATCCTGTTGGCAGGGGCGATGCGAAGGGGGATGCCGGAGTTGAAATAGGCCTTGTAGTTCAGCGCGTCGGGGTTGCCGTCGGCCGCCTTGGTGGCCTTGGAGATTATGTAACAGCCTTGCATATAATGCCTTACATCGGCACGCAGGGCGGAAATCTCGCTGAACTGCTCGGCAAGGATGTCGCGGGCTCCGGCAAGGACATCCTCCTCGGTGGGGGCCTTTTCGCAGATATACCGCTTCGCCTCCTTGGGCGGGTCTTTCACCAGGGCCTGCATCATATCGTCTGCAAAGGGGCCTAGGCCGGCTTCGCGGGCTACCTGGGCACGGGTGCGGCGCTTAGGCTTGAAGGGAAGATATATATCCTCCAACTCATTGGCATCCACGCAGTTCTCTATGGCCTTGTGAAGCTCTTCCGTGAGGGCTCCCTGGCCGTCTATGGTCTTGAGGACCGTCTCCTTGCGCTTCTCGAGAGTGTCGTATATGCCCTTCAGCCTCTGGATTTCGTCTATCACGACGTCGTCCAGGCCGCCGGTCTTTTCCTTGCGGTAGCGGCTGATGAAGGGGATGGTGTCGCCCTGCTCCAGCATATCGACGCAGTTCTCCACTTTCCAGGCCTTTTCTCCTATGGCCTGAGCTATCTGATTGATATATAATTGTTTCATAGCATCTAATCATGCGACAGCTGTCGCAGTTCCTGCCTGTAGGCCGAGAATATCTTCGACTTCGAAACGAAGCCTATGTACTTTCGGCCACTGTCCACGACCGGGAGGTTCCAGGCCCCGGTCTTTTCAAATTTGCGCATCACCGCATCCATACTCTCTTCCGGGTAGACATACTCATAGAAGGAGTGCATATAGTTGAATACGTGGCGTTTATCGTAGAGTTCCCTGGTGAACATATCCTTGCGGACGTCCTCCAGCGAGACGAATCCCTGCAGGCGGCCGGTGCCGTCGATTACCGGGAATGTGTCGCGCACTGACTCGGAGATTACCTGGGCGAATTCGCCGAGGGTGGCGTCTATCTTTATCGGACTGAAGTCCTTCTCAATGAGCTGTGAGGTGCGCAGAAGCGTCAGCACGGCCTGGTCGCTGTCGTGGGTGAGAAGCTCGCCGCGCATCGCTATTCGCTTGGTGTAGATGGAGTAGCGCTCGAAGAGGCGCATCGTGCCGAAGGAGATCGTGGCGGTCAGGATGAGGGGAAGGAACAGGTCATAGCCGCCGGTTATTTCGGCAATGAGGAAGATGGCCGTCATCGGGGCCTGCATCACTCCGGCCATAAGGCCCGCCATTCCGACCAGGACGAAGTTCTGTTCGGGGACTTCCAGACCGGTCAGGTTCAGGGTCCTGGCAAGCACGAAGCCGGCTATGGCGCCGGTGAAAAGGGTCGGACCGAAGGTGCCGCCCACTCCCCCGCCGGCATTGGTGAAGGTCATCGCAAACACCTTGAGTACCAGGATCAAAAGGAAGAAAATGGGCACGCTCCACCGCCTGGTCATAAGGCCGGCAAGGACGGTCTGGCCTTCGTAGGAAGGGTCGACGCCGTTAAGGAGCGGGACCAGGGATTCATAGCCTTCGCCATACAGCGGGGGGAAGAGGAATATCAGAAGTCCGAGGCCGAGGGCGCACAGGATCCACTTCAGATAGGGGTTCTTCATCCGGGCAAGCCTGTCTTCCATCCAGAGGGTCGTGCGCAGGAAATACAACGACACGAAGCCGCAGAAAACGCCGAGCACGGCATAGAAAGGCATATTGGCGATGTTGAAGGCGGTGAGGGTGCACTGGAACGGAAGTGACTGTCCCAGAAGCAGATAGGAGACCATCGTGGCAGACACCGTGCTGAGCAGCAGGGGCATCATCGAGGCCATCGATATATTGAAAAGGAGGACCTCCAGGGTGAACAGGACGCCGGCAAGCGGGGCCTTGAAGATGCCCGCGACAGCACCGGCGGCGCCGCAGCCGAGGAGCACCGTCATATTCTTGTAGCTCAGGCCGAGGAAACGGGCGAAGTTCGAGCCTATCGCCGCGCCGGTGTAGACAATCGGGGCCTCGGCTCCCACCGAACCGCCAAAGCCGATGGTAAGGGCGGAAGTCAGCAGAGAGGACCACATATTGTGGGGCTTGATGCGGGACTCGTTCTTCGAGACCGCCTGCAGCACCCTGGTGACGCCGTGGCCTATCTTGTCCTTGACCAAATACTTGACTATCAGCAGGGAAAGGAGCATTCCTATGCCCGGATAGACAAGGTAGAGGAATATGTCCTTCGTGCTGCCGAACCAGGAGGTCAGGCCGCTGTGGATCACTCTGATGAGGGTCGTCAGAAGGACCGCGGCAAGGCCGCAGCACATTCCAACCACCACGGAGAGGATCAGCACCCTGTTCCGCTCGGGCATACGACGCAGATATTCCTTGAGAGAGGTCATTTAGAGGATGTTCATACTCTGTTCACGGATCTTTTCCAGCTCGTCTTTCATCCTCACCACCAGTTTCTGGATGCCGGCGTGGTTGGCCTTGGAGCCGGTGGTGTTGATTTCGCGGCCCATTTCCTGGATGATGAAACCCAGTTTCTTGCCGGGATCAGGCTCGCCGTCTATCGTGTCCATAAAGTATTTGCAGTGCTGGCGGAGGCGGACCTTTTCCTCGTTGATGTCGAGTTTCTCAAGATAGTAGATCATCTCCTGCTCGAAGCGCTGCTGGTCGGGCTTGGCCGCGAGGTCTTCGAGATTCTTCTGAAGGCGGGCGCGGACTGCGTCAATGCGCTCTGTCTCAAGGCTTTCCACTTCGTTTTCGA
>CACZBP010000130.1 GCA_902779495.1 uncultured Bacteroidia bacterium
ACCGTTGTCGTGGAACGCAGCCTGATAACCAACATCAATCTCACCGCCAATAATATACTATATGACCTGCCTGGCGCTTATACTGCCGCGGAATATCTGGAATCGACCGGGACTCAGTATATTGACACTGGCGTTCCCTGCGACTGGCAGGACTTTGTGGATATAGATTTTATGTACACCGGGCACGAGCCAGGGAACGTCCATTCCGATGAAGGCGGATCTGTCTTTGGCGCCCACGGCTGGTCCAAAGCAAACGGAATCTACGAGACACGCATCTACTGGCGTGGCTTCGGTAAGATTGTATATAACTTTGCCCAGAACACTCGGTACAACGTGAAGACCGTCGATGGCACACACAGCAGCATCAACGGCACCAGTTATCAGATTGACGACACAGTTTCTGTCGGCGTTGCGCCCAGCAATTTTGCTATGTTTGCAAATTACAGCGACTATAACAACCAGGGTTGGACATATTTCTCCATTGCCCGGATTTACTTCTGCAAGATATATGACAGTAACCATATGTGGCTCAGGTACTTCGTTCCCTGCGTCCGCACGTCTGACGGCAAGCCCGGTATGTTCGATCGCGTCACCGGAGCTTTCTATGTAAACAACGGAACCGGCGAATTCAACACTAACCTGACACCAACTGTTACGTCATATGACCTGACGGCCGGAGACGTTACCGTTCCGGCGGGTGAAACAGCGACGGTAACGGGAAGCAATGCAAATTCCGTCATGACAATCGGGACCGGCGCTACGGTTACTCTGGAGGATGCCACTCTCAAACAAATTGTAACGCAGGGTGATGCCACTTTGATTCTGAGCGGCACAAACACGGAGACTACTGAATTCACCGGCGCCGCCATACACATTGCGGACAATTCAACACTCACGATTGACGGAACTGGCAGCCTGATTGTTAACAGAGGGTGGTCACGGGACTACGGATGTATCTTCGGGCCCAATTCCAATCTTGTGGTCAACGGCGGCACTATGGTATTGGATTCAAACAGGGGTGCAGGCAATTCTGTTTGTGTGGCTATCTATTTGAATAACTATACACAGAACGGCGGCAGTGTAGAAGCATATGGCGAATTCACCAATAATGACGCTAATTCATATGCAAATGGTATGGAAATCTCCAATGATGTGTTGATTACTGGAGGAACCTTGATAACGGAAGGTGCGACAGGCTTGTGGGTTGGAAACAACATTTCCATCAGTGGCGGAACTGTGACTGCCATCGGTACAGATAAGCAATACTCAGGCTCCACCGGCATTGTCCCCGGCGGTAATAATACTGGAGGCAAGATGACTATAAGCGGCGGTACAGTGGTTGCCAGTGGCAACGGTTGCGGTGGCGGACAGGGCCCTGGTATCGGCAGGCGTACTGCTGCCTGCGGAGATATCATCATCTGCGGAGGGGATGTGACGGTAAGCAGTACCGGTAATGGCTTTCCCGGCGGCGCTGCCGCAATCGGAACCGGCACCGATGCAGTGGACATCGGTTGCAATATAACCATCACCAGCGGCATTACCCGACTCGTGGTCACAAAGGGCGTTAACGCCCAGGCTCCTATCGGCAAGGGCAACTCCGGTTCATCTGTGGGCACAATCACAATCGACGGAGTGGTGAACCCCACGGCCAACAGCTTCTTCGAGAACCTGAACCTCGCGGTCAGCAATGACGGCAACACCTGGACTCTGACTCCGGCCTCCAACACCCCTCCGGCATCATTGGCCGCTCTGAAGAATCTGGTTAATGCCGGATGGAATCTAAACGGTTACCTAGGACGTTATGTCTATGCCGACGGAAGCATCGGGACCTTATCCACAGATGCTATCGGTAAAGTGGCTCATTTTTCTCCGGATGCCAGCACCGATGCCAGTAGTAAAGTAGCGGATTCGCGTGTTTTGATTCTCGCTTTGAATGATCTCGCCTCTAATGTGGAATACGGAAATATACCTATACCATCTGATCCGGCCATTACCGGGGCTGCACAGACCACGTGGATGGTTCCCACTTACTGGGAATGGATAGATATGAGTAAGTCACTTGGAAGAGGAGATTTCCAAGCATTGATTGAAGCCGTTGGAATGAGTAAAGATATCAGATATTGGACATCGAGTTCAAGTTCCGGTGGTTACGGCCATTTTTATGTACTATACTACAGTGAGGGAAACGCTGATGGCGTGACTAAGATTTTTACGGATTTTGCGACAAGGACTCCACACCCCACCGCCCGCGCGGTCTTCGGATTCTAAATTCCAAAAGGACCGTCTTCCGGCGATTCTTCCTGCACATAGAAAAGACTCCCGCCGAACTGAGGCCATTACAACACACCGCCTTAGGGCGGCTGAGAGTACACTTTGAGCCATTTTTGTTCGCTCAGATGCCCCAGAGGGCGGGCGGTTGGAGGTGCGCGCACGTACGGATGGCTAGAAGTGCACACGGGGCACCCGGCAGGACCGGATCTCCATAATTCCGGTCTTCGCGGGTGACTGCAGCTCCCCGCCAGGACCGAATCTGCACGATTCCGGTCTTCGCGGGTGGCCCGTCATCGAGAAAGACGCTCTCGCAGCCAAGCAGAAGCACGCGTGGAAGTGCGCGCACATGCAACGGGGCGGAAGCGCCCGGCGGGCGCTACATGCTGCCGATTACGGCGCGGTTGATGGCGCTGAGGGAGGCGGGGTCCATCTTGACGACTTTGCGGTCGTAGGTCATCAGGCCGTTCACTTCGCCTTCGACGTCGGTGGTCTGGGTGTAGACCGCGGCGGCGCAGCCCTGGCCGACGAGGTCCTTGAGGCCTTCGGCATATTCGGCATACTGCTTCAGGACTGCCTCACCGTCGGGATATTCGATGTAGCCCCAGTTCTTGTCGGCCTGCCACAGGTGGCCCTGGACGGGGCAGCCTATGCCGCCATACTCGCCAAGGACGTTGACAAGGTCATTGTCCCAGAAGACCATCGCGGGATTGGGATAGTGGTGATGGTCGAGGATGTCCGGCAGGCCCTTGATGAAGTTGCCGCCGGAGGAGGGGTTCACAAGGCGGGTCGGGTCGCACTTCTTGGTGAAGGCAACGGCCGCGGGCGTGTCGAACTGGGCCCAGGCCTCGTTGAAAGGCACCCAGACCACGATGGAAGGGTGGTTACGCAACTGGGCTATGATCTCGCCCCACTCCTTGTAGTAGATATCCTTTACCTCAGGGGTGGTCTCCCAGGAAACGTCGCTGTAGTCGTTCACGATCCAGGAGACGTTGCGGTTGTCGGCGATGGAGGGCATATCCTGCCAGACCAGCATACCCAGCCTGTCGCACCACCAGTACCAGCGCTCGGGCTCGACCTTGATGTGCTTGCGTATCATATTGTAGCCCAGCTCCTGGGTCTTGACGATGTCGAACTTGAGGGCCTCGTCCGAAGGGGCGGTGTATAGGCCGTCGGGCCACCAGCCCTGGTCGAGGGGACCGAACTGGAAGAGCGGCTTGCCGTTGACTGCCATCCTCTTGTGGCCGGCGGCGTCGGCCACTGCGGAAATCTCACGAAGGGCTGCATATCCTTTCACTGCATCGACGCAGGAACCGTCTGCAAACAGCTTGATGTCAACATCATACAGGAACGGGTCTTCCGGCGACCAGAGCTTTGGCGTAGGGAGCTTAATCACGGCCTGTTCGCCGGGAGCAGCCTTGGCGCAGACGCCGTCCACGGTGATTTCCACCTGGTCGCCGCCTTCGGTCCTGACAGTCACGGCGAGGGTGCCCTCGGCGATGTCGGAGACCACGTCATATGAAACCACATATGCGGGGGACACCTTCTCGAGCCAGACGCTCTGCCAGATGCCGGTGACGGCAGTGTACCATATGCCTTCGGGATTGCTCACCTGCTTGCCGCGCGGCTGGCGGTCGTTGTCAGTGCCGTCGAGCACCTTGACGGTGAGCTCCTGCTTGCCGGAGGGCTTCAGGAAAGGAGTGATATCCAGCGAGAAACGCGTATATCCTCCGGTGTGCTGCCCGGCTTTCTGCCCGTTGACCCACACCTCGGCCGACCAGTCGACAGCGTCGAAATGGAGGAGGGTGTTTCCTCCTGCTGTCTTAAAGGAGGTGTTATACCACAGGGCATTTTCCGATCCCACTTTGCGGCCGACGCCCGACAGGGCCGACTCGGGGGCGAAGGGGACCAGTATCTTGCCATCCCATTTTTCGGGCCTGGCAGCATCGGTAGGCACTATGGCATAGTCCCACTCTCCGTTGAGGGAGGCCCACCAGCCATCACGCACAAGCGATGGCCTGGGATACTCCTGCAGCACCGAGGATGGATTCAAATTCTCGCCCCAAGGGGTCATTATCCTGCCTTCGACAGGCTTCCACTGCTGGCAGGCGGTCAGTAAAATTGCGGATAGTAGGATTAAGCGTTTCATCGTTAATAAGGTCTTTTTACAAAGATATCAAATTAATTATTAACTTTGTAAGTTTTAAACCTAAACTATGCATAAAATATTTCTGCCGATATACAGGTTTTTCAAGTCCAGGAAGGCGCTGATGTATTCAATCCTTGCCGTCCTGACCCTGTTCTTTGCATTCTTCGCATCAAAGATAGACCTTGAGGAGAACCTCCTGAAACTCTTCCCGATGGAAAACGAGGAGAGCCGCCTTGCCTTCGAGGACCTCAGGGTGAAAGACAAGCTCTTCATCCAGATTCTCCCCACCGGTGAACGCATCGACACCTGGACCCTCGGCTCCCTGATGGATGAATATATGGAGGGCCTGGTGGAAAGCGACAGCAGCTCCCATCTTATCGAGAACGTCCTCTACCGCCTTGAAGAC
>CACZBP010000131.1 GCA_902779495.1 uncultured Bacteroidia bacterium
GACCGACAGCCGGACTCGAGTTTACGGGCGCAGCCCGTCGAGTTTTGAGGTCAAGTGCCCGGTGCCGCCCATTCCCGGAAGCTGTCCTTCCGTCCTCATTCTCACCGCCGAATATTGTTTTGGGTGCTACTTAGGGATCTCTGCTCCTTCTCCTCTTATCACACAGAGTATTTCGCGGCTTCATTTCCACGCGAGTGTAACAGGTCGAATTTCATCGCGTTGACCTGTTACACCGATATTGCCACTGGTGCGCCTGGAAGGCCATTCAGGTGTCACAGGTGGTCAAGCTCAAATTCGACCTGTGACACTCACCTCGAATACTGAGGCTCTGAACGAAAACTGCGGGGTGAGTGGAATGGCTTCCTCATCCTCACCACGGGCAGAGTGATATTTTTTCGTTTTTTGGGAGCAAATGTAGTTTATTTCCAGTTTTTTAACTATTTTTGGAGTCGATATTAACAACAAAATAAAGAAGATTTATGTACAGAGACGATTACGAGGGTGGCTACGGCCGCGACAATTCAGGCGAAGATGTCTATTCCAAGCCTGTCAGAGCAGGGAAACGTACCTACTTCTTTGACGTAAAATCCACCAAGAGCAACGAGGATTTCTTCCTGACGATCACGGAGAGCAAGCGCCGCGTCGAGTCAGACGGCCGCTTCTCCTATGACAAGCACAAGATTTTCCTCTACAAGGAAGATTTCGAGAAGTTCGTCGAGGGTCTCCAGGACGCTTTGGCCTACATCAAGACCAATTGCCTTAAAGACGCCCCGTCAGAGGGTTTCGAGCACCGTCACGACTACGACAAGAACCGCGAGAACTACTATCGCAACGAAGACGAGGATCAGTTCTAAGTTCTTGACTCACATAAAGATAAGGGGCCGGCCGGAAAACTCTTCCTGGCCAGCCCCTTTTTATACGTTAAGGAGTGTCCTTATTTGATCTGGATGGTCTTGTTGACCTCTTCGGCCTTGACCTTCTCGATCTTGGGGATGTCCACGCTGAGGACGCCGTTCTCGACCTTTGCGCTGATCTTTTCGCGGTCGGCATCTTCGGGCAGAAGCATCGTCTGCTGGAACTTCGAGTAGGAGAACTCGCGGCGCAGGTAGTGGCCGTGCTTCTTCTCACTCTTCTCGTCGACCTTCTTTTCCATATTGATCACCAGGTCGCCGTCCTTGTCGAGGGTGACGTGGAAATCTTCCTTGGTCATACCCGGAGCTGCGAGCTCGAGCTCATAGCTCTTTTCGTGTTCTAAAACGTTGATTGCGGGAGCGGTGCAGTTGGTGCGATCCATCCACGCGGTGTCAAAGAAATCACTGAAAATGTCAGGGATCCAAGTCTGATTGTTTCTTCTTGCAGGTACCATAATTTTTACCTCCTATTTATATTTTTAGTTTAACTTTCTTTTCTTGCACCGCTTCTTTATCGCGGTACGCTTCTTCTATAGACAACTCCCGTTCCAATGGCATATTTCCTGTCGTTTTGTCATATTTATATGCCATTATGTCATTTCAATATGCCATATTGGCAGATTTTGAAAGAATAATTATTATTTATATATTTGTATTTATGAGAAAGATATTGGCAATAATACTGTTATTATCGGTGTGCGGCAATTTGCCGGCGGGGACGACGAACGGGAAGCAGAGGGTGCTGGACAAGGGGTGGACCGTGTTCCCGGCGGGGGCGCTGTCCGCCGAAAGGTTGTCGAAGGGGGCGGAGAAGCTGCCCCAGGAGACGTATGAGGCAGTGGTGCCTTCGACGGTGATGGGAACTCTGGTGGCCAACGGCGAGTATGCCGGGTTGCTGGAGGGGATGGCATATGCCGACGCCGACAGGAGCCGCTTCGATGAGCCTTGGATATATCTGAAGGAGTTCGAGGTTTCGGACCTTGTTCCCGGGGGCCATATCCTCCTGCAGTTCGACGGCATCAGCTATGCCGCGGACATATGGCTGAACGGCCATTTCATCGACAGCGTCGAAGGGCCCTTCAGGCAGTGGTGCTATGATGTAACAGGCTATATATCAAGACATAACACACTGTGCGTCAAAGTGCGGCACGCAAAACCCGGCGAGCCCGGGATAGGCTTTGTGGACTGGAACCCCAGGCCGCTGGATGAGAGTATGGGCATATTCCGCGAAGTCCGCATCACCCGGACCGGCCCCGTGGCGATGCAGCACACGGCGGTGCGCAGCACGCTGGACGGCTCCGCCTCCCTCACCGTGGACACCCGCCTTACGAACCTCTCCGGCGAAAAGGTGGCCGGTCGGCTCGCAGGCGAGGTGGATGGCCGGCTGTTCCGATATGACATCACCCTCGAGCCCTTCGAAGAAAAGACCGTGCTGCTCACCCCGCAGGAGTGCCCGCAGCTGCTTATCGAGAATCCGCGCCTGTGGTGGTGCAACGGTATGGGCTCCCCCGAAATGTATTCCCTCAATCTGTCTTTCATTACCGAAAACGGCCTCTCGGACAGCCAGACGACCGATTTCGGCATCCGTAAGGTGGAGCAGTACCTGAACAGGGACGGCAGCCTGGCATTCAGGCTCAACGGGCGCGACGTGCTGCTTCGCGGGGCCGGCTGGACGGACGACATATTCCTTCGCGACGACCCCGCCTCGAACCGCCTTCAGGCCGAATATGTCCGCGACATGAACCTCAACCTGGTGCGATTCGAACAGTTCTGGGGCACTTCCGAGGACATATATGACCTATGCGACCGCTACGGCCTGATGGTCCTTGCCGGCTGGAGCTGCTTCTGGGAATGGGACATATATCTTGGCAAGCCGCACGACCCCAAATATGGCGGCATCCTCACCCCGGACGAGATAGAGCTCACGGCGCAATCCTTTGAGGACCAGGTACTTTGGCTCCGCAGCCACCCTTCCATCCTGGCCTGGTTCACAGGCAGCGACCGAATCCCCCACCCTGACCTCGAGCCGCTCTACCGAGACTTCCTCAGCGCCAACGACGACAGGGGCTATATAATCTCCGCAAGCGGCCTCAAGAGCCCCGTCTCCGGTCCCTCCGGCACGAAGATGATGGGGCCATATGAATATGTCGGACCCGTCTACTGGTACAGCCCCGAGGCCCCCGGAAAGGCCTTCGGCTTCAACACCGAAACGGGAATCGGCGCCCAGCTTCCAGTGAAGGAATCCCTCCAGAGGATGGGACTTACGATGAAATATCCCACCGGACCCGAATGGGATTTCCACTGCACCGTAGCAGCCGAGAATATGCACGACCTCGCCGCCCTGCGCAAGGCTGTCGACGGCAAATACGGCAAGCCTTCCGACATCGACGACTTCCTCCGCAAGGCCGACCACCTCAACTACGACGGCACCCGCGCGATGTTCGAAGCCTTCCGCGTGAATGTTCCCAAGGCCACCGGGATAGTCCAGTGGATGCTGAACTCCGCCTGGCCCTCGCTCTACTGGCAGCTTTATGACTGGTATGGCCAGCCGACTGCGGCATACTACTCCACAAAGAAAGCCAACGCCCCCGTCCAGCTCATCTACAACTACGCGGAGCGGGCTGTCTATGCCGTGAATGAAACGCTGGAAACTGTTGACGGCCAGGCATATATAGAAGTCCTCAAGCCCGACGGCAAGCCGGCCTACAAGGCCTCCCGCCACGTCCGTGCAGTGCCTATGAAGCCCGTGAAAGTGGTCGATATCCCCGCCTTCAAGAGCGGGGTGGAATTCCTGTTCCTCCGCCTCGAGGCAGATGGGGCCGTCGCCGCCCGGAATGAATATGTCCTCACGCCGAAAGAGGACGTCCACGTCTGGAAAAAGTCGTCCTGGTACCAGACCCCTATTTCGGATTATGCCGACCTGAAGCCCCTTTCAAAGCTTCGCGCCGCCGACGTCTCAGCCACTGTGGACCAGGACTTTACGGTGACCCTCAGGAACAATTCCTCCTGCGTGGCGTTCTTCATTCGCCTGTCGCTCAGGGACAAGGAGGGAGAGCTGCTCTGCCCCGCCCTGTGGGAAGACAACTACCTCACCCTGGCTCCGGGCGAGACCCGCACGGTCGCGTGCCAGGTTCGCCCTGAAGACAGCCTCAGGCCGGCCACCCTCACCCTGTCGGGCTGGAATGTCCGGGAACAGAGTGTTTCCCTGAAATAAAAATTGGATATTACTTAAAGATTGCCTATCTTTGCAGTCCTTTTCGGGCTATTAGCTCAGTTGGTAGAGCGCCAGGTTCGCAATCTGGAGGTCAGGGGTTCGACCCCCCTATGGTCCACAAAAAAACCAGAGACACAGCATCTCTGGTTTTTTGTTTTATTCGTCCGAAGAGTCGTCGCCGGAGGAGTACTGGGCGATGTTGTCGTCGGGGAGGGTGTCTCCGGTGTCGGAGCCGCCGCCCTCGGACACGCCGTCGTCGCCGTCATCGTCGCCGTCGAGCCAGCGGTCGATGTCTTCGGGGTTGTCTATCTTGACCTTGATTTTGACAAGGTAGATTGCGTCGGGGATTTCGATGGGGACGGCATAAAAGCACGTGCCGTCCGGCTTGTCATACTTATTCAGGTCCGGAAGATAGTCCGTCAGTCCTTTGGGGTATTTCTCCGCAAAAGCCTCGGCCAGGTCCTTCGGCATATTCTCATAGCTGATGACAGCTCTTTTTTTAGCAACAGGCGCCATATCGGTTCGGGTTTAGATTTACGCCTGCAATATTAAGACATATTTTTGTTACTGCAAAATAAAAATCACTTTCTTTTGAAAAAATATGATTTCTGATGCTTTTTCTTCTCAGGATCCCGCTCTACGAACACTGGTTTGAGGGTT
>CACZBP010000132.1 GCA_902779495.1 uncultured Bacteroidia bacterium
CAGGCTCTCCGCGTCCACTCTGACGGCCACACCTGGCTCCACACCGGCGACCTCGGCAAGATGGACGACGAAGGCTTCATATACTTCCGCCAGAGGATCAAACGTATGATAGTCACCAGCGGCTACAACGTCTACCCCTCCCAGCTCGAAAACATAATCGAAGGCCACCCCGCCGTCCAGCGCAGCTGCGTCATCGGCGTGAAGGACTCCCTTAAAATGCAGAGAGTCAAGGCTTTCATCGTCCTGCGCGACGGCTTCGCCCCCAGCCCCGAAATCGAAGAAGAACTCCGTGCCTACTGCAAGAAGCACATCGCCCGTTACGCCCTTCCCTCCGAAATCGAATTCCGCGACTCCCTCCCCACTACCCTCGTCGGCAAAGTCGCCTACACCATCCTCGAAGCCGAAGAAGCCGCCAAGGGGGCGTAAGACTCCAAAAAGGCATATGCAAAAAGGAGAGCGGTCGAAACCGTTCTCCTTTCCGTGTGCACCCTTAGGGACTCGAACCCTAGACCCGCTGATTAAGAGTCAGCTGCTCTACCAGCTGAGCTAAGGGTGCTGGTATATGTCTTTGTGACCCGTTCGGGGCTCGAACCCGAGACCCCCACATTAAAAGTGTGATGCTCTACCAACTGAGCTAACGAGTCCTCCAATGTTTCTTTCCCAAATCGGGACTGCAAATGTAAGCACTTTTCTTGAAAACACCAAAACTTTTTTTGATTTTTTGCACTTCTTTCCAGAAATATTGCTTATTTTTGTGCTTACAGATATCAATTCCATTATGAAAAAAGCAATACTCATTCTAGCGGCTATTGCCTCGATTGGCACCCTGGCCTCTTCCTGCTCGCAGGATAACAAACTGACATCCAAGGAGAAAGCTGAAGGCTGGGAGCTCCTCTTCGACGGAAAGACCCTTGACGGCTGGCGCGATTTCAACGGCGAGGCCCTAACCGGCCCCTGGGTCGTGGAGAACGGCACCATCCGCGCTGAAGGCGAAGGCAGTGACGCCAGTGGCTATATAGTGACCGACAAGGAGTATGCTAATTTTGACCTTGTCTGGGACTGGAAGATTTCCCGCGGCGGCAACTCCGGAATGCTCTACCACGTGATGGAAGGCGCCAAGTTCCCGGTGCCGTATGTCACCGGTCCGGAATACCAGCTCATCGACGACGAGAACTGGGAGGAAGTGAACGGATATGGCCTCGAACCCTGGCAGCGCTGCGCTGTGGACTACGCTATGTATGTCCCTGATTTCGAGACCCGTAAGCTTCGTCCTGCAGGGGAGTGGAACACTTCCCGCATAGTCTTTGACAACGGCCACGTGACCTACTGGCTCAACGGCGAGGTCACCGTCGAATTCGATGCCTGGACCCCTGACTGGTTCGCCCGCAAGGACTCCGGCAAATGGGAGAACGCCCCCGAGTATGGTATGGCCCGCAAAGGACACATATGCCTTCAGGACCACGGCTATCCCGCCTGGTTCAAGAACATAAAAATCAAGGAGTTGCCTTCCAAGGTCGAAGAGAAGGACCTGTTTAACGGCAAGGATCTCACCGGCTGGATCGTCTACGGCCGCGACAAGTGGTATGTCGATGAAGGCACCCTTGTGTGCGAGAGCGCCGAGGACCACTCCCTCTACGGATATTGTGCCACCCAGGACTATTACGACGACTTCGACCTCACCCTCGAGTTCAAGCAGGAAGCCAACGGCAACTCCGGCGTCTTCTTCCGCTCCACCATCGAGCGCCCGGCAATCGTCAGCGGCTGGCAGGTCGAGGTAGCCCCGAGGGGTAATGACACCGCCGGAATCTATGAGTCCTACGGCCGCGGCTGGCTGGTGCAAATCCCCGACGAGAAGGAAGATATCCTAAAGGAAGGCGACTGGAACACGATGCGTATCCTCGCCCAGGGCGACCGGGTCCAGACCTGGCTCAACGGCGAGCCTATGGTGGACATTACAGACGAACTGGTCGGCCGCGGCCACGGCCGAATCGCCCTCCAGATCCACGACGGCGGCGGCATCAAGGTGCGCTGGAGAAACCTGCACATCACGAGGCTGTAGGAAAAAAGTGAAGTTTTTTTTGGAAGTAGAAAAAACTTTGCTAACTTTGCAGTCCTTTTCGAGGCTTTAGCTCAGTTGGTTTAGAGCGCTTGCTTGACAGGCAAGAGGTCAGCAGTTCAAATCTGCTAAGCCTCACTCGAAGAAGCGGTGACCGAATGGCACCGCTTCTTTTGGTATTGCTATTTTTTGTGTAAATTTGCACTCTTAACAAGAAGGATATGAAAAAGACCCTATATATAATTATACTGGCGGCGGTGATGTGCCTGCCGGGCTGTAACAAGCAGGGCCCTGCTTCATTCAAGGGCCACTATTCTTTCAAGACGGGCGGAAGCATAGACGTGACCGGGAAACTCTTCCAGGTGAAGGTGGACACCGTCAAGATCGACACCATAGTGCACACTGTGGGAATAGGCTCACTGACGCTGTTCAGGGACTCCACGTTCAACTACCACACGAAGAACGACACCATCGCCTCGCGTGACACCGTCGTGGTCCGCCATCTGGGCACCGAGAGCGGCCAGATGCACATCCTGACCAAGGAAGGGGACGAGATGATCCTCACTATGAACATAACCGCCGGCGACCCGGTGGTCATCCCGGCCAAAGCATCCGGAAGCGACATCACCCTGGGCAAGACCAGGCGTTTCCTCCAGGTCCACACCGGCAGCGGCCTTCTCACCCGACAGATGGAACTTTCGGTGAGCGGCACAGGCAAACGCTATGACAATATGGTCCTGCTCGACCTGGTGTATGAGGGTGAATATCACGAAGATGGCTTCGACGGGGTGGTGACCGCCTCGAGGGTTAACTGCATCGCAACCGAGAATGAATAAGCACGTAATAATATTGCTGACGGTCCTGGCCCTTAGCGCAGGCTGCAAGAGAAAGGTGTCTTTCCGCCAGACCCCCGTCCCGTCAGCGCCCGTCACCGTGAAGGTGGTGAGCGTCCATATGGACCGCATCTCGGGCAGCACGGCCTATGTGGGCACGGTGTCCAGCTCCCGCAGCGCCATCCTGAGCGCCCCGGCGCCGGGCACGCTGGAGTCCCTCAGCGCCAGGGAAGGCACCGCGGTGACCAAAGGCCAGGTGCTCGGCTGCGTCCGCTCCCAGGCCGTCCAGAGCAGCTTCAAGGCCGCAGCCTCCAGGCTGGCCCAGGCCGAGGACGCGATGAAGAGAATGCAGAGCGTCTACGAGAGCGGCGCCGTAACGGAAGTGGACTATAACGCGCTGAAAACCAAGGTCGAAGAGGCCCGCGCCGCAGAAGCGGCCGCCCGCGACACCAGGGACCGCCTCACCCTCAAGGCCCCTTTCAGCGGGATAGTCAACAAGGTCTGGCCGGTCGTAGGGACTGAGGTCTCCATAGCCCAGCCCATCCTGGAAATCCTCGATGTCAGCACCCCCGAAATCCACTTCTCCCTCCCGGAGAACGAATACTATAAATACTCCGAAGGCACCAACGCCTCCATTGAAGTGACTGCCATAGGCAAGTCCTTTACCGGCCGTCTCGAGCGCAAAGGCCTCGTGGCATCCCCGCTCTCGCGCAGCTATGACTGCACGGTCGCCCTGCCCCAAGGGGCCAGGGAAGTGCTGCCCGGGATGGTCTGCAAGGTGCGCCTTGAGTCCCAGGGCCGCGAATGCGCGGTCATCCCCGCCTCGTCGGTGCTCACCGACACCGGCGGCAGGTTCGTCTGGACTGCGACGGGCGGCAGGGTGGACAAGAAATATGTCAGCATCGACGGCTTCAGCGGCAAAGGGATAGTCATATCCGAAGGCCTCGCCGAAGGTGATCTGGTGATAGTGGAAGGCGCCCGCAAGGTCTCCACTGGAATGAACGTAAACACCACCCAGTGATGAAGTTACCGGGAATGTCCAGGGACAGGGGCATAGCCTCCTGGGTCCGGTGGTCGGTCAGGGAAAAGGGGCTGGTCGCCCTGATAATCCTGGCCCTGGTGGCTGTCGGCATATTCGGCCTCGGCCGGATGAACAAGGACGAATTCCCCACATTCCAGATTAAGCAGGGCCTGGTTGCAGGCATATACCCCGGCGCCACCGCCGAGCAGGTCGAAGCCCGCCTCACCAAGCCCCTCGAGGACTACCTCTTCACATTCAAGGAGATACACCGCCAGAGCCTTCGCTCCGTCATCAGCATCGGATGCTCCCTGTGCAAGAGCCTTTGCTCCGTTGTCGAGGTCGGCAGCTCCTGTCTGCACGCCGATAATTCCTTCTTTGAGTGCCGGGAGCTTGGATCCGAGCTTATCGAGTCCTTCCGAAACCTGCTTCTCTCCCGCATAAGCGATGTCTACGCCGCCTACGTATCCTTTTACAGCTTCAGTATAATCATTCGGCATCGGCAGCTGAGATCTCAATTCCTGAAGCTTGGCTTTGGTTGCTTCGTCTGTCTCAGCAGCTATCATCGCGTCCAGTGCATTTGCATACTGCTCCATTCCTTCCTGGTATGCGAAGCGTACCCTCTCGGCCACTGTGCCGCCGTCAGAAGGAACCACCTTGAAGTTGTCCTTCACTTTGTCGCCCTGGTAGTGGAGGGTCTTGAAGGGGATTTCGCCGCCTTCGTACACGAGCACGGGGGTCACGTCCATCGGGCCTGTCGTTATGCCCGT
>CACZBP010000133.1 GCA_902779495.1 uncultured Bacteroidia bacterium
ATGAAAAAAGTATTGCTGCTGACATCCCTCCTGCTTGCCGCCGTCGCCTGCGACCGCGGTCCGGCACTGTTCAAGGCCAAGGACTTCGACGCCGAGAAAGACGGCGTCAAGATAGGCCTCTACACCCTTAAGAACGGCGACATTACCGTCCAGGTGACCAATTTCGGAGCCAGAGTGGCCTCCCTCTTCGCCCCCGACAAGGAAGGCAAACTGGAGAATATAGTCGTGGGCCACAACAATATCCAGGACTATCTCACCCCTCCCGGCGAGCGTTTCCTGGGAGCTTGCGTGGGCCCTGTGGCGAACCGCCTCGGCGATGCGAAGTTTGTCCTTGACGGCGTGACCTACAACACCCCCGTCAACGACCACGACGCCAACACCCTCCACGGAGGCTTCCTCGGAATAGATATGCTTCCCTGGAATGTGGTAAGTGTCTGTGACTCAGCGATTGTCCTGGAGCTGTGCCACCCCGATATGCTCGAAGGCTATCCCGGCAACCTCAATCTTTCCCTGATCTACACCGTCACCAAGGACAATGCCCTGCGCCTGGACTTCTCCGCCGTCACGGACAAGCCCACGCCGGTCAATGTGACCCACCATCCTTTCTTCTGCCTCCGCGGCGAAGGCAACGGCAGCGTCGAGGACTATGAAATGTGCATCCACGCTTCCTCGTTCGTCCCCATCGACGAAGAGAGCATCCCCACCGGGGAGGTCCTTCCCGTCGAGGGCACGCCGTTCGATTTCCGTGAGCCGCATCTTATCGGCGAAAGGATAGGGGAGGACGACGATCAACTTCGCAACGGCAACGGCTATGACCACAACTGGTGCATCGACTGCAAGGGAGAAGGCGTCGAGGAGATATGCTGGGTGCGTGACCCCCTCAGCGGCAGGGTAGTGACCGTCCTGTCCGACCAGATCGGCCTCCAGTTCTACAGCGGCAACTTCTTTGCCGGCACGGAAAACGGCTCCAACGGCAAGCCTCTGGGCTTCCGCAGTTCGCTCGCCCTCGAGGCCCAGGCCTGGCCCGACACACCCAACAACCCCCAGTTCGGCGACATAACCCTCCGTCCCGGCGGGCTCTACACCCAGACCACTATCTACAAGTTCAGCGTCAGGTAGTTGCATTTTAACGCAAAGATAGCTATCTTTGCCGTCCATTTCGGACTCAGGGCGCGGCAGCTTCCCAAGGCCGCCCCCGGTGACGGGCACTTGTTACTGCCTTCCGGAATGGTTTTGCGGGTGTGTTGAAATTGGTAGACAAGCCAGACTTAGGATCTGGTTCCGTAAGGAGTGTGGGTTCGAGTCCCACCATCCGCACAAGGAAAAGCTCGGCCCTTGACGGCCGGGCTTTTTGCAGTCTGAATTACAGCGGCACGGCGAAGACAAAGCGGGCGCCGGGGCTGTAGGTGGTGTCAAGGTAGATCTTGCCGCCCATCTTGGCGGTGATTTCGCGGCAGATGCTCAGGCCAAGTCCGGTGCCCTGGACAAAGTCGTCCAGTTTGACAAATCGCTCGAATATGCGCTGGGCCTCGCTGGGAGGAATGCCGGGTCCGGTGTCCTCAACGCAGAACGTAAGCATTCCAGGATTCTTCTCCAATGAGCAGCTGAGCCTGATTTCGCCGGCCGGTGTGTGCTTGCACGCGTTGGTAAGAAGGTTCGTGAGCACCTGCTGGATGCGAAGAGCGTCGGACTGGAACGAGAACGGCAGGTCCATTTCCGGGCAGAATCGCAGCTGCACGCCGGGTTGGAGCCGGTGCTCTGCCGCATTCATCGCCTCCTTGCAGATCGACTCGCATTCGGCCTCGCCGACCGTGATCCTGTAGCCTCCGCTGTCCATAGCAGAAGTGCTCATAAGGTCGTCCAGGAGCATGGTCATCATGCTGGTGTTGTTAAGGACGTGCTTCCCGAACTCTTCTTTTTCCTCGGACGAGAACATCCCGTCAGGCAGCGCCAGCAGCTGGGAGAATCCGGTGATGGCATTCAGCGGGGTACGCAGTTCGTGGGTCATATTCTGGATGAAACGGTCCTTGGCTGCATCGGCCTTGAGGACGCGCTCATTCGCGGCGGTGAGCTCGGCAATCATCGCTGCGTCTTTTCGCTGCGTGCGGCGCAGGTTGCGCACATATGCAAGGAGCCCCAGGATGACGCCCAGAAGAAGGAGGATGCCAAGCACCAGCACAATGCGTGAGACCTTTTCCACCTGGCGGGTCTTCTGCTCCACCTGGTCCTGGAGCAGGTCATTTTCATAGCGGGCATCCATCTCGGACATATGCATTTCCAGGATGGTGGAGAAGTCTCTCTGGTTTGCAATGAGGCAGAAATCCTTCATATCCACGGCAACGTCCAGCCTGCCTAAGGCCTCCGCCAAGGCAGAGAGAATGTAGATATTGTTTGGCGAGAGGCTATTATATATGGATCTATCATGCTTGTCAAAACTGCCGTCATACAGAGCGTCGATACATTTGAACATGGTTGGAGTCATCCGGCCCAGAGCCTGCTTATGAGGCGATTCGAGGCATTTGTCCCGGTATGACTTGTAGCGGGGATAGTCGCCGGAGACAGCCGCGACTATGGCCGATTCCCGCATACACATCACGGAATCTACCGGATGGACGGCACTCTCCCAGGCCTTGTCCACGTAGAAGCGGACAGAGTCTGCTTGCAGCTGGAAGGTGGAAGCATAGTCCAGATAGTATGAGCAGAGGCTCTGACGCCTGACGGTCGGGTCCTGGCTGGAAAGGTATGTGCGGATTGTAGCCCGTATATGTTCCCTGGCCGCGATATTGGCCCCATAGACCTTGTAGTATGACGCCAACTCTTTCTCCGACAGCCATTTGCCATATTCGTTATTCTCCTCGAAGGCTTGCTTCTGCATCTCCTGGATCACTTCCAGAGCACGGATCTGCCGGCCGGTGTTGAAGAAATAGTTCTTTACAAACTGGTAGGACTGGTAATAGTACTGGAGGTAGCCATACTTGCGGGCGATATTCTTCAGCTCGTTCTGGGCTGCAAGGACATCGGCATCTGAACTCCGGAGGGCGCACTGGTTCCTCAGCTTTTCCACATAGTACAGAACCAGGGCCTTGGTGTCGGAAGCCGTCGTTGCCGCCTTCAGGAGAGCTTCGTTAGCCTCGTTGAAGCCTTCTTTGCCAATAAGGGCATCTGCCCTGCACATATGTTCGTAACAGGCGTCGTCTATCTTGTAGGGGTTGTTCTGTGCCCCAAGGCCGATGCCGCAAAACAGCACCGCCACTGCCATTATGAGGATTCTTCTGCGCATATTACCACAAAATTACACTATTTTTTGCGAATATGTCTCGCTATGCCGCAAAATTCCGCCCGCGCCCCCGGGGACCTTGCACTTTTTGAGGCATTTTTGAACGAGGTCCCCCGCTCGGGATAGCTGTCGATTAGCGTTCTGGCGCAGCGATTTATGGCAGAGTTGGTTGAAATTACCGCAACGGAGCAGTTTTGAAAACAGAATCCGGTTTGTTCGTCATCTTTATAATTCTGGCTTCGATTTTTTCCCAATCCATATCGGCCCCAATCATTTTTATTTTGTCGATGGCATCGGGAATGACGTCTCCGAAATATATGATTGCCTTGTCAAAGATAATAGGGTCGTACATGGGGTATTTTTTCAATGCAAGCTCCTTGAGCCTATTGTAAGAAAACCACTTGGACAGATATGCGATATCGACGAAGTCCTTGGGGCGCTGGCCTGAATTGGCGATAGCGTGCATTTTCATTGCCGCGATATCAGCGAGACTCGCAAGCCGGATACCATCTTCTACATATGCATCTTCAAGCCATTGGAATGGATGATAGATTACGTCAATCTTTATTCCTTCAATATAGCCAATAGTGGATTTTGCATTGATAAACTGTGCGGTGTATCCGTATTTCTCTGAAAAAAGCGAGACAATACTCTCAATGTCCGGGGCCTCAAATGAAAAGAAATCCAGATCCGTACTCTTTCTATGACCAAGTTGAAGAGCCAGTGATGTCCCGCCAACCAACCTTGAACTGGCAAGGAGGGGCTCCTGCATAAGACGCCTTAAGAGGCTAAATATATTTTCCTCAACTGTGCTGACTTGTAACATTGTGTATCTTCTTTTTTAAGGTTGAAAGCGTGGCACATGAAGTTAAGAGTACGATCGTCGAGCCCTGTCACTTCCTCCTTTGCTATCTGTGCAAAACCGCGGATCCCGCCATAAAGGTCAAATGCAGCATAGAAGTCCTCCAGACGTCCCAAATCCAAGACCCTGGTGACAACAAGCCTGCGACACTTCTGAAAGTCGATATTATCAGTATCATATTCCCACAAGAGTGCCTTGTTGAAGTGATGTCCACCTGGCTGATATGAGTCGAAGATACGCATAATGGCAAATATATACAAATTTCATCGGAATTACAAAAGAAGGCCTCTAAATCCCATTTTCCGCCAGTTCAGAGGGATTGCTTGCTGCCATATTGAGGAGAATCTGGTTCGGCTACACGGCCGACATGGTATTCCTTGAACTCAACCTAAAAGTTGATTTTGGCGGTATTTGTTAATACGAAAAAAGCCTGGCGGGGTGTCAGGCTTTTTTCGTTAGTCCCAACCTTCGATTGAGCCGCCGATGTTGACAATGATCTGCTCG
>CACZBP010000134.1 GCA_902779495.1 uncultured Bacteroidia bacterium
CCGCAGTCATGGTAAAACTTCCCGGCGAAGCGACATTGCCGGCCATCTTTATCGGAGTCGGAATCTTAAACTCCATAAAACTCCAGTACTGCCAGGGCTGGCACACGTCTTCCGCTCCGAATCCCTGGAATTCCTTGTCAATATCGAAGTCAAAACCTTCCTTGCTGAAACCGTCAGTTTCCCATGCCATCATAATCATGGAATCTTCCGGGCTGACCATATTAAGGACTCCGTGAGGACGGAAATACATCATCATACCCATATCATAGCCCTCTTCCATGTGGACAAGGGCCAATCCTTCTACCAGTTGGGGGCCCAGAATCTTCTCGATGTCGTCCTCTTCCAGGTAATAATCACCCTCCCAAGGGGAATCCTCGCCCTCAAACAGAAGGTTACCGTCCTCGGTGAATGAGAAGGGGACGGTCAGCCCGGTATTGACGAAGGGTCCTATAAGTTGCGTCTGGTGGACGTCAAGGTCGCCGTCGCCCACGAAAGCTTCAACCTCGGAGCCGAGGGTGTGGAAAATCTCGCGGAACTCACCGAGGTGGTTCTTCTGATAGCCGCTGATATTGGTCATTTTCAATGCGCCGCGTTCCTTATCGACCGCGTAATCCGCATCCACACGGAACAACAGTTCTTTGCCGTCGTAGATGTAGCACGTGCATTTACCGCCGTCAAAGGATACATATATATCGTCCTTGGCGAAAGACTTTCCGCTCCATAGCCCCTCTATCGTGGGTCCGGCGTCCTTCGAAGGATCATCCGAAGGCTCGTCGCCGGACGGTTCTTCTATAGGGTCGCTTGAAGGGATGTCCTTGGGGTCGGCGTCACCTTCCGGCTGGCCTTTCTTGCAACCTGCCAGAAGGCAAACGATCAGCGCCGAAGCGCAGAGCAATATAGTTTTTTTCATAGCAATAGTTTTATCCGGCTGCAAAAATAACTATTTTGCGGCCAAGTTGTATGGTGAAAAATCATTATTTAGCCAGGGAAATGGCGCCGAAGACGCCCAGCGATGCCAGCAGCATTATGGTGCCGGCAAGGAGGACGCCGGCGAGCACTGCGAATGTGCTCTTCTTGAAGTCCATATTGAGCATACTGGCCGCGAGGGTGCCGGTCCAGGCGCCCGTGCCGGGCAGCGGGATGCCGACGAACAGCAGGAGCGCGATATAGAGGCCCCTGCCGGCCTTTTCCTCCAGCTTCCTTCCGCCCTTTTCGCCTTTTTCAAGGCACCAGGTGAAGAACTTGCCAATGACCTTCTTGTCCTTGCCCCATTCGAGTATCCTCCTGGCAAACAGGAAGATAAAAGGCACTGGGACCATATTGCCTATGATGGCTACGATGTAGGAAGGCACCAGCGGCAGTTCGAAGCCGACGGCATATGGCACTGCGCCCCTTATCTCGATAAGAGGCACCATCGATATCAGGAAGACTATAAGGTATTTCTTCAACATAACGCGTTATTTTTTGCTTACAATATGCCACAGGACTACGCCCACTGAAACCGAGACATTGAGGGAGTGCTTCGTGCCCCACTGGGGGATCTCCAGGGCGAAGTCCGACTCATCCACCACGTCCTGCCTCACGCCTTCCACCTCGTTGCCGAAAACGAGGGCATAGCGCCTTCCCGGCTCGGGGGTGAACTTGTCAAGTTTCACTGAATTCACCGTCTGTTCCACGCTGACGAGGGTGTAGCCCTCGGCCTTGAGGTCCCTGACGGCGGAAAGGGTGTCCTGCCGGTATTCCCAGGGAACGCTGAGCTCGGCGCCGAGGCCGGATTTGTGTATTTCGGCCGAAGGGGGAGTGGCGCATATACCGCACAGCAGCACCTTGTCCGCCTTGAAGGCGTCCGCGGTGCGGAAGGCCGAGCCGACGTTGTGCGCGCTGCGGATATTGTCCAGCACCAGCACCATTCCGGAGGGAGGGAGAGCCCGGTATTGCTCCGCGCTAACCCGTCCCAGTTCGATATTCAGCAGTTTTCTGTCCATTCGGATGCAAAGATACGACAAAATATTGCTATATTTGTAGGACATACCACATATATTTTTTATGAAACAGGATCTGGAAGTATTCGACCTCATCAAGAGGGAAAGGGAAAGGCAGTCTTCGGGACTGGAACTGATAGCCTCGGAAAACTATGTATCTCAGCAGGTTATGGACGCCATGGGCTCCGTCTGCACTAACAAATATGCCGAAGGCTACCCCGGCCGTCGCTACTATGGCGGCTGTGAAGTAGTGGACCAAATCGAGCAGCTGGCCATAGACCGCCTCTGCAAGATATATGATGCCGAATATGCCAACGTGCAGCCCCACTCCGGCGCACAGGCCAATATGGCCGTCACGATGGCATGCCTCAAGCCCGGCGACACCTTTATGGGCCTTGACCTCTCCCAGGGCGGCCACCTCACCCACGGCTCCCCGGTCAACGCCTCCGGAATACTCTATCACGCAGTAGCTTACGGCCTCGACCCCGAGACCGGTCGCATAGACTATGACAAGATGGAGCAGACGGCCCTGGAGTGCAAGCCCAAGCTCATAATCGGCGGTGCCTCCGCCTATTCCCGCGAGTGGGACTATGAGAGGATGCGTGCGATTGCCGACAAGGTGGGCGCCATCCTTTGGATAGATATGGCCCACACCGCCGGCCTTATCGCCGCCGGCCTTCTGAAGAACCCGGTGAAATATGCCCACATCGTCACCTCCACGACCCACAAGACCCTTCGCGGTCCCCGCGGCGGCATCATCCTGATGGGCAAGGACTTCGACAATCCCTGGGGCCTGACGACCCCTAAGGGCGAGGTGAAGAAGATGAGCGCCATCCTCAATTCCAGCGTCTTCCCCGGCATCCAGGGCGGCCCCCTCGAGCACGTCATCGCCGCCAAGGCCGTCGCCTTCTATGAGGCGATGCAGCCCGAATATGTGGACTACCAGAAGCAGGTCGTCGCCAACGCCCAGGCGATGTGCGGCGCAATGATATCCAAAGGCTATAAGATAATCTCCGGCGGTACGGACAACCACCTGATGCTCATCGACTTAAGGACCAAGTTCCCGGACCTTAACGGCAAGGTCGCCGAGAAAGAGCTCGTCAAGGCCGACATAACGGTGAACAAGAATATGGTCCCCTTCGACAGCCGCTCCGCCTTCCAGACCAGCGGTCTTCGCATCGGCACCCCGGCCGTCACCTCCAGAGGCTTTGTGGAGAAGGATATGCTTGACATAGTGGAGCTGATCGACACCGTCCTCTCTTCGGCCAGCGAGCACGTCGCGGCCCTCACCGCCAAGGAGCCCACACCGGCCCAGGCGGCCGAGCTCGAAGCCCACGCTGCCGTCCTCGCCGAGGTGCGCCGCAAGGTCCATATGATGACCTCCGGAAGACCCCTCAACAGGTACTGATTTTCCCGCTTTGTAACAGGTCGATTTTCAGGTCGACCACCTGTGACACAAGATTGGCCTCTCAGATGCCTGGGAGGCCATTTCGGTGTAACAGGTCACGGCGGTCAAAATCGACCTGTGACGCACAGAATCAGATTACTTCGATATCGGAGGAACGGATCCAGCCCTGACGGCCGTCGGCGAGGGAGATGTTCTTCCACGAGCCGACATCGTCGAGCAGGCGGACCTTCGTGCCTTCGTGAAGGACGAAGAGGTCCGTGCCGCCCGCCGGGGCGCTCTTGACGGCGCTCACGGGGACCATCACTATGGCCGCATCGGCGCGGGTACCCTCATCCTTCTGCCACAGGGAGAAGGTCAGGGCCGCGGCGCACAGCAGCACGGCCACGATGGCGCCGAAGAAGCCTGCCTTGCGCTCACGCTGGCGGGGAGCCAGCAGGAAGGTCAGCAGTAGGGTGAGGAACGCGGCGAAAAGCACCAGGGCTATAACTGCCCAGGCATTGGAGGACAGCAGATAGCACACCTTGCGCATCCAGGCCTTGAATATGAATTCCGGCACTGCGTCTATCCTGTCCTGGGTGAGCGAGCTCACGAACTCCAGGTTGAAGCGGGCGTCGGCCGATGAAGGGTCGGCCTTGAGGACGCGCTCGTAGGCCAGTATCGCACGGGGGATGTCGCCTTGCTTGTAGTAGGCATTGCCAAGGTTATACTGGACCTCAGGAGACTGGATGCCGGCGGAAAGAAGTGCTTCAAAGGCGCTCGAAGCCGTCTCCCACTGGCCGTTCTCATAGGCGTTCACTCCCCTTTGCCACAGGGAGTCCGGATAGCTGGTCTGGGCCTGCATCATTCCGGGAAGAAGCAGCAGCACGAGAGCCAGGGCAGCACCGCCGCCTTTATGTCCTTTCATAGTGGAATCAATTGAAGATATGACACTTACGGCCTCGTCATAGTGGCCGCCCATAGCGGAGTCGCCTCCCTCGGGAGAGTAGCGGGCGAACTCGCACGCATCAAGCAGGGCATTGAACCTCGAGGCCAGGTCGGCCGGAACGCCGGAGGCGGTCAGGCGGGAGGCTATCACCTCCTTGCTGAGGTCTTCGCCGCCCAGGTTGAGCTTGTCGGATATGAATCCCAGGAGGGCCTTGTGGAGCTCCTCGTAGAATGCCGTATATAATCCCAGGTGAGGAGGGCGCCCGCTGCCATAAGCGAGGCAAGCACCCAGTACCACACGGAAGAGACGATCCACCCGCGGGAAGAGTCCATCGAAGGCTTCTTTACCCAGATATAGCGGATGTCCTCGCCGAGGTTGCGCACGCCCTTGCGGTCTATGGCGGGGAGGGTCGTGACGCCGGGAGACGTCTCCTGCACGGCCCCCTTCTCCACGTGAAGCTCGAGGGGCTTTGTGTGCAAAGTCACATATTTTCCGGCATTTACGTCGTAGTAGGAATATTCCACCGGCTCTATGGTGAAGTCGCCGTGGCTGCGGGGGATGAAGGGATATTCGAAGGTCTTGCTGCCAGAGGTGCTGCCCCTTTCCGCGCCGCCGGTGACCTTGGTGTCATAGACATCCATATCCGGAGGGAAACTGACCTTCGGGGCCTCCAGCAGGGACACGTTGCCCTTGCCGGTGACGGTGATTATCAGCGAAGCGGCATCGTGGGTCTTGAGACTGTCACGGGTTAGCTTTGCGGAGATGCTGTAGGTGCCCACTCCCCCGCCGAAGGAGGCCGGGGCGCCTTCGGGAAGGCGGCTCACGCGGACTGTCACTGCAGGGGTCGTAACCCTCTTGCGGACAGTGACATAGCCATTGTCGAAGAAGTCGTCGAATATGCTGCCGGAACGGCGCTGGGAGCGCACGTTCACAAGGGTCACCAGCTCGGCCGGGTCTATCCTCAGGTCGCCCGCCTGCTGGGGGATTATCACATAGCTGCGGATGAGGGCGGCGTCATATATCCTTCCGCCCACGGACTCCCTCTTGAACTGAATCTGCGAGGGGGCGTTCTCCTGGCTCCAGAAGCCGTTGAAGGACGGCAGCTTGGCATCTTCGAAGCCGGAGATGTTGACGCTGCTGTAGATTTTCAGGGTGGCATATATGGGCTCGCCTATCACGGCGCTGGTCTTGCTGAGGTTGAAGCGGAGGAAAAGGTCGTCGGAGGCAACATCGGCGGTGCCGCTGCGCCTCTGCTGCTGTCCCTGGCCCTGGCGTGCGCTGCCGGAAGAAGGCTGCTGGCTGGATGCTCCCGAATCCAGGACCTCAATCTCAGGGGTACGGGAAGATATCTGCCGGCCCCTCACGGATGCCGTGGCGGCGGGAATGGTAAAACGGCCCTTCTTGGTGGCACGCAGGACGTAGGTATAGGTGTACTGTTCCGATTTGGTAATCTTTCCGTTAACTATCTGCACACTGGATGACGTACCTTTCTGGGGGCCCCAGACCAGCTGGAAGTCGCTGCCTATGGTCCAGCTGAACGAGGCGGGCTTGCTTTCGCCCTCGATGACAAAGGTGAGGTTGAACTGTTCGTCAACCGCCACCATATTCGGGGCCTCAACCCTTATTTCGGTCTGGGCAAGAGCCGCGAGCGACAGGGTCGCGGCTACGAGCGATATAAGCAACTTCTTCATATTCCTACCAATTCTTGTCTTTCTGGGCGGCTTTCAGGGCATCCGCCTTTTCCTTGTTGACCTTGTCCTGGGTCTCTTTTTCCTTGGCCTGGATGGCCT
Source organism: uncultured Bacteroidia bacterium (assembly GCA_902779495.1). Lineage (GTDB taxonomy): Bacteria > Bacteroidota > Bacteroidia > Bacteroidales > UBA932 > Cryptobacteroides. The sequence continues at coordinate 6,106 of CACZBP010000134.1, forward strand.
TCAGCATAGCCTGGGCCTGCTGGGGGGATATCTTCTGGTCCTGCGGCTGGGGCTGCTGCTGTTTTTCCTGGTCCTGGGGGTCCTGGCTCTGATCCTGGGGATCCTGACTCTGGTCCTGAGGGTCCTGGCTCTGGTCCTGGTTATCCTTATTGTCCTGGTTCTGATCCTGGTTCTGGTCCTGATTCTGCTGGTTCTGCTGGTTCTGCTGCTCCTGGAGCTTCTTCTTGGCGTAGATGTAGTTCTCCTTTGCGTCAAGGTCGCCCGGGTTCATCAGGAGGGAGCGCCTGAAGGCATCCACGGCGGCTTTCCAGTCCTGCTTCGCGATGGCTATGTCCCCTTCGTTGAAGAGGATGTCGGAGCCGCGCTCGAGGTCTTCGGCCTGCTTGTCGAGCTTGGACATATATTTTCCGGCCTCTTCCCAGTTTTCCTGGCGGTAGAGGTTGTTTGCAAGGTTGTAGTTGCCGGCTACCGAGGTGGAGTCCTTCAGGAGGGCCTTGCGGTTTCCGATAAGCATCTCGATTACCAGAAGCAGCAGCGCCACTGCGAAGAAATACATAAACTGCTCGTCATATTCCTCGAACACCTGCGAGGTGAATTCCTCGTCCTCGAGGCGGCGTATGTCTTCGATTATGGGGGCAAGGCCGAATTCGTCGTTGCCGGCGTGGACATAGGCTCCGCCTCCGGCCTTGGCTATCTCCTTGAGGGTCTGTTCGTCCAGCTTGGTGACGACTATCTCGCCGTCCTTGTCTTTCATCAGCTCACCCTTGTAGGGGATGGGCTGGCCCTGGGCGGAACCGACTCCGATGGTGTAGACTATTATTCCCATATCGGCCGCATCCTTGGCCGCCGCGACAGGGTCGTCCTCGTGGTTTTCACCGTCGGTAATGACTATTATGGCGCGGCTCTTCTCGCTCTGGGCGCTGAAGGAACGGATGGCTGTGGAAATTGCGTCACCGATGGCCGTTCCCTGGACGGGGACGGATTCGGTGCTGATGCTGCCGAGGAACATCTTGGCGGAGACATAGTCCGTGGTGATGGGCAGCTGGACGAAGGCGCGGCCGGCGAAGACGATAAGGCCTATGCGGTCGTCGCCGAGCTTGTCAACTATCCTGGAAATCGCCAGTTTGGCGCGTTCCAGGCGGTTGGGGGAATAGTCCTGGGCGAGCATGGAGTTCGACACGTCGAGCACTATCATCACTTCGGCGCCCTTGGTCTTGCGCTCCTGAAGCTTGGCTCCTATGAGGGGCCGGCACAGGCCTATCACGAAGAACAGCCAGGCAAAGCAGAATATGACGATGCGCACCCAGCCCTTGGCTACGCTGCGCGAGGGCATCAGCTCCTTTACCAGGGCTTCGTCGCCCAGGCGGCGGATACGGCGGGTCTTGCCCCTCTGGACGAGGGCATATGCCACCAGGATCACCGGGATCAGAAGCAGCAGCCAGAAATATTGCGATTGTGCGAAGAAATATGTCATGGCAACCTCCTGAGCAAAAGTTTAAGCAGAAGTTCCACCAGGAAGCAGGC
>CACZBP010000135.1 GCA_902779495.1 uncultured Bacteroidia bacterium
ATGTCGGTGCATCCGCAGGACTTGACGACGTTATATATGACCGTGTTCTCGGAGGATATGTTCTTGACGGTGAAGGTGCAGGTGAGGGGGCCGCTGCCGGTGAGCACGTCTCCGAAATCGTGGACCGTCTTGTCCAGCTCCACCTTGCCGTCGATGGTGGCTCCGCTGCCCGAGGTGGACCTGGTCTGGGCCCGGGCGGCGGTCACAGTAATGGCCAAAACGGCCAGATATGCCAATATTCTTTTCATCACGAAGATTACCTATTGCAAATATGCTGCCTTTTTTTGAAATATGGAATAAATGTTTTAGATTTGCACAAATTTTTATCTAGACAATATGGCACACAAAATTGCAGAAGATGTATGTATCGCATGCGGTACCTGCATAGGAGAATGCCCCGTTGGCGCTATCAGCGAGGGTGACGTTTACAAGATTGACCCCGATGTCTGCATCGATTGCGGCACCTGCGCAGGAGTTTGCCCCACCGGCGCTATAGCTCCCGAGGAGTAATAATCAATCAACCATTAAAAAAAAGCGGATCCGAAACCGGGTCCGCTTTTTTTGCATCGGGGTGCCCGTTTACTGGGCCCTCATCACTACCTCTGCGAAGTTGCCGGCGCCGAGGAGCGTCTGGAGGACGTCCTTGATGTCGCTCACTTTCAGGGAGTTGATGGCTTTCTCACGCTCTGCGTCGGTGTCGGCGCCATAGTCGTTGTGACGGCGCAGGACACCGCCCCAGTACCTGTTGGTGATCCTGCTCTCTGGCAGTTTCTTCTGGAGGTTCTTCACGGCCATATCGAATTCCTCTGCGGTGGGACCGTCAGTAGCGAGGGCCTTGAAGCCTTCGACGGCGAGCTTGCGGAGCTTGTCGGCAGAGTCAGGGTTGGTGTCGAACTGGATCTGGAAGGTCACGAAGCCCTTAGGCTCCCTCTCGAGTTCAGCCCTGGTGTGGGCGCCGTAGGTGCCGCCCTCGTCTTCACGCAGGGAGGTGACATACCTCATATCGAGGATATAGCTTGCTGCCTCAACGGCTACGCTCTTTATAGTGGAATATGACATCGGAGCGCTGTAGAGCTGGGCTACGGTCACCTTCGGTGTTTCCATCGGGACGGAGAAGTCGACGGAACGCCTGCCGGGGAGGACCTCGTTATTGTTGTCAACCCACTTGGTTGCCTTGCCCTTGGGCAGGGAGGCTATGTACTTCTCAACCAGCGGTTTGATGGCCTCGAGGGTGAAGTCTCCGGTGATGATGACGGTCAGGCCGCCTGCATCCTTGAAGAGCTGCTTGCGGTAGACCTTCTCGAAGGTCTTGAGGCTTGCCTGCTTGAGAGTCTCCTCGGTGATGAGGGCGTGGCGCTTGTTGTCCTTGCCGTAGAAGGTCTCATATGCCCTCTGGGCGAACTTGTAGTCGGGCATATTGACGAAGTTGGGAACTACGGAGCTGAGCATATTGATGCCCTTGTCCCATTCGGTCTTGTCGAAGCGGGGATCGGTGAACTCCAGGTAGAGGAGCTGGAAGGCCGTTTCGAGGTCCTTGATGGTCGTCCTGCCCTGGATTCCGTGGCGCAGGTCGTCGATGAAGGGGGATACGTTGACCTGCTTGCCGGCCAGCATCTTGTTGACGGCTGTGGAGGAGAACTTGGACACGCCGCTGTTACGCTGGAACAGGGTGATGACGTTCTCGTCGAAGCTGGGGAGGTCCTTCTCCGCGATGATGGAGGAGCCGCCCAGCTTATAGGCGTTGATGGTTATCTGGTCTTTCTCGAAGTCGTTGGGGAAGAGGATGACCTTGACCTTGTTGCTGAGGGTCCAGACGGTGGAGCCGTGGATGCCGGGCTTCTCCTTCTTGACCTTCCCGTTCTTGATGGAAGCGGGGTCTATGAAGGCGCTGGGGAGTTCTTCGCCCTCGGCGGGCTTGATGTCGGAAGCGCGGACTTCCTTGATGACATTCAGGAGGTCAGCCTCGGTGGGGTGCTTGAGGCCGTCCTTGGCGGGGGCCTGGTATATGACGACGAGGTTCTCGTCGGTGATGACCTGGGCTGCGACCTGGTTGATCATCGCTGCGCTGAGCATAGGGAGCATCTGCTGTGCAAGCTGGTACTCCATCGCAGGGTCGAGGACGGGCTCGTTGTCGAAGAAGTTGTATATGAGGGGATATACCAGTTCGGCGTTCTTGCGGGTCGCGGCCTCGTTGGCTGCCTTCTCATACTGGGAGAGGAGCTCGGTCTTGGCACGCTCGACCTCGGCGTCGGTGAAACCATATTTCTTAACCCTCTCGGCTTCGGTCAGATAGGCCTTCAGGGCCTCCTGGGCACCGCCTTCCTTGCAGGACAAGCCGCCATAGATGGCTTCGCAGGTCTCGCAGAGCTTGGTGATGAACATATAGCCGTTCAGGAAAGGGGCGCCGGGCTTGGCGGCAACCTCGTCGAGGCGCTCACGCATCACGGTGCTGATGATGTTCTTCACCATCGAGGTCATTACGCCGGGGACGGTGTTGTTCATCTGCTCGGGCATAGGCTCGCTCTTCCAGATGACCTGGACGGCGGTGTTTGTGAGCTCGGGGTCGGTGAGGATTCCAACTATAGGCTCGACATTGTCGGGGACCTTGATGACATCCTTGGGCCTGGGATCGACGGGGGCGGGGATGTCGGCGAAGGTTTCCTTGATCTTGGCTTCTACATAGTCGGGATCGATGTCGCCGACAACGATAAGTGCTTGATTGTCAGGACGGCACCAAGTCTGGTAGAAATTGACGAGGCTTTCGGGCTTGAAGGTCTTCAGGCTTTCCTCCGTGCCGATGACGCTGGTGGTGGCATATTTGGAGTCTCCGTAGAGATACTTGCCGGAGGCTTCGCGGATTCTCCACTGGGCGGTGTTGCGGGTCCTCTTCTCTTCGAGGATGACGCCCCTTTCCTTGTCAATCTCGACGGGGTCGTTAGTGACGAAGTGGGAATAGTCGTGCATTATGAGGATGCACTTGTCGACAACGCTCTGGTCGACCAGGGGGATGTTGTTGAGCATATAGATCGTCTGCTCCACGCCGGTGGAAGCGTTGACGTTGCCGCCGAAGGAGGCGCCAATGCTCTGGAGGTAGTCAAGGATGCCCTTGTCGGGGAAGTTCTTCGTGCCGTTGAAGCACATATGCTCGAGGAAGTGGGCGAGACCGTCCTGGTCCGGGGCCTCCTGGAGAGCGCCGATGTTGGTGGCGAGGTAGAATTCCGCACGGCCTTCAGGCTTGTTGTTGGGGCGGATGTAATAGGTCATGCCGTTGTCGAGGACGCCTTTGCGGACTGCCTCGTCAAGGGGAAGCTGCTGCATCGGGTCCTGGGCGAGGAGCGAACCTGCGCCGAGAATCAATGCGGCTGCCAAGAGGATGAATTTTCTCATAATTAATATGTTTATAAATAAAATTTCCGCGCTACGGGACTGCAAATATAATGCAAAATCGCTATATTTGTACCGATATGATAGAGGATTTCAGACTGAGGGTATTTCTCGAGGTGGTGCGCACCGGAAGTTTCACCGTGGCGGCCTCCGGCCTTGGCATCTCGCAGTCGGCCGTGAGCCAGAATGTCACGACCCTGGAGAAGATGCTCGGCGTGCAGCTCCTTGTCCGCGCCAGGGGAGAGGCCTATCCCACCGCCGAGGGCCTCTCATTCAAGGAATATGCGGAAAAGATCCTCTACTGGTATGACGCCGCCACCCGGATGTTCGGCCCCGAAGGCCGCCTGTCCGTGAACCGTCCTGTGCGCATAGCAGCCGACGAGGTGATAGCATCCTATCTGCTGCCCTCCGTGCTCGTGACGCTATATTCCTCTCATCCAGAACTTTCCTTCGAGATAGAGCCGGTGGGCGACGCCCCTTCGGCGTCGGTGTTCGACCCTCAGGCGGAGCCCAATCCCGACGTGCCCGGCAGCTACTTCGGCACTCCGGGAGATGCCGACGTGGAGATTACCGCCAGCCCCAGTCCCGAGACTATGGACTTCGAGGGCGAGAGCCGACTGGTGGGCGTGATGGACGCCACCCTCGTGGCCTCGCCCCTGAACCGTTCGATGGCCGAATCCCGGGGAGGATTCTCCACCATCGCCGGAGTCCACGTCTCCAACCGTTTTGCCATATGGGACAGGTATTTACCGTTCCTGACCCCGGACCTTCTGGCCCGCGTCTCGGTGAAATCCTCCTCGCCGGAGGCTATAAAGTCGATGGTGCGCGGCTCCACCTCACTGGTGGGCATCCTGCCTGCCATAGCCGTGCGTAACGAGGTTGTGGCCGGCACCCTGGTGCAGCTCGCCGTCCAGCTCCCGCGTTTCGCTTTCGACATCCACTTCAACCCGCTTCCCGAATTTTCCGGACGCGACGTCTGCCGCCTCCTCCTTGAGACCCTCAAGGGCGGCATTTAGGCTTCACTCCCGTGACCTCTGGGGTGAGGTTGTGTGATTCTGATTTTTTTGCTAACTTTGCGGTCCGCATCCGCCCCCGTAGTTTAACGGATAGAATTTCGGATTCCGGATAGGCGTTCGATTCGCCTCGGGGGTACCAAAAAGGCCGGCACACTGCAGTGCCGGCCTTTTTGGTGTCTGTTAAGGTTCTGTATAATGCCTATTTCCCGAAGATGTTGAACAGGGAGCCCAGGACGCCGAGGGTCTCGGAGACGCCGGGGGTCTGCTGGGTGACGGTCACAGCCTGCTGTGCTGCGCTTGTCGCTGCTTGTGTGGCAGCCTGGGTTGCGGTCTGGGTGGCCTTGGTGGCTGCGTTGCCGGCCTGGGTCGCGGCAGCGGAGACGGCGGCGTTAAGGATCGAGGAGGTGTCGATGTTGTTCAGGTTCAGAAGGCTTCCCAGGACGTTGGACACGTTGCTCTGGTTCACCAGGTTGGAAGAGCCTTCAATGAGGCCGTTGGAGAACTGGTTGGTGTAGGTCGGGGTGGCGTTCTGAAGGGTGCCGGCACCGGTGAGGATCTGGGCGATGTTCAGCAGGTTGCTGGCATTGGAAAGGTCGAGGCCCCTGGTGGCGGTGGCAGTCGCCTGCTGCTGAGCCTGCTGGGTCTGGGCCTGCTGGACCTGCTTGTTCTGCTTGATGGTGTTATACATATTCAGGAGGGCGAGGCCGGTCTGGAGGCCGTTGGAAAGGCCGTTTCCGGAAGTGCCCTTGAGAATGGAGCAGGATGAGATGATGCAAAAGGCCATCACGAGAGCCAGGATGCGGGAAAAGATTTTCATATGCTTGAATATTTTAGATTGTTTGCGTCATTTCCCACAAATATAATCAAAAACTTGTTTAAATTTGTAGCAAATATCGAAATATTATGACAAAAGCTTTCGTATTCCCCGGTCAGGGAGCCCAATATGCCGGAATGGGCAAGGACCTTTATGACAAGTCCGAAAAGGCACGCACCCTCTTCGAAAGGGCCAACGACATCCTCTCCTTCCGCATTACGGACATTATGTTCGACGGCACCGACGACCAGCTCAAGGCCACCCGCGTGACCCAGCCGGCCATCTTCCTCCACTCGGTCATCCTGGCCGCCTGCCTGGAGGATTTCGCTCCCGATATGGTCGCAGGCCACTCCCTGGGCGAGTTCTCGGCCCTTGCCGCCGCCGGAGCCATCGGCTTCGAAGACGGTCTCCGTCTGGTCGCGGCCCGCGCCGGAGCGATGCAGAAATGCTGCGAAAGCAATCCCGGCCTGATGGCGGCCATAATCGGCCTGCCCAACGCAGCGGTCGAGGAACTCTGTCAGCGCACTGAAGGCCTTGTGGTCCCGGCCAACTACAACTGCGACGGTCAGGTCGTCATCTCCGGTGAAGCGGAAGCGGTGCGCGCAGCCTGCGTGCTCGCCAAGGAGTCCGGCGCCAAGCGCGCCCTTCCCCTGGCAGTGAGCGGCGCCTTCCACTCACCCCTGATGGAGTCCGCCCGCGCCGAGCTTGCCAAGGCCATTGAAGCCACCCCCATCAAGACCCCTATCTGCCCTGTCTATCAGAATGTTACCGCCCATCCGGAGACTGACCCCGATGCCATCAAGACTAACCTCCTTGCCCAGCTCACCTCTCCGGTCAAATGGACCCAGACCGTGGGCAACATGCTGGTGGACGGCGCCGACAAATTCATAGAAGTCGGCCCGGGCACGGTTCTCCAGGGCCTGGTGAAGCGCATTTCAGGCGGCATAGTCGAGATCGAAGGAATCAGTTCCCTGTCCTGAGATTACCTTCTGCTGTCCAAGTGTCCTTAGAAGTGCACTTGAACTGCATATTCCGCTTATTTTGTTGTTCACGTACATCTTGCACGGCACGTGAACAGCACTTTGTCTAGAAATACTCTTCCATCAAGGATATAACTTCCTGATATGGCACTCCTGTGACTCTTGCTATCTGGGCAGGATCGGCACTGAAGCGTCGGCGTATCTGGCGGAGGGCTTCTGCTTTCTGGGCAGGCGGGAGTCCGGATATGGATTCCTGCCGGAACATAGTACGGCACAGGTCCGGAATCGCGGCGCTTATTACCTGGTCCCTGAAAGATGGAAAGCAGTCATCGCCCTCCCGTACTGCCTTTGCTTTCGAGGAAGAGTTAATCTGCGGGAAGCATCTCGTTGCTGTGAAGGAGCCTTGTCTGTTCTCTGTGACTGAAAGAACCGATTGGTCTGCCATGAGCTCTCCGGTGCCCCATCTATAACCGGTCGGGTGAATGCAGACGCGTGCCGCCACCGGATTCATCTGAACATATGCTATCGCCCTTGAGAGGGCTTCGGTGCTGCCGGGCAACTCCTTGATATCCATATGGTTCCGTCGGAATGGGGAAGAATGGCCGTACTTCCTTCCATAGTGTATCCCGATCATTCTTTTGAACCGGTACATAAAATCATAAGCCTCATTCAGGGTGCACTGAAGAATGAAATGGGCATGATTGGACATCAGGACAAATGCCACTATAGTGACGTGCGTAACAGATTGGACGACAGCTACATAATTCATCGCAACCCTGAAATCATCCTCGTCTTTGAAGATGATGGTTTCCGGCAGGTGCTCGGTAGTCAGTAAATAAAACTGCATAACCGTAAGTTACAGTTGCGCCGACAATCCCTCCCACAGCAAATATATAGTCAGAATTGGCATCACTTCCAACTCATTCTGCCTGAAAATGACGCCGAGTGATGTTCAAGTGCCGTTCGGGTGGCACTTCAGGGGCAAAAGCGGTGAATAATGCTGTTCACGTGCCAGTTTTGGGCACGTGGGGAGCGTTTAGGATTATTTTGGACAAAAAGTGAGGATAATCCGGAAATAATCGTTATTTTTGTATGTTCTATGCGTAGACACATATAACTGAAACAATAAACCTAATCGATTATGGCAAAAGAAAAGAAATTCATCACCTGTGACGGTAACACCGCGGTTGCAAACATTGCGTACCTTTTCAGCGAGCACGCGGCGATCTACCCTATCACTCCGTCATCCCCGATGGCAGAGAACATTGATGAATGGGCTGCCCACGGAAAGAAGAACCTCTGGGGCGAGACTGTGAAAGTCACTGAAATGCAGAGCGAGGCCGGCGCCTCGGGAACAGTGCACGGTTCCCTCCAGGCCGGCGTCCTCACCACGACCTACACCGCCTCCCAGGGTCTCCTCCTGATGATCCCGAACATGTACAAGATCGCCGGAGAGATGCTCCCCGGTGTCTTCCACGTTTCGGCCCGCGCCCTTGCATCACACGCACTCTCCATCTTCGGTGACCACCAGGATGTCATGGCCTGCAGGCAGACAGGCTTCGCGATGCTCGCTTCCGGTTCCGTGCAGGAGGCCCAGGACATAGCCGCAGTGGCACACCTCGCGGCAATCAAGTCCAGCCTTCCCTTCCTCCACTTCTTCGACGGATTCCGCACATCACACGAAATCCAGAAGATCGAGGCCCTCGATGAAGAGGCCCTCAAGGGAATGGTCAGCACAAAGGCCCTGAACAACTTCCGCCAGAGGGCCCTCAACCCCGACGCTCCCGTCACCAGGGGCACAGCCCAGAACGGTGACGTCTATTTCCAGGCGCTCGAATCCCGCAACCAGTACTATGACGAGATTCCCGACATAGTCGCGCGCTATATGGGTGAGATCAGCGAGCTGACCGGCCGCGAATACCGCCCCTTCACCTACTACGGCGACAAGAAGGCCGAAGATATCATCGTGGCAATGGGCTCCGTCACGGAGACCATCCGCGAGACCATCGACTACCTGGAAGCCCAGGGCCGCAAGGTGGGTCTCGTGACCTGCCACCTGTACAGGCCTTTCTCCGAGAAATACTTTATGACCGTCCTCCCCAAGACCGTCAAGAGGATTGCGGTGCTCGACCGCACGAAGGAGCCCGGCGCCCTCGGCGAGCCACTCTTCCTGGACGTCAAGGCCCTCTTCCAGGGCAAGGAGAACAGCCCGCTGGTTGTCGGCGGCCGCTATGGCCTGTCCTCGAAGGACACCACCCCCGCCCAGATCATCGCAGTCTATGACAACCTCGCCCTGCGCGAGCCCAAGAAGGACTTCACCATCGGCATCGTCGATGACGTGACCTTCAAGTCCCTCCCCATCAAGGGTGAGATATCCATCGTCAAGCCCGGCACCACAGAATGCAAGTTCTATGGCCTCGGCTCCGACGGAACGGTGGGTGCGAACAAGAACACCATCAAGATCATCGGAAGCCACACGGACAAGTACTGCCAGGCCTATTTCGACTATGACTCCAAGAAGTCCGGCGGCTACACCTGCTCCCACCTTCGTTTCGGCGACCTTCCCATCAAGGCCCCCTACCTTGTGTCCACTCCCGACTTCGTGGCCTGCCACGTCCCCTCATATCTTCAGAAATATGACGTCCTCAAGGGCATCAAGGACGGCGGAAGCCTCCTGCTGAACAGCCTCTGGGACGAAGAGGAGACGATAAAGAGGATCCCCGACAACGTGAAGTCCATAATCGGCAAGAAGCACATCAACCTCTACATTATCAACGCCACCAAGATCGCAGCTGAGATCGGCCTCGGCGGAAGGACCAACACCATCCTACAGAGCGCATTCTTCAAGATCACCGGCATCCTCCCTTACGAAGACGCAGTCAAGTATATGAAGGACGCCATCGTCAAGAGCTACGGCAAGAAGGGTGAGAACGTGGTGAATATGAACTTCGCGGCAGTAGACCGCGGCGGCGAATATGTCAAGGTCTCGGTTCCTGCCGAGTGGGCATCCATCTCCGCCAAGTTCGAGAATCCCAACAAGGACCGCCTCGCTCCCGAGTTCGTCAAGAAGATCGCGGACATAGTGAACGCCCAGGAAGGCGACTCCCTCCCCGTCAGCGCATTCCTTCCTTATGCCGATGGCACAATGCCTTCAGGCACAACTGCTTATGAAAAGCGCGGCGTCGCAGTCCTCGTTCCCGAATGGGATCCCGACAAGTGTATCCAGTGCAATAACTGCGCATTCGTCTGCCCTCACGCAGCGATCCGTCCTTTCCTGCTGAGCGAGGAAGAGGCCGCTGGCGCACCCGCCGGCACCAAGATTGCCCAGGGCAAGGCCAACCTCAAGGACTGGAAGTTCACCATCGCCACCTCCGTGGCTGACTGTACCGGTTGCGGCAACTGTGTCGACGTCTGCCCTTGCAAGCCCGAGAAGGCCATCAAGATGGTCTCCGCACAGGGTCAGGAAGCCGAGCAGGCAGCATTCGACTGGCTCCACTCCAAGGTCGGTTACAAGGAGGATGTCCTCCCCAAGGCCGCCTCTATGAAGAACGCCCAGTTCGCACAGCCCCTGTTCGAGTTCTCCGGAGCCTGCGCAGGTTGCGGCGAGACCCCTTATATCAAGAATATCACCCAGCTGTTCGGCGACCATATGATGATTGCCAACGCCACCGGTTGCTCTTCGATATACGGCGCCTCCTTCCCTGCATCTCCTTATTGCACCAACGCCCAGGGCCACGGCCCCGCCTGGCAGAACTCCCTGTTCGAAGACAACGCAGAGTTCGGCCTCGGTATGAAGCTCGGTTCCGACCGTGCCCGTGAGACCGTTGCAAGGCTTATGACGGCCGGTCTGGAGTGCACCAAGTGCTCCGACGCGATGAAGGCCCTCTATGCCAAGTGGCTGGACAACCGCAACGATGCCGCAATCACCCGCGAGGTGGCCGACCAGCTCGTTCCCCTTATGGAAGAGTGCGGATGCGACATCAGCAAGCAGCTTCTCCAGTACAAGCACTTCATCCCCGCCCGCAGCCAGTGGATCTTCGGTGGTGACGGTTGGGCATATGACATCGGCTACGGCGGCCTGGACCACGTCCTCGCCAGCGGTGAGAACGTCAATGTCCTCGTGCTCGACACCGAGGTCTATTCCAACACCGGCGGCCAGTCTTCCAAGTCCACCCCTGTCGGCGCAATCGCAAAGTTCGCCGCTTCCGGAAAGAAGATACGCAAGAAGGACCTCGGAATGATGGCTATGAGCTATGGCTATGTCTATGTGGCACAGGTTGCTATGGGCTCCAGCCCCGTTCAGTATATGAACGCCATCAAGGAGGCCGAGGCATATGACGGACCTTCCCTCATCATCGCCTACTCTCCTTGTATCAACCACGGCCTGAAGGCCGGTATGGGCCTGAGCCAGAAGGAGGAGAAACTCGCAGTCGAATGCGGCTACTGGCATCTGTACCGCTACAACCCCGCTCTCGAGGCTGCCGGCAAGAACCCGTTCTCGCTCGACTCCCGCGAGCCCGACTGGACCAAGTTCCAGGACTTCCTCAAGGGTGAAGTCCGTTTCGCCTCCCTGTACAAACTCTTCCCCGAGAACGCCCAGGAGCTTCTCGAGAAGACCGAGCAGTTCGCCAAGGTGCGTTACAACACCTACAAGCGTCTCGCAGGCAAAGAGTAGCCCTCAGCTGAGGCTAAAATGAATGTAGCGTCCCGGTTTCGGGGCGCTACTTTCAGTTTCTCAGCAGGGGATCTGCCACCTGCAGTAGTTTGTTCTTCAGGAGGGGAGGGTAGTGGGGATGGGCGGACAGCCAGTCGCGCACGATGGCGGCGGCTTCGGGGCTCCTGTGCCCGGCCAG
>CACZBP010000136.1 GCA_902779495.1 uncultured Bacteroidia bacterium
TTTCATTTCAATCATAAGAATTGTAGCATTTTTTTTCTTCTGCAATAATAATTTTTTACCAAACATATTTTATGTGTTCTGTGATTGGGTACACATATACTTGCCTGCAAGTTTACCCCTTTTCTTTTCTTGCTGAGCGTAGCGAATATTTGCTTTTTGAAGAAACTCCTTTAAGGGTAAATGCGCATTATTTGCAGCTTTATCGACCACCTCTTTACCATATTCAAGTACTTTGTTATCTAAGGAATACTCCGGATCAAACTTTCTCTTATTTCTAACGCCTTGTAAAGTCATACGCAAATTCTAATAAAAATCAACTCTTTTTGATTTATGGACAAATGGTGTTTCTTTTTAGACATCAAACAATAATACATTACCTATACAGGATATCGAAAGCCAGCACCTTGACGTTCGGGGAAACGTAAACCACATGTCCCACACCCGTCTCGGGATCATAGACGAAAGCGCTGCAAGGATTGCACTGTGCGAATCCATCAACCTTTGTGGTAGGAAGTAGGTAGTTGGCTTCTGACTCGTCAATTTCATCGGTCTCCTCGTCGTCAAGGACGATGTCTTCGGCCTTCTGGATGGTTATCCAGGTGCAAGGCCAGGATGAGGAAGCAGCGATGATGTATTTGATACCGTTGTAGAGGAATGCGCGAACGTGGCCGAGGGCGTGGTTTCCATAGTTGTAGGCCTGGCCCACGGAGTCCCACCTGGCCCAGGTAACCTGTCCCTTCAGGGCAGTCTCCTCGATGGCAGGGATGTCGGTCATATTCGCCCCTTCAGGGAAATACTCGGAGAATCCGCCATATACATAAAATGCAGAAGATGCATTGCCTGTATCACCAAGCTCTGCTGCTGCAAGGGAATCCCACACTACGAAGCCGTCATCAGGATTACCGGTGAAGAAGGAAAGCTGCTGGCCCCAGCAACCGTCGTTACAGGGATGCTCAATCTTGGGACCAAACCACGTGGCTGCAGAACTACCGTCACCATTGAAATACTTGCCGTCCTTGTAAACCAGCACGTGGTGCATCTGGGGGACAGCGGTAACTCTAGTACGGAAGTTGAGGATGAAGTCACCGGTGACATCGCCGGCAACTGACATATAGTTGCACTGATAGCCCACAGGGCCATAGACCTTGACAGGGGCCTTGTCCCAACCGTTCACCCAAGCGTAAACCTCTGAGTTGCAGCCGGTACCGCCTTCCTCGAGTTCTCCGGTGAAAGCGGTCATTGCGACCAGGACACCGTTCTCGTCGTTGCTCATTGAAACCAGTTCCTTATTGGACTTGACGGTTCCGTCACCATACACCTGCAGACCGGTAACGCCCTCAGTGTTAAGGGTTCCCACCTTGTTGCCCTGCAGGTCAAAGACCTGAAGGTCGGCGAAAGCGAAATGCTCCCTGTCCACGAAAGCGATGCCGCAGTCAAAGTTGGCCTTCGTGCCGAGGCCGAGCTGTCCGAACTTCTTCTCCCAGACCTTCTCGACCTTCTCTGAGAATTCGGCAGCTGCAAGGTAGACATTATACTCAGTCTTGTGCTCGCCGTCCTCGGCGGTAACGGTCAGGGTCACACCGCCGTCCACAGTGAAATCGATGGGCTGTGAAGGGTCGGGGGTGATGGTGGCCTTGTCGGAGATAGTCACTTCGATGGTGGCGGCATCCAGATACCTGTACTCGTCAGGCATATAGGAAATCTCTATGGATTTGTCCACAGGGTCAATGAAGGGCTCCAGCGTGTAGGGACCCGCAGTGATGGTGATGGACTCGAGCTTGCACTCGGTGCTCTTAGGAGCCTCGGGATCGGTGCTCTCGCCTTCCTTGCCGGGATCTGCGCTCTTGTCTTCAGTTCCGGGGCCGGGTTGAGGCTGGGGCTCCTTGTTGCCGCAGCTTGCAAACATTGCCACGATGGCGATGGATGCGAGGAAAAATCTTAATGTTTTCATAGTCTTAAAAGGGTTATTACTTTTCGTATTTTGCAGTTATCGTGTAGTCCTTGGTACGGCCTGTCATCTGGGCGGTCACCGTAAGGGTGATGCCTTCGGAGAGGTCGTGGATGCCATAGAGGGTACGGTCGACATCCTTGCCGCCTTCCTTGGTGACCTTGACATAGGCGTCATAGGCCACGTTGGCACGCAGTTTCACTGCGGTGAGGTCGATCTGCTTGCGTTTGTCCTTGGGGACGGAGAAGGAGACAGTGCCGGCATCCTGGTTGATGGCTCCGGGGAAACTCAGGGCCACTTCCTTGCCGGTGGCGTCCTTCATAGTGCTGCACATATAGATGGCGCTTATGGAAGCGTCGTCGTGGACATAGTCCGCATCGGGTTTGGCACAGGAAAAGAGTCCGGCGCCAAAGATGGCCATTGCCAGTATGTATGCTAATCTTTTCATATTCTTCTACCAACCGGGGTTATTGTCTTCAGGGCTTATCAGGGCATTGTTGGATATCTCCGTGATGGGGATGGCGAAGGCATAGTAGCTCTCGAGGAAGGTGTGGGTCTTTCCCTTGCCGTCGCAGCTGACCTGCTTGTAGGTGAATGTGCCGTCGTCGTTCTTGGTTATCCAGCAGCCGTGCAGGTTTTTCTCGTTGAGCACCTGGACGGCGTCTTTCCAGCGGCGCAGGTCCCAGAAACGGCGGCCTTCGCCGGCAAGTTCGACCATACGTTCGTGCTTAATGTCTGCCATCGCCTCATCGAGAGTCGTGGCAACGGGCTTTGAGGGCAGGCCGACCCTGGAACGCACTTCCGTCAAGGCATTGTTGGCGTTGGTGAAGTCACCGTTCTGGGCATAGGCCTCGGCTTTGTTGAGGAGCACCTCGGCATAGCGGAGTCCGATGGCGAAGTGGTCGCTGCCATATTTCTCCCAGCCGGTCTGCTTCTCGGTGATGAACTTGCGAAGGTAATAGCCTGTTACCGTGGAACCTGCGGCTCCGGAGATGTCGAACTCGACAATCTTGTCAGCGCCGCCTTCGAAGGTCTCGATGGTGCGGCCTTCCCACTGGGCGCCGTTATAGAGGATGGAGGCATAGAAGCGGGGCTCCCTGCCGGTGTAAGGGTCTGCTCCGTGGGTGGCCCAGCTGAACGGGGTGCCGTCGGCCATCTCATAGCTGTCGACCAGCTCGGAGGTGGGGCCGAACACGGCATAGATGTTGGCTCCCGGATGGAGACCACCCTGTGCACCGTCGCCAAGCGGACGGAAGAATATGTCTCCCCTGTGGGTCAGTTTGTTCTGAAGGAACTCGAAGGTGAGAAGGTTCTCAGGGGAATATATATCCTCGAACACGTTGGCATAGCTGGGGTCGAGGGCTCCGCCGGCGGTCTTGCACTCATCGGCAGCCTCAATCGCTACATCCCAGCGATGGGCATACAGCGCGGCACGGCTGAGCATTCCCCAGGCCGTAGCACGGGTGACCCTGCCGGGAGTCTGCTTGGGGTTGATGTTGGCCGCGGCATAGCGGAGGTCGGCCTCGATGAAGTCCCACACGTCGTCGGGCTTGGCAAGGGCCTTGTCGTTCTGGTCGGGGCCGTCCACTGCGTCGCGGATTATGCATTTGCCATACACTGCCATCAGTTTCATATATATGAATGCCCTGATGAAACGCATTTCAGCCGAACGGGTCGTGGCGTAATTGTCGCTGATCTTCGGGCCAAATACAGCGACGTCGCGGAGGAACTCGTTGCAGCGGCGTATCCTGTCATAGCAGTCCTGCCAGCACTCGAAGGCTCCGGCGCTCTGGCCGTTGAAACTGGACTGCCCCTGGAGGAAAGTCGTGTTGTAGGGATGGTTGTACTGGTTCCAGGAGTTGGACTTGAGGATGTCCGAGTAGGCATCCCAGACACGGGTGAGGTTGGCGTCGCAGCCGACATTGCCGTTGTTTTCCTTGAGGAAGGAATACAGGCCGAGAAGGTAGGTGTCGGCCGTGTTCTCAGTGGACCATATGGCGTTGACTGAGAAGCGGTCGGAAGGTTCTATGTCAAGGGCTTCGTTGATCCACTTGCAGGCACACAGGCTCAGCAGGCAGAAGGAAACCAGAACTGTTCTTGCAAATATCTTTTTCATAACCGGACCTCCTTTAGAATGAAACTTTGACTCCGCAGCTTACGGTGCGCTGCTGTGGATAATAACCGTTGTTGATACCGGGATTCTCCGGATCCAGGTACTTGAACGAGGAGATGGTGAGAAGGTTGGTGCCAGCCACGAAGGCCCTTATTCCGGAAACGGGAGCCTTGGCGAACCACTTGGGGGGGAAGTCATAGGCGAGCTGGACATTCTTCAGACGCAGGAAGCTGCCGTCGCGTATCCACCAGTCGGACAGCCAGGCGTTGTTGGCGTTGGTGCTTGCCGACAGGCGGGGATATTTGGCATCCCTGTTCTCGGGAGTCCAGGCCTGCTCGACCAGGTAGCGGAGGGTGTTGCTGCCGCCGGAGAAGGCGCGGGTGTACATCGTGTTGTCCATATTGCCGTTGGACCAGGTGCCGCACAGGGCATAGTTGCAAAGGGTC
>CACZBP010000137.1 GCA_902779495.1 uncultured Bacteroidia bacterium
GAGTCCGGCTGTCGGTCATCCTGCTGACGCAGGACCGTGCCCTGCACAAGGCTCACGCACGCCACCGCACAAGGCCAACTCCATTCCCGTCAATGTCCTTCCGCCCTCATCCTCACCGCCGATTAATTTCTTGGATACGATCCAGTGATTTATGCTCCTCCTTCTCTTTCCAGGCAGTTCTTTGCGAGCAGCATTTACACACAAGCGTCACAGGTCGAATTTCATCGCGTTGACCTGTTACACCGATATTACCACTGACGCTGCTGGAAGGCCATTCAGGTGTCACAGGTGGTCAAACTCAAATTCGACTTGTTACGCTCACTCCGCCTACTGAGGCTCTGAATGAAAACTGCGCAAAACACTAGTCAGCGGAGCGGGTACCTCGTACAAAAAACCACCAAATAGTGCAAGGTACCACCACCATACCGGGTACCTCGCAGAAAACAGCCCCGAAAATAGCAAGGTACCCCCTGCAGCACCCGCCACCTGCCAGAAAAACGCGGAAATTATGGCAGGTCACCTTCAAAAACACCTCACCTGCCATAAAAACGGGCTCTGGGTGGCAGGTCCACCGGGAAAAACGCTATGCCTGCCCAGAATCGGCCGATTCTGCACAGTCAGGAGGCAAAAATCGTCTTCCCTTCCACCTGCTCCACGCGGTCGTCTTCGACGAACCAGAGGAAGGCGGAGACGGTGGTGAAGCCGAGGGCGCGGTAGAGGGAGGCGTAGCGGGAGAGCTGGCGGCGGTAGGAGGGATGGGGATCGCCGAACTTGTAATCGATTATCACTGCGGTGGTTCCGCGGGTGAGGACGCGGTCGGGGCGGTTCAGGCCGCCATCAGCGTCGATGATGTCGCGCTCGTTGAAGATGCCCGCACTCTCGGAAGGGAACCACTCCGGATGGGCGGCTATCCTGCCGCGAAGGAAGGTCCTGTAGGCCTGAGCCTCGCCGGGGTCGATGTCCCCTGCTGCGACTGCGGAATCAACTCCGCGGTCAAGGTCCGACGGGACATACACCGCCGAAAGGATATCGTGCAGCAATATGCCCTTGAGACGCGCCGAGGGTCCTTCGTCGCCGAAATAGTCGAAGGAATCGTATTTCAGGCGGAGGCGGTCCTCGGCCGGATATGAAGTATAGCTTGCCGGAAGGTCCTGAGCCTCAGTCTTTTCCCGCTTCAGGGAAGAATAGTCATAACGCTTGCCCGGGGAATATTGGAAATCTTTAAGGATATTCGCGAAAGACTTGCCGGAGGAAGGCTTGGCGGACGTGCCGGATATGACGAACAGTTCCTTCTCGGCCCTGGTGAAGGCGACATATAGGGTGTTGATGCTGTCCACATATTGCAGGAGCCTCTCCTTCCTGTAGTCCTCCCCGAACAGGGTGTTTTCCGAAGTGCCGGATAGGGTGACATAATAGCCCGCATCGCCGGCAGCCTCAAGAGGAGTGCCCTTGAAATCAGGCTTGACCCACTTGCTGGCCGTTCCGGTCAGGGACATCTCATCCACGAACGGCACTATCACGCAAGGGTACTGAAGGCCCTTCGCCTTGTGGATGGTGATGACCCGCACGGCCTCATCTCCGGCGGGGGAACTGATTTTGGGGTCCATAGTCTTCCAGTCCGAAAGGAAGCCGCCAAGATGATTGCCATTAACCGCCGTCCAGTCCTGGAGCTCGTCCATAAACGACTGTATATAAAGAACTTCGTTATCGAGCGAGATGCCCTTGCAGACCATCTGACGCAGAAGCTGTTCGGCCAGTCCCACGAGGGATGAGTAGCTCTGGGGAATATCTATCCCGAGGCCTTCGCCGAGGAAACCGCCCACCTTGTCAGAGGGGTTGTCCACAAGGGTCAGCAGCGAGACAAGACACCGCACGGCCGGGGAGGACTTCACGCTGAGGGAATCATCACTCAGCACCGGGATGCCCTCGCCCAGAAGGAACGAAGCCAGCGCCGAACCTTGCTTGTTGGTGCGCACCAGGACTGCGATGTCGCCATATCTTGCACCGGAGGAATATACATCCCGGATCACATCGAGGACTTTCTGCTGCTGCTCGCCTTTAGGCACGAATGCCACATCGACATAGCCCTCTCCCGGATTCCCGGCAACCACCTCCTGAGACACGTCCGCATATATCTTCGATATCCTGTCGGTCCCGGCCATCCCGTCCAGCAGACCTGCCGCATAGGCGAAAAAGCCATTGTTGAAAGCCACTATCGTCTCGAGGCTTCGCCTGTTCTGCCGGAGCGACTCACCGTCGTCGGCCCTGGGGAACCGCTCCTTCACTCCGCAGTCCAGGAGATTCCATTCGGATCCCCTCCAGCGGTAGATGCTCTGCTTGACGTCGCCCACGATGAGGTTGTCTCCTCCCTTGGAATCGCTTTCCTCCAGCAGCGGGGCGAAATTCTCCCACTGGACGGTGGAGGTGTCCTGGAACTCGTCGAGGAGGAAATCCTCGAAACGGACGCCGAGTTTCTCATATATGAACGGGGCGTCGCTGCCTCCGATTATCCCTCGGAGGATGGTGTTGGAATCATCCAGGCACATCACGTTCTTCTCCTTGACCAAAGAGGCGAAGGACTTCCTGATTTCTCCGGCCATCCCCAGTCCATATATCTGGGAGAGGATGAGGGTGGATGTCTGGAATATTTTGTAACGGCCCTCGAAGAGGTCACAGAAATCCTCCAGGACCTTGTCAAGCCCCTTCCCGGCAAGGAGCGGCAGCCACTTGCCGGCCTTTGCCTTGGCGAACCATTTGTCGCTGTCCAGGGCCTTTTCAATCCAGGGACCGGTGGGAATCTCGACCTTTGACTGTCCCTGCCAGTCATACAGTTTCCTGAAGAATCCGCCGTTGCTCTCAGGGGCAGGCACGCCGCTGTTCTCGAGGATGTCAGTCGCCGCCTTCAAAAGGGCGGCATAGTCCTTAAGGAAAGAATTCCTCTCCCTGCGGCAGACATCCCTCACGCCGAGCAGGAACTGCTTGGAGCCGGCCTTTTCCTGGTCGATATTCTCCTGTTCAAGAAGGATGCGGTATCCGTCGGACTGGATGGCCTTCGCAATATCATACAGCTTGCGGTCAAGATTGTAGTAGCCGCCGTCTTCCAGATTCTCTTTCACGCTGTCGCTAAGCCATCCGATGATGGCCTTGTCATCCTCTGTGACGCCGTCAAGCAGGCGGTCGACGCTTTCCTTCACCAGGGATTCCCTGTCCAGTTCCACCTGATAGGAGGAGAACTGGCCCAACTCGCGTGCGAAAGCCTTGAGGGCCATCTGGAAAAACTTGTCTATGGTGCTGACGGAGAAAGCGCTGTAGTCGTGAAGGATGGCAAGGAGGATACGCTCCGCCTTAGCGCTTATCTTCTGCCTGGAGCCGAATTCCTTCTCGAAATCCTCGATATATCCGGACTTGTCCGGGGTCGTGGCAAGGATATGCAACTCCTTGATTATGCGGCTTTTCATCTCCTCGGTGGCCTTATTGGTGAAGGTGACGGCGAGGATATGGCGGTAGGTGTCCCGCTCGGCAGAACCCAGGAGAATCTCTATGTATTTCTTGGCAAGCCTGAAAGTCTTTCCGGAACCTGCCGAGGCCTTGAGTATCTTTATCATTTTCCGCAGATTGTCTTGAAGTCACAGTAGTCGCAGACATCCTTGACGGCCGTCCGCCTGATGGGCCGTGACATATCCGAAATCTCCTCCAGGAGGCCTTTGAGGCGGTCCTTCATCTTGTCGCAGAAATCCTTGCTCACAGGAGCCTGCAGAGGAGGATCCTTGTAGAGGCGCGAGACGCCATACACGGCGTTGTCGAGGCAGGAGGTGTCGCCTCCGCGGGATACCAGCATATCATAGAGGAACATCTGGAGGGCTATCTTGGGACGGCTCTTGGCATCCTCCTTGAAGAGGTTCTCAATGACTTTGTCCGCATTGGAGGCGTCTATGAGCACCTCGCAGTCCTGCACCTTTCCGGTCTTATAATCTACTATCCTTTTCCTCCCGGGAACTATGCTGTCCAGACGGTCTATGAATCCCTTGAACTCGAATCCTTCGAATCGGGCGGTGAGCTTGAGCTCCAGCCCGTGGATGGTGAAACGGTCGGTCCCAGAAACTTTCAGCAGTTCTATGTCACGCTCGACGGCCTTCAGGGCATAGCCATATATAACCTGCTCAAGGACAAGGTTTTTGCCTGTCACTTCGGGCGACTTCATCTCCAGGCATATGAGGGAGCGGAGCTTGGCCTTTATCTGGGCGGGGCGTTTAAGCCACGAATCCAGATACTGCGCAGTGACATACTGCTGTGGAGCGACCTGCTTTGCGTCCACCGAAGGGTCCATCGCGTTACCGCCGGTGTAGAGGGCCTGCATCAGGCCGTGGAAAACACGGCCGAGCATTCCTGCATCCATCG